>NZ_JAGSXH010000003.1 GCF_018283645.1 Actinocrinis puniceicyclus | reverse complement strand
GGGCCGACCGGGGACGCATGCGTCCCCGGTCGGCCCCCGGTTGGCGTCTATGGAGCCGCCGGCCGCATCCGGAGGCGTACGGACTGCAACGATACCGCTCTGAGCTGATTTAGTCCGCGTCGCGGATCACCGGCGCGGCCGGTGGATGGGATGCGCGCCGGTGCCGCCTTGATCAGTTCTTGCGCGTCTGAGGAGCCGGCTCGCCGGAGATGAGGGTCGCCATCTCGCGCTGGGTCTCCTCGACGTGCGGGATGTCGTCGAGCTCGACCTGGCCGTGCTCGCCGGCGGACTCGACCACCAGGGTGCCGCAGCCGAGCATCCGGTCCAGCAGCGAGTCGTGCCGGAAGGAGACGTCGTTGACCTTCTCCAGCGGGATGTCCCGGCCGACGCGGTGTATGAGACCGAGGCGGATGATCAGGCGCCGGTTGGTGATCACGTAGTTGGTGTTCATCCACTCGATCCACGGGCGCAGCGTGAACCAGACGATGAGCACCAGCGCCACGACGCCTATGGCGATGTAACTGGCCTCTGCGCCGGTGCCGTGACTCGGGGCCACGGCGGCGAGGAATGCGCCGATGCCTACCGTCAGGATGAGCGCGATCACCGGCAGCACCAGGGCCTTCCAGTGCGGACGCAGCTGAAGGTCGATCCGCTCTCCCTCGCTGAGCAGCCGCTGTGGGTACCCCATGACAGTCCTTGTCCCCTCTTGATTTGCGGCCAGGCAGCCGGTTCCGGCGCAGCCGCGCGTGTGTATGGGCGAATCCTGGCATGCGAGGGCGAGGCTGCGCTATTACTGCGCTTATCGCAAGTGCACAACATCTCCTGCGCCGATTGGCGTCGAAGTGCCATCGGCCGTTCGGATGAGCAGCCGTCCGTCCGGATCGATGCCCGTGGCCTGCCCGGTCACGACCGCGCCGCCGGGAAGTTCGGCGCGCACCGGCCGGTCCAGAGTGGCGCACACGGCCCGGTACGCCGCGGCCAGCCCGCAGCGTTCGGCGTCGCCGCCGGACTCGGCCCAGTCGGCGTACCAGGATCCGAAGCCGCGCAGCACGGCCCTGAGCAGGGTGTCGCGGTCGGTGACCTCGGCCCCGGCGAGCACGAGCGAGGTGGCGTGCGGCGCCGGAAGTTCTTCCTCCCGCAGCGTGACGTTGATCCCGATGCCGACGACCACGCAGGGCTGCGACGGTGCTCCGCCCTGTTCGGCGAGGATGCCGCCGAGTTTGCGGCCGGCGCCGTAGCCGGACGGCGCGTCCGTGTCTGGCACATCGGGGCCGGGTTCGTCGGGGCCGGGCACGATCAGGTCGTTCGGCCATTTCAGCGCGACGTCCAGGTGCGCGACTCGGGCCACGGCCGAGTGCACCGCGACTCCGGCGAGCAGCGGCAGCCAGCCCCAGCGGGCCGAGGGCACGTCGGGGCGCAGCAGCACGGACAGGAACAGGCCGGAGCGCGGCGGGGCGACCCAGGTGCGGCCGAGGCGGCCTCTGCCGGCGGTCTGCGCCTCGGCGACGACCACCGAGCCGTGCGGCGCTCCGTCCGCGGCGGCGGCCAGGAGGGCGGTGTTGGTGGAATCGACCTCGGGAAGTACCCGCAGCGCGGCGACACTGTGGCCGCCGAATCCCAGACCGGGCACCATCAGCGCCCGTTGCAGCCTGGTTTCGTTCAGCGGCGGCCGGTTGAGATCGTTGTAGACGGAGGCCATGGCCGCAGCCTATGGGGACGTGTATAGATTGTCTCCAACCCCCGGAGCGACGTTGGGCGACCGGGAGGTACCGATACTCGTGCAGGGAGTAGACGAGCGACGATGGCCGATGAGATCGACATCCACACGACTGCGGGCAAGCTCGGCGTGCTTCGTGCGCACTTGGACGAGGCAGTGCACGCAGGTTCCGCCAGGTCGGTGGAGAAGCAGCACTCCAAAGGCAAGCTGACCGCGCGTGAGCGGATCGAACTGCTGTTGGACGAGGGCTCGTTCCAGGAGATGGACGAGTTGGCGCGGCACCGCTCGACCAACTTCGGCATCGAGCGGAACCGGCCGTACACCGACGGCGTGGTCACCGGGCACGGCACCGTGGACGGTCGCCCGGTGTGCGTGTTCTCGCAGGACTTCACGATCTACGGCGGTTCCCTCGGCGAGGTCAACGGCGAGAAGATCACCAAGGTGATGGACCTGGCGATGAAGATCGGCTGTCCGCTGGTCGGTTTCAACGACGGCGGCGGCGCGCGGATCCAGGAGGGCGTGGTCGCGCTCGGCGCCTTCGGCGAGGTCTTCCGCCGCAACGTGCACGCCTCGGGCGTCATCCCGCAGATCTCGCTGATCGTCGGACCGGCCGCCGGCGGCGCGGTGTACTCTCCCGCGCTGACCGACTTCGTCGTCATGGTCGACAAGACCTCGCACATGTTCATCACGGGACCCGACGTGATCAAGACGGTGACCGGCGAGGACGTCGGTTTCGAGGAGCTCGGCGGCGCGCACACGCACAACACGAGGTCCGGTAACGCGCACTATCAGGCCGCCGACGAGAAGGACGCCGTCGAGTACGTAAAGAGCCTGCTCTCCTTCCTCCCGCAGAACAATCTTGAGGACCCTCCGGTCTTCGACGCCGATGACGACCTGTCGGTGAGCCCGGTCGACCTCGAACTCAATTCACTGATACCGGATTCGGCGAATCAGCCTTACGACATGCACCAGGTCGTCGAGCACGTCCTCGACGGCGGCGACTTCCTTGAGGTACAGGCGCTCTTCGCGCCGAACGTGCTGGTCGGCTTCGGGCGGGTGGAGGGTCGTTCGGTCGGCGTCGTCGCGAACCAGCCGATGCAGTACGCCGGCTGCCTCGACATCGACGCTTCGGAGAAGGCGGCGCGGTTCATCCGGACCTGCGATTCGTTCAACATCCCGATCCTGACGTTCGTGGACGTGCCGGGCTTCCTGCCGGGTACGGACCAGGAGTGGAACGGCATCATCAGGCGGGGCGCGAAGCTGCTGTTTGCGTATGCCGAGGCAACGGTGCCCATGGTCACCGTCATCACGCGCAAGGCGTACGGAGGCGCGTATGACGTCATGGGTTCGAAGCACCTCGGCGCGGACATCAACGTCGCCTGGCCCACCGCGCAGATCGCCGTGATGGGCGCACAGGGCGCGGTGGACATCCTCAACAAGCGTGACATCGCGGGGGCAGCGGACCCGGCGGCGAAGCGCGCCGAATTGATCACCGCGTACGAGGACACTCTGCTGAGCCCTTATATCGCGGCCGAGCGCGGTTATGTGGACTCGGTCATCGAGCCCTCACAGACTCGCGCCTTCGTGACGCGCGCCCTGCGCACCCTGCGGACCAAGCGCGCGCAGCTGCCGCCGAAGAAGCACGGGAACATCCCGCTGTGACCGAGCCAGAGACTACTGCGGCGGTGGGGCGGTACTTCCGGCTGCACGCGAGGGTGGGGCGATGACGGCGACGAACGGTACTTCGGAGGCGGACGTGGACGACGGCGCAGCAACGGCCGTGACGCTCGAAATCGTGCGCGGGGAGCCGACCGCACAGGAGATCGCGGCCTTGGTGGCCGTGTTGAGCGTCCAGGCCGCCGCGGCCGGCGCCGGGCCGCTCGCGCCGCCGAGACGCTCCGGCTGGACGGATTACGCGGCGCGGATCCAGGCACCGAGCGCGCCTTCTCCCGGCGGCTGGCGAGCCTCGGCGTTCCCGCGTTGACGGCCGCCGCGGCACTGCCCCTGAATGTCATCCACCGCGATCCCGAGAGCAGCGAACGTGAAACTGGTACTGGCCTCGCAGTCCCCCGCTCGACTGGCGCTGCTGCGCAACGCCGGCTTCGCGCCGGAGGCGATAGTCAGCGGCGTGGACGAGGATGCCGTGGACGCGCAGAGCCCGGCGATGTTGGCGCTGATGCTGGCGCAGGCCAAGGCCCGTACGGTAGCGCGCCGGGTGGAGCCGGGGGCGCTGGTGGTGGGCTGTGATTCGGTACTGGACCTGGACGGCGAACCGTACGGCAAACCCAGCGACGCGCAGGACGCCATAGGTCGCTGGAAGGCCATGCGCGGGCGGGAGGGGATCCTCGTCACCGGCCATTGCCTGATCGACACCCGGTCGGGGCGAGGCGATGACGCATCGGCGAAGGACTCGGACTGGCGCGAGGTCACCCGCGCCGCCGCGACGCTGGTCCGGTTCGCGCATATCTCGGACGCGGAGATCGATGCCTACGTCGCCACCGGCGAACCGCTGCACGTGGCCGGCGCGTTCACCCTCGACGGCTACGGCGCCTCTTTCGTCGAGTCGATCGGCGGCGACCCGTCCAACGTCATCGGGCTGTCGTTGCCGCTGCTGCGGGTCATGCTCGGCGAGCTCGGCATCGCCGTGGCAGACCTGTGGAAAACTCACCCGAAGGGCTGATGGTTTCACTCGTTCAGCCGTAACGGACGAGTAGCTGGGGGTATCACCTCCCGTAGAGTCGCGCCGTGCCGTTCTCCAGCGAGCTTGGTCGCGTCTCGGGCTGGTCGCGCCGTGACTCGATTCGCAGTGCGTGGATGGCGTGCGCGGCCACTGTCCTCGCGGACGGCTGCGCGTCGCACGGCGGGAGTCCGGTATCCACGGCGCGCAGCGCCGGTTCGCCGTCGAGCAACGGTGTTCCGCCCGGTCGGCCGAGTTCCGCCGTCTCGGCGACTCCCGCGAGCACGGTGCCGGGTGCGGGCGTCGCGGGCGCGGTCGCGCTGACGTTCCACGGTGACGGGACTCCCGCGCTCGCCACGTCGCTGCTCTCCGAGGCCGAGCGCGCGGGCGCCCAGGTCACGGTGCTGGCGGTCGGTCGCTGGCTCGGCGAGTACCCGCAGATGGCGCGACGCGTGCTTGACGGCGGCCACGAACTGGGCAACCACACCGAGCACCACATCGACATCGACGCGTTGAGCCCGGTTGCGGCCTTTGCGGAGATCGAGGACTGCGCGGCCCGGCTGCGGCGGCTGACCGGCTCGATCGGGCGCTGGTTCCGTCCGTCGCAAGCGCAACACGCGACGCCCGCGGTCCGCGCCGCGGCGGCGCGCGCCGGCTATCCGACGGTTCTCTCCTACGATCTCGATTCGCTCGATTACACCGATCCGGGTCCGGACGCGGTCGTGCGCAGAGTGCTCACGGCCGTGCGCGCCGGCGACGTGGTTTCGATGCATCTGGGGCATGGCGGCACCGTCGCGGCGCTGCCCGCGATCCTGGACGGCCTTCGCGCCCGCGGCCTGCGTGCGGTGACCGCCTCGGCGCTCTTCCCGCGGTCTCTCTCGGTGCCGGAGGTGTCACGTCGGTGACCAGCCCTCGCAACCTCAAGCGTCCGTCGCGACGCCTCATTTCGATCTTCGGCGCAGCGTCCGCGGTGACGGCGGGCGTCATCGTCGGCGGATACGCGTTGTTCGGCCCGGGCGCGACCGGTTCGACTTCGGCGGCCGGTTCGGCGCATGTGCCTCCGGGCGGGAATGTCTCGGGCGACGTATCGCGGGCAGCCGCCGGAAACGGGCCAGGTAACGCAGTTCCTTCTTCGCCCGGCCCGACGCTGGCTCTGCGCTCCGGCCTTCCCGGGATGCCGCCGTACGACCCTTCGGATCTGTACTTCGCGGACCGGCCGAATCAGCTGTCCGCCGCGGTGGCCGGCGTTCCCTCGTACGTGTACGTGCCCAACAGCGAGTCGAACACCGTGTCCGTCATCGATCCCGCGACGTACAAGGTCGTGCGCACGGTGCCGGTAGGGCAGCAGCCGCAGCATGTCGTGCCGAGTTGGGATCTGCAGACGCTGTGGGTGAACAACGATCTGGGCAATTCACTCACGCCGATCAACCCGCGGACCGGTGTGTTCGGCTCTCCGGTGCCGGTGAGCGATCCGTACAACCTGTATTTCACCCCGGATGGGAAGTCGGCGGTGGTGATGGCGGAGGCGCTGCACGAGATCGCGTTCCGCGATCCGCACACGATGGCGGTGCAAGACATCCTGAGGGTGCCGTGCTCGGGTGTGAATCACGCCGATTTCTCCCCGGACGGCACGTACTTCATCGCTTCGTGCGAGTACTCCGGGCAGTTGGTGAAGGTCGACACGGCGACGCACAAGTTGCTGGGTGTGATCGAGTTGCGCTCTGGTGCGAGGCCGCAGGACGTGAAGATCGCGCCGGACGGTTCGGTCTGGTATGTCGCGGACATGCAGGCGAACGGCGTTTGGATGCTGGATGGCGACAGCTTCCGGGTGACCGGGTTCGTCCGCACCGGGCTCGGGGCGCACGGCCTCTATGTCAGCCGGGACTCGAGGTCGTTGTTCGTGTCGAACCGCGGTGAGGGCTCGGTCGCCGTGCTCGATTTCGCGACGCGTTCGGTTAAGGCGGTGTGGAGGATTCCGGGCCGGGCGACTCCCGACATGGGCGGGGTGTCAGCGGATGGCACGGTGCTGTGGCTGACCGGCCGTTACACGGCTGATGTGTATGCCATCTCGACGGTTGACGGGCATCTCATCGCTCGCATCCCGGTCGGCAAAGGTCCGCACGGCCTGTGCGTATACCCGCAGCCGGGGCGGTACTCCCTGGGCCACACCGGGATCTTCCGATAGCGCGGCGCGCGGCCGACCGGCCGCGTGGTCAACGCGCCGCGGCGGGCGCGGACGCGGGTGCGGGTGCGGGCTCGGCTGGTTCAGGCTTGGCTGATGCGGGTGCGGGTTCGGCCGGTGCGGGCTCGGCGGACGCCGCCGGCTTTGAGTGCTCTGGTTCGGCGGACTCTGATTCGGTTGAACCATCCGGCAGGCTGGAGTCCGCATCGTCGCTATCCGCATCGTCGCCGTCCGGGTCGACGACGCGGACTGCTTCTCGCACTGCTTCGTCTCGCACTGCTTCGTCATCGTCTGCGCTGTCGCCCGATTCTCGCTTCGAATCGGCCGCCTCACGCTCGTCGACGATGGACGCGTCAGGATCAGGAGCGGCGGAGTCCAGCGCAACAGAGTCGGACTCGCTGCGTTCATCCCCCTGAACGAAGTCCGCTTCCGCTTCCGCGGCCGCCGGCTCCGGCTCCGGCTCCGGCTCCGGTACCGGCTCAGGGTCCGGTTCCGGTATCGACTCGGGCTCCGGTTCCGGCTCCAGGACCGATTCCGGCTCGGCCTCAAGTTCCAAGTCCGATACCGATTCCGGCTCGGCCTCAAGTTCCGGTTCCGGTATCGACTCGGGCTCCGGTTCCGGCTCCAGGACCGATTCCGGCTCGGCCTCAAGTTCCGGTTCCGGTATCGACTCGGGCTCCGGCTCCGGCTCAGGTACCGGCTCAGGGTCCGGTTCCGATTCCGGCTCGGCCTCCGCGGCTTCCGTCTCAGACTCAGCCGCTTGTGCGGCTTCATCGGAGTGCACCTCGACAGGTTCCACTGCCTCGGCGGACTCCACTGCCTCGACGAATTCCTGGTCCGGCCGCGCGGGCCGATCCGGCTCGACGACAAGCGACTCGGCCACCGCCTGCTGCGACGGGACCGCTTCCGCCGCACCCGCCACCGCCGCTGCGCGCTGCGCGCGCAGCACAGCACGGCGGTAGTAGCGCGTGCGGTACCGCTGCCGGTTGCGACGCCGTCCGGCTACGTACAACGCGATGAGTCCAAACGCGACCAGAAGCGCCAAACCGACCGTTCCGGCCGCCACCTTCTTGGAATCGGTGGCCAGCGAGGTCGCCTTATGATCGGGCTGCGCGTTGATCTCCCCGGAACCCTGATGCACATCCGCGGAGCCCGGCAGCGTATACGACCAGAGGATCGTCGAGTACGTCCACGTCAGTATCTCGCTACCGCCCGACCGGTCGTCCGCCACCAGCCCCGCATTCACGAGCGCGTATTCGGCGTTCGCATAGCCACGGCCCGCACCGACCTCGATGTGCACGCACGGAAAGCGGTAGCCGGAACTCGCGACCATCGACAGGTTCGGCGAGACCGCGTCCACCGGCCGGGTCATCCGCAACTGGGTCAGGTTCGTCGAGTCGATCTGCGGCGGCAGCATCGCCATCGGGCCGAGATCGGTGATCGGCAACGCGCCGACGTGCCCCGGGTCCTTCGAGGTTCCGCTGATCCCCGGCAGGTCGAGGGCCCCGCCGGGGCCGGTCACCGGCTGACCGTTCGGCAGACAGGCGGCGCTGGCGGTGCTCACCGGCGAACTCGACGCGACCGGGGCCGGCGAGAAGGTGGAAACGTAGTTGAACTGGCCCGACGACTGCCCGGTCCCGGTGGACTTCTTGACCCGGACCGGCACGGTCACCGAAGTGCCGCCCGTCGGGCCGCCCGTAGCGGTCGGCAGCGGGAAGCTGAAGGTCGGGAACGGGATGCGCGAGTGCGTCGGCCGTATGACCAGATCCGGTGAGCCGGACGCCGCCGCCGCGATGGGCGGGAACGCCACCATGACGCCGACCACGACGGCGGTCGCGGCGCCTGCCGCCGCCACGGCCTTGCCCGGGGCGGTGCGCAACGCGCGCGAGAGGATTTCAGAAGGTATGGGCACGACTGGCGCCACTTCGGGTCGGGGCTGATCGGGAACTGAGCTGAACGCGGCGGCTGACGGGCATCCGGCGCAACGGGACCGAGGGCTTTCTCATGCCGGCCCCGGTTCGTCGTCGAGGCGCCCGCCGCGGCGCCAGGCCAGGACCGCGGCCAGGACCCCCGCGATCAGGCCGCACAGGTGACCCTGCCACGAGATATGCATCGCGTTGACAGTCGAGGACGGATACAGCAGCACGAGCGTCCACTGGTAGTAGACGAAAACCGCGGCACCGACCGCGATCTGCCAGGCCGCGCGCAACAGCGAACGGGCGAACAGACCGCGTACCACCACATAACCAAGCAGCCCGAAGATCAGACCGCTCGCCCCCACGGTAACCGTATTAGAAGATGAGACCATCCAGGTGCCGAGGCCACCGAGGACGATGATCAACGCGACGGCGTACAGGAACCGCTTGATCCCGCCGAGCGCGGCCAGGAAGGTCAGCAACGCCAGCGGGGGCGTGTTGCTCTCTATGTGCTGAAGGCCGAGATGCAGGAAAGGCGCGGTGATGATGTGCGGCAAGCTGGAGACACTCCGCGAGACGATGCCGTACTCGGCGTCGAGCCGGTAGCCGTCCGCCACGTTGAACGCCTGCACCAGCCACATCAGTGCGACCACGAAGACCGTGATCTCGGCGGCGACACGCAGTTCGGCCAGCATCGAGGCGCTCTGCGCCTTGAGCCGGTCCGTCCTGCTCGCCTCAAGCGAGCCGCCGGATATGGACACTCGCGGCCACCCTCCACGTTGCGGCGATCACACTGTTCGCTTCGGACAGATTGAGCACCGGGGCGTCGTTCCGCGTCGTGGGTTACGTCCCCTGTGACAAGAACCATAGCGCCCGGCTCATTACAACGAGACGCGCTATACACCAGGATTGGTTGTCTGCCGCACGCACCACGTCGTGACGGCACCTTCGGTGTGATCCCTGGCACGGCGGCTTTTGCGGCTGCCTACACTCAAGGGGTCTTCTCGGTATTTGACGATTGAGGGAGCCTGACGTGCGCAAGGTGCTGATCGCCAATCGTGGGGAGATCGCGGTACGGGTGGCGCGTGCGTGCCTGGACCTGGACCTGGGTTCGGTGGCGGTTTACGCGGAGCCGGATCGGGACGCACTGCATGTGCTCGTAGCGGATGAGGCCTTCGCACTGGGCGGCGAGACCGCCGCGGAGTCCTACCTGTCGATCGAGAAGGTCCTGGCTGCGGCAGCCGCGTCGGGCGCGGACGCGGTACATCCCGGATACGGCTTCTTGTCGGAGAACGCGGCGTTCGCGCAGGCGGTGATCGATGCGGGGCTGACCTGGGTCGGGCCGCCGCCCGGTGCGATCGAGGCGCTGGGGGACAAGGTCTCGGCGCGGCACATCGCGGCGAGGGCGGGAGCGCCCCTGGTGGCGGGCACGAGCGAGCCGGTCGCGGGGGCTGACGAGGTGGAGGCGTTCGCGCAGGAGCACGGGCTGCCGATCGCCATCAAGGCGGCGTTCGGCGGCGGGGGCCGCGGGTTGAAGGTGGCGCGCACGCTGGAGGAGATCCCGCAGCTCTACGAGTCGGCGGTGCGGGAGGCGATCGCGGCGTTCGGGCGGGGCGAGTGCTTCGTGGAACGCTATCTGGAGCGGCCGCGGCATGTGGAGACCCAGTGCCTGGCCGACAGCCACGGGAACGTGGTCGTCGTCTCCACGAGGGATTGTTCGCTCCAGCGGCGGCACCAGAAGCTGGTGGAGGAGGCCCCGGCGCCGTTCCTGTCCCCGGATCAGGTCGAACAGTTGTACCGCGCATCCAAGGCGATCCTGCGCGAAGCGGGGTACGTAGGGGCCGGCACGTGCGAGTTCCTGGTAGGCGTGGACGGCACGATCTCGTTCCTGGAGGTCAACACCCGCCTGCAGGTGGAGCATCCGGTCAGCGAGCAGGTCACCGGCCTGGACCTGGTGGTCGAGCAGTTGCGCATAGCCGCCGGCGAGCCGCTGGGATACGACGACCCGCCGGTGAGCGGGCACAGCATCGAGTTCCGGATCAACGGGGAGGATCCCGGGCGCTCCTTCCTGCCGGCGCCGGGCACCGTGACGGCGTGGCGTACCCCGGACGGGCCGGGAGTGCGCGTCGACGCGGGCGTGCGGGCGGGCAGCGTGGTGGGCCAGGCGTTCGACTCGCTGCTGGCAAAGCTGATCGTCACCGGGCGGGACCGGGCACACGCGCTGGCGCGCGCCCGCAGGGCGCTGGCCGAGTTCGAGGTGGAGGGGCTGGCCACGGTGCTGCCGTTCCACCGGGCCGTGGTGCGGGACCCGGCGTTCGCGCCGGCCGACCCCGAGCAGCCGTTCACCGTGCACACCCGGTGGATCGAGACCGCGGCGGAACTGGGGCTTGAGCCCTACGGCGGGCAGGCCGGGCAGGACCCGGCGGCGCCGCAGGAGCGCCGGAGGGTGACGGTGGAGGTCGGCGGGCGGCGGCTGGAAGTGGTGCTGCCGGCCGATCTGGCCCCGGCGCCGGCCGCGGGCGCAGCGGCGTCACGGCGGGCGGCACCCCGACGCGCGGGAAGCGGGCGCGCAGCAGTGGCGGTGACCGGGGACGCGCTGACCTCGCCGATGCAGGGCACGATCGTGAAGGTCGCGGTGGCCGAGGGGCAGCAGGTGGCGGCCGGTGACCTGATCCTGGTGTTGGAGGCGATGAAGATGGAGCAGCCGCTCACCGCGCACAAGGGCGGCACCGTGGTCTCCCTCGGCGCTCAGGTCGGGGCCACCGTCACCGCGGGCGCGGTGCTCTGCGAAATCAAGGATTGAGCAGGCGGCACGCGCCGTGTCGTACTAATCCTCGTCCCGGTGCAGCCGACGCGCCGCCTCCGCGACCGATCCGGACAACGACGGATAGACCGTGAACACCGACGCGACCTGATCGACCGTCAGATGCACGTCGACCGCGAGCGCGATCGGATGGATCAGTTCGCTCGCGCGCGGCGAGACGATCACACCGCCCAGGATCGTCCCCGAGCCCGGTCGCGCGTACAGCTTCACGAATCCGTCGTGGAAACCGAGCATCTTCGCGCGCGGATTGGTGTTCAACGGGAGCTTGACCACATCGAACTTGGGATCGTCGCTCTCCGCGTTGAAGCTCGTACGCCCGACGGTGGCGATCTCCGGTGCAGTGAAGATGTTCGACGAGACCCGCTTGAGATTGATCGGCCACACCGCCTCGCCGAGCGCGTGGTACACCGCGATGCGGCCCTGCATCGCTGCGACGGAGGCGAGCAGCAGCAGGCCCGTGCAGTCCCCGGCCGCGTACACGCCGGCGGCGGTCGTACGCGACACACGATCAACGACGATGTGCCCCGAAGACGTCGTCTGGACGCCCGCTTCGGCGAGGCCGAGATCATCCGTGTTAGGCAGCGAACCGACGGCCATGAGGCAGTGCGTGCCGCGCACCGTGCGACCGTCCTCAAGCGTCACCGTGACATGGTCGCCGTCCCGCGTCACGGAGGCCGCGCGGGACCGGCTCAGCACTCGCATACCGCGCCGCTGGAAGACCTCCTCAAGGACCCGGGCGGCGTCCTCGTCCTCCCCGGGCAGCACCCGCTCGCGCGAGGAGACCAACGTGACCCGGGAACCGAGCGCCTGGTAGGCGCCGGCGAACTCCACGCCGGTCACGCCCGAGCCGACCACGATCAGGTCTTCGGGAAGCTCGTCGAGGTCGTAAAGCTGCGTCCAGGTCAAAATCCGCTCGCCGTCGGGCCGGGCGGAGGGCAGTTCGCGCGGCCGCGCCCCCGTCGCCACGATCACCGCGTCGGCGGCGATCCGCTCCAGCGCGCCCCCGGGTGTGATGACCTCGACCGCCGTCCCGCCGTCCGCGAGCCGCCCGGTGCCGCGCACCACGATGACCCCGGCCTTCGCCAGGCCCTCGGCGATGTCCTCGGACTGCTTCAGGGCCAGCGCCTTGACCCGCGCGTTGACCCGGGCCAAGTCCACACCGGTGGCGCGTTGCGGGCCGCCCGCGCCGACCCGGACGCCGAGTTCCGGCGCGTTCTCGAACGCGGCCATCACGTCGGCGGTGGCGATGAGCGTCTTGGACGGCACACAGTCGGTGAGCACCGCCGCGCCGCCGATGCCGTCACGGTCGACGATGGTCACCTCCGCGCCGAGCCGCGCGGCCACCAGAGCCGCCTCGTAACCGCCGGGTCCGCCACCGATGATCGCAATTCGAGTCACGTTCTCAGTGTAATTGCGCCAGGTACCGGCCCTGTTGCCGCCTCCACACCCGGTGTCCTGTCCCACGTGACCCGCCGGGCGTCCCACCGAAGGCGGACTGATCGTCGCCGGACAGGCCGGAGTCGGACGACCGCGATATGGCGGGCGTCCGATGCCCCGAAAGGCCCGCCCCTGGTCGAGAGCGGCGGTCAGGAGGTGTGACGCAGCAAGGCGTCCACGACGGCTGGCCACGTCACGCGCGGCACGCCCTGGCCGATGCCGGGCAGAGTAAGCAGCGTGGCGCCCGGGATCTCAGCGGCCAGCACAACGCCGTTGCCGTGCGGAAAGAACGGATCCTCGTCCCCGTGGACCACCAAGGTCGGCGCGGTGATCTCGCCGAGCCGCTCGCGCCACCGCGGCCGGCAATCGATGGCCGCGAACATGGTGCCGAGGTGGCTCGCACGCTGCGCCTTCGCCGTGCGTCCCGCTCGGTCGAAGACCGCCCCGGCTGCCGCCCGCGCGTCCTGCTCGTTGAATCCCCGCGACCCGGACATCACCCGCGCGGAACCGGTCATGTGGTCGACCACGCTGCCCCGATCCGTCCAATCCGGTTTGGGACGCCCGAACAGCTCCATCATCTCCGGTGCGTGACCGGGCAGGTCAGGATCGACCGGACCGGGCGCGACCGGCCGGGTGGAGACCAGCGTCAGCGAAGCGACCTGGTCGGGATGGTCGAGCGCGAGCAGTTGCGCGACGAAACCGCCGACACCCATCCCGACCACGTGCGCACGCCCCAGATCCAGCGCCACCAACAACTCGGCCGCGTCGGTCACCAGGTCACGCAGGTCGTAGGTAGGCGCATCCGGGTCGACGAACGTCGACTCGCCGGCGTCACGCAGGTCGTAGCGCACCACATACCGCCCGGCCAGCGCCGCGCACAGCTCGTCCGGCCAGCTGAGCATCGTCACGCCAACCAGCAGCACCGGCGGATCCGCCGGGTTCCCGAAGGTCTCCACGCACAACTCGACACCGTTGACCTTGATCCGCATTTCCCGCTCCTTTGTGGTCATCAACTCAGCCGAATCAGTCATCAACTCAGACGAGTCAGCGCCCGGGAACTCATCGCACCGGTCTGACGACCGCCGCACGGACATCCCGCCCGGCCGTGGTGACACGGGCGAAAATCCGATGGCGGGTTACCGGAGCGCCTGGGTACCGTCGGAAGCGGTGCCCCACAGGGCGCCGCACTCTCGGGAGCGGATAGCCATGTCAACGTCGATGCCGAACCGCTTCGGCGTGCTCCGCTACCGCGACTTCCGGCTCTTGCTGATCGACCGGTTCCTGGCGCCGTCCGCCTTCGCCTTCTCCGTGGTCGGCGTGTCCTTCGCGGTGCTCAAGGCCACCGGCTCGACCGCGGACCTGTCGTACGTGCTCGCCGCGCAGATCGCACCGAACCTGGTTTTCGCGCCGCTCGGCGGCGTGATCGCGGACCGCGTACCACCGCAGTACGTGATCGCGTGCGCCAACCTGCTGGTCGCGCTGAGCGAGGGTTCGCTCGGCCTGCTCGTGCTCACCCACCACGCGGTGCTGTGGCAGATGATCCTGCTCGAAGCGGGCACCGGAACCGCTGTGGCGATCTTCTACCCGGCCTCGCAGGCGCTGCTGCCGAAGCTGGTTCCCGACGCGGAACTCCAGCAGGCCAACGCGGTCAGCCGGCTGGTGATGAACGGCGCGATGATGGGCGGCGCCGCGGCCGGCGGCTTCCTGGTCGCCGCGGTCGGGCCGGGCTGGGCGCTGGTCGCCGACGCGATCGGCATGTCCTTCGCCGTGCTGCCGAACCTGTTCATCCGGGCTGCCGCCACCGCGCGTGAGCAGACGCCGGGCATTTTCACCGAGCTGCGCGAGGGCTGGGACGAGTTCCGTTCGCACACCTGGCTCTGGGGCATCGTCGTGCAGTACTCGATCGTGCTGATGTGCTGGTATGGCTCATTCAGCGTGCTCGGTCCGGCGGTCGCCGCGCGGCATCTCGGCGGGCCTGCGGCCTGGGGCGCCATCATGGCCTTCGAGTCGATCGGGTTGATCGTCGGCGGCCTGGTGGCGCTGCGGTTCACGCCGCGGCGACCCATGCTCTTCGTCGCGCTGATCGGTGCGACGATCGCCTTGCCGTCGCTGGCGCTGGCGATGCTGTGGCCGGTGTGGCTCATCTGTTTGACCAGCCTCGGCGTCGGTGTCGCCATCGAAGCGATGATGGTGCAGTGGAACGTCGTGATGGCCCGTTACATCCCCGCGGAGAAGCTGGCCCGGGTCTCGGCCTACGACGTGCTCGGCTCTGTCATGTCGATGCCTATCGGCGCGCTGCTCGCCGGGCCGATCGCCACCGCCATCGGCGTTTCGCGCACGCAATACGCCGCGGCAGTGCTGATCGTCGCCACCAGCGCGCTGACGCTGTTGTCGCGCGACATCCGGACCAGGCGCAGCACCGACACCCCGTCGACGGTGCTCCGGATCCGAGAGGCCGGGTCTGAAGCGGGAACGGTATCCGCCGCCACGCAGAGCGGGCTGTCTGCCGCGGCTATATCGTCTGATGCGTGACGACACAGGTGACAGCAGAGTCGAACGCGGACGCGTACCAGGGCGCCCAGGACGCCGCCAAGGCACTGGTCTCGCGGATCGGGGGCGCCCCCGACGTGGCGCTGGTGCTCGGGTCCGGGTGGGTGCCGGCCGCGGACGCGCTGGGTGAGCCGGAGCACGAGTTCCCGGTCACCGAACTGCCGGGTTTCACCGCCGCCGAAGCCATCGGCCACGCCGGGCGGGTCAGGTCGGTACGCCTGGTCACCGGCAAACGCGCGCTGGTCTTCCTCGGCCGCACGCATTACTACGAGGGCCACGGCGTCGCACGGGTTGTGCACGGTGTACGCACCGCGGTCGCCGCCGGCTGTTCGATGGTGGTCCTGACCAACGGCTGTGGCGGGGTGAACCCGGCATACGCGGCGGGCCAGCCGGTGCTGATCAGCGATCACATCAACCTGACCGGGCACTCCCCCATCGTGGGCGCGAACTTCGTCGATCTGACGGACCTTTACTCCGCGCGGCTGCGCGCGCTGTGCAAGGAAGTCGACCCGACCCTCGCCGAGGGCGTGTACATCCAGCTGACCGGCCCGCACTTCGAGACACCGGCCGAGATCCGCATGGTGCGCACCCTGGGCGCGGATCTGGTGGGTATGTCCACGGCGCTTGAGGCGATCGCGGTGCGCGAGGCGGGCGCTGAGCTGTTGGGCATCTCTCTGGTGACCAACATGGCGGCCGGTATGACCGGGCAGCCGTTGAGCGCTCAGGAAGTCATCGAGACGGGTAACGCGTCAGCGGCGCGCATGGGCGCGCTGCTGCGCGATGTGTTCAGCCGTCTTTAGCAAGCCGGGTGGTGCGTATAACCGATGGCTTGAAAGGCCCTAAGGAGTCGCCGTGGAGAACCTGCTCGCCCGCGCCCGCGCATGGCTGGACGAGGACCCCGATCCGGAGACCCGCGAGGAACTTCGGGCACTGATCGATGCGTGCGCCGCCGGCGACGAGGCCGCAGCCGATGCCTGTGGCCTGCTCGCCGACCAGTTCTCCGGCACACTCCAATTCGGCACCGCGGGGCTACGCGGCGCACTGGGCGCGGGACCGAATCGGATGAACCGTGTCGTCGTCAGCCGCGCCGCCGCGGGCCTGGCGCGGTACCTGCGCGACAACGGCCATGTCGACGGAGCGGTCGTCGTCGGCTACGACGCGCGCAAGAACTCCGACGTGTTCGCTCGTGACACCGCGCAGGTGCTCAGCGGAGCCGGACTGCACGCACTGTTGCTGCCGAAGCCGCTGCCGACACCGGTGCTCGCGTTCGCGATCCGGTACGCGGGCGCGTGTGCGGGTGTCATGGTGACGGCCAGTCACAACCCGCCGCGGGACAACGGCTACAAGGTGTACCTCGGAGACGGCTCGCAGATCACTCCCCCGGCCGACGAGCAGATCGCGGCGGCGATCGCGGCTGTCGGACCCATGGCCTCGATCCCGCGCGACACGGAATGGGAGACGCTGGACGACTCGATCGTCGATGCGTATCTCGACCGCGCCGTGCAGGCGGTCGACGCGAAACGGCTCGGTGCGGCCGATCTACGCGGGCTGCGGGTCGTGTCCACCGCGCTGCACGGCGTCGGCGGAGCGGTACTCGCGGCCGCGTTCGAAAGGGCCGGGTTCGCCAAACCGGTCCCGGTGCCCGAACAGCAGGACCCCGACCCGACCTTCCATACCGTCGCCTTCCCGAACCCGGAGGAGCCCGGCGCGATCGATCTGGCGCTGGCACTGGCCGAGGAGTGCGACGCCGACCTGGTGATCGCCAACGATCCCGACGCGGACCGTTGCGCGGTGGCGGTTCCCGTGCGGGCCGGCCGGGACGGTCCCGCCTGGCGGATGCTGCGCGGCGACGAGGTGGGGGCACTGCTGGGGGCGTACCTGGCCGAGCGCGGCGGGGCGCGCGTCTTCGCCACGACCATCGTGTCCTCCTCCCTGCTCGGGCAGATCGCGCGGCGGCACGGCATCGACTACCGGGAGACGCTGACCGGCTTCAAATGGCTGGCCAAGGTCGAGGGCCTGACCTACGCCTACGAGGAAGCCCTCGGATACTGCGTCGACCCGGACGGCGTGCGCGACAAGGACGGCATCAGCGCCGCGCTGCTGATCGCCGAGTTGGTCGCGACGCTCAAGGCGGACGGCCGCGGTCTCGAAGACGAGCTCGAGCGCCTGGCAGCCGAGTACGGCCGGCACGCCACGGACCAGCTCTCGATCCGCGTGGACGAGCCGGAGCTGATCGAGCGGATGATGGCGGGCCTGCGCTCAGCGCCGCCGAAGGAGCTGGCCGGGCTGGCCGTCGCGCGCGTGGACGACCTGTCGCTCGGCTCCAGCGGCGTACCGCCCACCGACGGGCTGCGGCTGGCGCTGGAAGGCGGCGCGCGCGTCGTGGTGCGGCCGTCGGGGACGGAGCCGAAACTCAAGTGCTACATCGAGGTGGTGACGCAGGGCTCTGCCGCGGATGCGGCGGCGCGGCTCGACGCGCTCAAGCGCGCGCTGGCGCAGGCGCTGGGCGGCTGAACGTCAGCGCACGCCGATCGCGACGATCAGGAAGATCAGGCTCGCTCCGACGAGCAGGAACGAGGGCCAGGACCAGCGCGCGACAGCCGAGTGCGCCGCCGCGGGCGGCGCCGTCGCCGGCGCGCCGGGCGCCGGATCGCCCACCGCGGAACCGTTCCCGGCCTCGTTCGCCGTCTGCTCGGCGGCGGCGGCCTCTTGCGTGGCCTTCGCCTTGAACCGCGCCTGGACCTGATGAGCCTCGCGACGTGCGTTCATCTCGGCGATGGCCTGGTCCGCGAAGGACAACCGCTCGGCCGGGTCCTGCGGGCGCCGAGGACGCGATTGAAGCATGTCGGCGGACACGCCGCGCTTGGCCATGCGCTGGGCGTAGGACAACTCCTGGATGCGGTGGCGCTCCGCGCGGCGCCGCTCTCGTAGCGAGACCGGGATCGCCCAGACGGTGAACTGGCGCGTCTCGGTGTGGGCGACGAAAGAAAGCCGGGCGCTCAAGTCCGTGACCGTGTCCCAGGGCAGCACCACCGTGCGGAAGGGATTGCGCACGACGAGCCGGTCCGTCCAGGAGAACGCGACCGGGTAGACGCCGTAGAGACCGGCCAGCACTGTGACCAGCATCAGGACGGCGGCGGCGACCAGGTCCCGGGTGCCGGACTCGACCAGCAGGTCGATCGAACCGAGGCCGCAGAACAGCACGACCGCCGCGCCACCGATGAGTGCGGCCGCACCGCGGTACACGGTCGGCTTCTCAGAAGTGGAGCGGGCTTCGGCGGCGAGCGGAGTCATGACCATGGATTCTGCCCCACGCGCCGAACCGGGTCCACGTCAGGTGTGCCGGGCGATGCTCGCGCGGTCGAAGCAGCCGCTGCGCCCGCCACTTGCCACCGACACGCGACGGGTGTCACAGCCCGATAACGACCCGGTTCCGATCGCGGTGGCCACCGGCTCTCGAGTTTTCCACAAGCTACGTCCGGATTCCCGCACCGGACCGCGCCGCCGTTTACTGTGGACAGCGTGAGCAGCACCACCGAAGCGGCGCGGGCGCCGCACACCGAACCGGCCCCGGAGCCGGGCAGCGCACCGGGCGGACCGCCCGGGCGCGACCGCGCCGCGGCGGGAGAAACCGCCGTGAGCGAAGAGGGCGCGCCGGCGCGCGACCTGGCAGCGGCGCTCCCGGTGCCCGACCGGCCGGTGCCCGACCGGCTCGACCTGTCGGCGGCCACCGGGAGCGAGACCGCGCTACGCGGTTTCCTGCACGGGTTGCCGGGCGTGGACAAGGTCGGCGCGGAGGCCCGGGTCGCCCGCCTGGGCACTCGGTCGATCAAAACCACGGCGAAGAGCCGTGCGCTGGAGCTGGCGATCCGGATGATCGACCTGACCACGCTGGAGGGCGCGGATACCGCGGGAAAGGTGCGTTCGCTGGCGGCCAAGGCCCGGAGACCCGACCCGTCCGATCCCAGCTGTCCCGCGGTGGCCGCGGTGTGCGTTTATCCGGACCTCGTCGAGGTCGCCAAGCGGGAACTGCGCGGCAGCGGGGTCAAGGTCGCCTCGGTGGCCACCGCCTTCCCCTCCGGGCGCAGCCCGCTGGAGGTGAAGCTCGCCGAGACCCGGTTCGCGGTGGCGGCCGGAGCTGACGAGATCGACATGGTCATCGACCGCGGCGCCTTCCTCGCCGGGCGTTACGGCGCGGTCTTCGAGCAGATCGCGGCGGTGAAGGCGGCGTGCGGCGGCGCGCACCTGAAGGTGATCCTGGAGACCGGCGAGCTGGTCACCTACGACAACGTGCGCCGCGCCTCGTGGCTGGCGATGCTGGCCGGGGCCGACTTCATCAAGACCTCCACCGGCAAGGTCTCGCCCGCCGCGACGCTGCCGGTCTCGCTGGTCATGTTGGAGGCCGTGCGTGATTTCCGCGCCGCCGGCGGCCGCATGGTCGGCATGAAGCCGGCCGGCGGGATCCGAACCGCCAAGGACGCGATCAAGTACCTGGTCGTGGTCAACGAGACCTGCGGACCGGACTGGCTCGACCCGGACTGGTTCAGGTTCGGCGCCTCCTCGCTGCTCAACGACCTGCTGATGCAGCGTCAGAAGCAGGCGGCCGGCTACTACTCCGGTCCCGACTACGTGACGGTGGACTGACTGCGATGGCACAACGGAAACCCGGGCATTCGGCGCGGGCGCGGCAGGACGGCGGGACAGACCCCGGCTCGGCGGTCGCCCGCAGCGCACCGGGCACGGCCGACGTGTTCGAATACGCCCCCGCACCCGAGTCGCGCGCGATCGTCAGGATAAGCCCGAGCTATGACCTGTTCATCGGCGGCCGGTTCGTACCGGCGACCGGCGGCGCGCTCAAGACGGTGAACCCGGCGACCGAGGAGGTGCTCGCCGAGTTCGGCGTCGCCTCGGCCGCGGACGTGGACCGCGCCGTGGCCGCGGCGCGCGCCGCGTACGAGCAGGTCTGGTCCCGCATGCCCGGCTCCGAGCGGGCCAAGTACCTCTTCCGCATCGCCCGCCTGATCCAGGAGCGTTCGCGCGAACTGGCCGTGCTGGAGTCGATCGACAACGGAAAGCCGATCCGGGAGACCAGGGACGTGGACCTGCCGCTGGTCGCGGCGCACTTCTTCCACTACGCGGGCTGGGCGGACAAGCTCTCCCACGCCGGCTACGGGCCCGATCCGCGGCCACTCGGCGTCGCGGCGCAGGTCATCCCGTGGAACTTCCCGCTGCTGATGCTGGCGTGGAAGATCGCCCCGGCCCTGGCCTGCGGCAACACCGTGGTGCTCAAGCCGGCCGAGACCACGCCGCTGACCGCGCTGGCCTTCGCGGAACTGTGCAACCAGGCGGACCTGCCGCCCGGGGTGGTCAACATCGTGACCGGTGCGGGCGAGACCGGAGCGGCGCTGGTCGCGCACCCGGGCGCGGACAAGGTCGCGTTCACCGGCTCGACGCAGGTGGGCCGCGGCATCGCGCGCGCGGTGGCCGGCAGCCGCAAGAAGGTGACGCTGGAGCTGGGCGGCAAGGCCGCGAACATCGTGTTCGACGACGCCCCGCTAGACCAGGCGGTCGAGGGCGTGATCGACTCGATCTTCTTCAACCAGGGCCAGGTCTGCTGCGCCGGTTCGCGGCTGCTGGTGCAGGAGTCGATCGAGGCGGAACTGCTGGAGGCGTTGCGCCGGCGGATGCGGACGCTGCGGGTCGGCGATCCCCTGGACAAGAACACCGACGTGGGCGCGATCAACTCGGCGGCCCAGCTGGCGAAGATCACCGAACTGGTGGCGGCGGGCGAGGCGGAGGGCGCCGAACGGTGGTCGGCGCCCTGTGAGCTGCCGGGCACCGGGTACTGGTTCGCTCCGACCGTGTTCACGAACGTCTCGGCCACGCACCGGATCGCCCGCGAGGAGATCTTCGGCCCCGTGCTGTCGGTGCTCACCTTCCGTACCCCCGAGGAGGCCGTGGCGAAGGCCAACAACACTCCCTACGGTCTGTCGGCCGGGGTGTGGACGGAGAAGGGTTCGCGGATGCTGGCCGTGGCCAAGCGGCTGCGGGCAGGGGTGGTGTGGGCGAACACCTTCAACAAGTTCGATCCCTCGTCGCCGTTCGGCGGCTACCGGGAATCCGGTTACGGCCGCGAGGGCGGCGCACACGGCCTGGAGGCGTACCTCGATGTCTGACAAGGCCCGCGGAAAGACCGCGCCCGCGGCGAAGCAGGCCGCCGCGAGGAAGAGCGCGTCGAAACAAAGCGCTGCGAAACAGAGCGCCGCGAAACGGACTGCTGCGAAACAGAGCGCTGCGAAGCCGCCGGCGGAGAAGATCGCGGCGGAGCATGACACGCGCCCGGCGACCGTATCCGCGCAGGAGGCCAGGCGCGCTGAAACGAGTGCCGCCGTCGCCGAGACGCCGCCGTCGACCTCGCCGCCGGAAGAGGACGGCACCCCGCCGCGCCCACGTCTGGCAGTGCGCAAGACCTACAAGCTCTACCTCGGCGGGGCCTTCCCGCGGTCTGAGAGCGGACGGAGCTACGAGGTGACCTCCGCGCAGGGCGCGTTCCTCGCGAACGCGGCATTAGCCTCCCGCAAGGACGCGCGCGACGCGGTGAAGGCGGCCCGCTCCGCGTTCGGCGGCTGGTCCGGGGCGACGGCGTACAACCGCGGACAGATCCTGTACCGCATCGCCGAGATGCTCGAAGGGCGCCGGGACCAGTTCGCCGCCGAGATCGCGGCGGTCGAGGGCGTGACACAGGCATCGGCACTCGCGCAGGCCGAGGCCGCGATCGACCGCTGGGTCTGGTACGCGGGTTGGGCGGACAAGATCAGTCAGGTGCGCGGCACGGTGAATCCGGTCGCCGGGCCCTACTGGAACGTCTCCTCCCCCGAGCCGACCGGAGTGGTCGCGGTGTTCGCGCCCGAACGGCCCTCGCTGTTCGGCCTGGTCTCGGTGCTCGCACCCGTCATCGTCTCCGGGAACACCGCGGTCGTGGCGGCCCCGGGGGCGGCGGCGCTGCCCGCGATCACGCTCGCCGAGGTGCTGGCCACCTCGGACCTGCCCGGCGGCGTGGTCAACATCCTGACCGGACGGATCGCCGAACTCGCCCCGCCGCTGGCCGCGCACCTGGATGTGAACGCCCTGGACCTCGCGGGCGTCGAGGACCCGGGGTTGGCCGCCGAACTGGAACGGGCGGCGGCGCAGAACCTCAAGCGGGTGCGCCGGCCCGAGCCGGAACCGGACTGGACCGCCGACCCGGGGCTTGACCGGATCGTCTCCTTCCTGGAGACCAAGACGGTCTGGCACCCGGTCGGCGTTTGACCGCTCGGCGTTCCCATCCAGGCCGACGAACAGGTCGAATGCTGATCCGACCCCGCCGGCTGCCGCGCAGGCGCGATTCGCGCTTACTCGGCGTGCCAGTCGCCGATCTGGAACGGCCCCGGGCGCTGCTCCGGCTCCTCGGCGCGGGCCGAGGGGATCTGCTGCCCCTGAGCCGGCGCCGCCGGCGGCGCGATGCCCGTGCCGGCCGGCGACCACGGGCTCGGCTGGGCCGCGTAATCCTGCATCGGCAGCGCAGGCGGCTGCGGAGCGTGCGCCCCGGTCCCGGAGACCCCGGCACCGGGCTGCGGCGGCATCGGCGGCTGCGGGAAGGCCGGCGAGGCCGGGTTCTGCTGGCCCTGGACCGGCGGCAGTAACTGGGTGCGGTCGGAACCGGTCTGCGCGGCGGCCGGGCCGCCCTGGGCCTGCTGGCCGAAAGCCGTCGGACCGGACTGGCCCGGCTGCGGCTGCCCGCCCTGCTGGGGAGCCCAGCCGAATCCGCCGGGCGGCGGGGCGGGCTGCGTGTACTGCTGCTGCCCGGGACCGCCGGGGCCACCGGTCCAGCCGCCGCCGAACTGTCCGGGCCTCGCGACCGTCGGCCGCGGCGCCTGCGGGTTGAGGATCTGCCAGGTCTGCCACACGAACAGCGCCGCGACCGCGACCACCGCACCCTGGCCGAGCGCCAGCAGGAACGTCAGGAACTTGCCCTCCCCGCCGACACCGTCCGCACCGAACTGCGCCAGCACCGTCACGACCCCGAACAGCAGCGCGACGCCCATCTCGGCGAGCGCGACCATGGTGACCAGCCGCGCCTTCGCCAGCGCCGGCGCCACGTGCTGCGCCAGGTACACGGCGAACGCCGCCGCGGCCGCCACCACCACGTCCAGGAACGAGCCCACCTGGTCGTGCGCGCGGTTGGCGAAGGGCTCGGAGAAACCGTTCGAGGACGGCGGCGCCAGCAGATTGATCACTGCGACCAGCAGGGCCAGCCCCGCGAACAGCACGGCGGCAAGAGCCGCCGGTTCGCGCAGCTTCTTCAACGTCTCAGGCATGGCGGTGCGATGCTCCTGTGTCGGTCCGCTTGTCGTTGGACAGCATTGTCTTTCGAGACAGCATTGTCTTTCGGCGCAAGACTTCCACATTACCGAGCGTGATTGAAGGGCAGAACGCCGTCCGCGTGCCCGCCGGCGCCCTTCTCGCGCCGGATCAGCGCTCGAACGGGGCCTTCGTGACCAAACCCTGGTTACGCACGGTGCCGCGCCCTACGCGGCCTGCGACTCCGTAAGCCACTCGCTGCTCTGCGAAACGTACCCGGCCAGCGGCCGCAGCGCCGGGTCGTCGCGCAGCTTGCGCAGCGCGCGCCACAACGCCGACTTGACCGTGCCGACCGACACGCCCATACGCTCGGCAATCTCAGTGTCCGTATACGAGCCGTAGTACCTCAGCGAGAGCGCCTCGCGGTCCCGCGCGGACAGCCGCATCAGCGCTCGCGCCACCGCGACGCGCATCTCGACCTGCGCCATGGACTCACCGTCGTAGCCGTGTTCGGGCAACTCGTCGGTCGGGTACTCCTCCACCCGGCGCTTGCGCCACTGGGAGATCTGATGGTTGGTCATCGTGCGGCGCAGGTACGAGCCCACGACCGCCTTGTCCTCGATCCGGTGCCATGCCTGGTAGGTCTTGAGCAGGCCTTCCTGAAGCAGGTCCTCCGCCTCAGTTCGGTCGCCCGCCACCTGGTGGGCCGTACGCAGCAGGGAGGAACGCCGCTGCGCGACATAAGCCGCGAAGTCCGCGGGCGCGTTCGCCGAGGCGGCGGCCCTGCGGCTGGAACCGGGCGCGGAAGAATCCGCGTCATCCTTCCAAGCGGGGGCCGGAAGGGTTGCCAGAGTCTGGAAGCTCATGGTGATTAGCCTGGCCCCCGCATTTCATCGTCGCGTTCGCCTCGCGTCACAGCTTTGCCACAGGCGCTCAGGGGCCGTACGCACCAGCCGACCGCACCGAGAGCCCGGACACCACACAGAGTCACGGCGGCACACGCCGGCGTCACGAGTCGAACACACATTCACCATGGCAACTGCGCGATTGTGTGAAGTACTGCTAAAGCCGCCGGTGGTATCGACCATGTGCGTGTGAAGTAGGTAAGAATGGGTAGGTGCCGAGCCTCCTTCTCGTCGAAGACGACCCGTCCATCCGGATGGCCATCGAGATCGCGCTGACCCGACAGGGCCACCAGGTCGCGACCGCGGCCACCGGCGAGGAGGCCCTGGAGATGTGGCAGAGCCAGCGCCCCGAACTGGTGGTGCTCGACGTCATGCTGCCCGGCATCGACGGTTTCGAGATCTGCCGCCGCATCCGGCGCACCGACCAGGTGCCGATCATCCTGCTCACCGCGCGCAGCGACGACATCGACGTGGTGGTGGGGCTGGAATCCGGCGCGGACGATTACGTGGTCAAGCCCGTCCAGCCCCGGGTGCTCGACGCCCGGATCCGGGCGGTGCTGCGCCGGCACGGCAACGGCGGCCCTGACGCCGGGGACACGGCCGTGTTCGGCGACCTGGTGGTCGACCGCGCGGCGATGACGGTGACCCGGGCGGGCGAGCCGATCTCGCTCACCCCCACCGAGCTCAAACTGCTGGTCGAGCTTTCCCGCCGGCCCGGCCAGGCACTCTCCCGCCAGCAGCTGCTGCGCCTGGTGTGGGACCACGACTATCTGGGTGACTCGCGCCTTGTGGACGCCTGCGTCCAGCGTCTGCGCGCGAAGGTGGAGCTGGTGCCGTCCGAGCCGCAGCTGATACGGACCGTGCGCGGTATCGGCTACCGCCTGGATCCGCCGAGGTGACGGCCCGGTGAGCCGGAAGAGCGACCTGAGCCGGAGCATGGTGGGGCTGCGCCACGAGGGCGACCCGACGGGAGAACGGGTGCGCGAAGCGCACCGCCGGCACGCTGGTGTGCGCCGGCGCCGGCTGCGGCTGACCGGGATGCGTGCCCGCCTGTTCGCGGGCTTCCTCGCCGTGGCGGTCATCACCGCGGGAATCATCACCGGCGCCTCCTATTTCCTGATCCGCGACGCCCTGGTCTCCCGGGCCGGCAGCAACGCCAAAGCCCAGCTGCTCACGGACGTGCAGCAGAACGGCCAACAGCTTCAGCTGTCCACCTCGGGCCAGACCGACACCTCGATCGCCGACACGATGGCGAAGAACGGCGGCGGCGTGATCGTTCTGATCACTCCGCGCGGCACCGCCCCCAGCGACCTGCGGTTCGGCAACCAGGACATCCCCAAGTCCTTCCAGGACGCCGCGCAGACCCAGGTAGTACAGGAGCGGCGGATCATATATGGCACGCCGTACGTGCTGACCGGGACACGGATCAGCCCGAACGGACCCGAGGTCTACCTGTTCACCTCGCTGGAGTCGGAGCAGGCGATCCTGACCGAGCTGATGACCATCGGCATGGTCTCCGGCGGCCTGGCGCTGGTCGGCGCGTTCGCGGTGGCCTTCGCGGCGACCCGCAACGTGCTGGTGCCGATCCGCCGCCTCGGCCACGCCGCGCGGATGCTCGGCCAGGGCGATCTGGACGTGCGGCTGGAGGTCAAGGGCACCGACGAGATCGCGGACGTCTCGCACACCTTCAACGAGACCGCGGAGGCGCTGGCCCGCTCGATAGCCGAACTGCGCGCGATGGACGCGGCCTCCCGCCGCTTCGTCGCCGACGTCTCGCACGAGCTGCGCACCCCGCTGACCGCGATGACCGCCGTGACCGAGGTGCTCGAGGACGTCGAGGACGCCGACCCGACCACGGTCTCCGCCGCGCACCTGATCGCCAACGAGACCAAGCGGCTGGCCCGGCTCGTCGAGGACCTGATGGAGATCTCCCGCTTCGACGCGGGCACGGCGGCGATGCGGATCGAGGACATCAACCTGCCGGAACTGATCGAGGCGACGCTGGCCACCCGCGGCTGGACCGCGAAGGTGATGGTGGACGCGCCTTCGCTGCTGGCCACCCGGATCGATGCGCGCCGGATGGACGTGGTGATAGCCAACCTCGTCGGCAACGCGCTCAAGCACGGCGGGGAGCCGGTGGCGCTGAGCGTGCTCGACACCGGGCCCGTCGTGATCGTGCAGGTCGCGGACTCGGGACCGGGCATCCCCGCGGACGCGCTGCCGCACATCTTCGACCGCTTCTACAAGGCGGACAAGGCGCGCGGCCGTTCGGAGGGCAGCGGCCTGGGCCTGTCGATCGCGTTCGAGAACGCCAGGATGCACGGCGGCGAGCTTTCCGCCCGCAACCGCCCGGAGGGCGGAGCCGTCTTCACGCTCAGGTTCCCGAAGGCGGCCCAGGGCGCGGAAGCCGACCCCGACGCGGTCGAGCAGACTCCGACGAGCACGGACTCGGGATCGGGATCGGGATCGGGATCGTACGAAAGGCCGCAGGGGGTGAGCGTGTGACCGCGGACGTGCGGGCGAAGCGCCGAAGCGCCGTCGCGCTCGGCGCGCTGCTGGCCGCGCTCATGCTGCCCACCGCCGCGGCCTGCGGTATCCAGCCCACCGGGATCACCGTCCTGGGCCAGGCTCCGGCCGCCGTGGGCGCCGCGGTGCAGCCGAGCCAGGCCTTCGGCTCCAGCGGCCAGTTCCCGGTCTTCTTCTACCTCAACGACCGGCTCACCCCGCTCTACCTTCCCGCGAAGGCGGACACGACCGAACAGGACGTGCTCGACGCCTTGCTCAACGGCCCGAGCAAGACCGCGGCGGCCAAGGGCTTCGTCTCGGCGTTGCCGGCGACACTGACCGCGAGTATCCAGGCCGATGGCCTGCGCTACGCGTACAAGCTGAACCTGCCGCTCACCGCGCACGCGAAAGCGCAGTTCGTGTGCACCATGCAGTACTACGACCAGACCCTCTCGGTCGGCCTCCAAGTGGGCGATTCGAGCATGACCTGGCTCGGGTGCAGCGACACGACGGGCCAGTACATCCCCATGCCGGTCACCGGGGACTTTTCCGTCCCGGCGGCGACGAACAGCGGGCAGTAGCCCGGGCCCGGGCGACGGCGCCGCCGGCAACACGCCGGGGTGCGGCGTCCGGTCCCAGCACCTCCAGCTCGCGGGGCATGAGAGCGGACACCGCACCCCGGCGGGGCGCACGCAAGAACGGGCGGTCAGTCCTCGTCTTCGTCGCCGCGCAGGTTCGAGTAGCCGTTGATGATCTGGTCCGCGATCGCGTCGCGCACGTCGTGCGCGAGGAACGCGGCGTCGATCGCGTTGAGCGCGACCAGCTCCAGGTCGGCCAGGTCCCAGCCGAAGCTCTCGGCCAGCAGCGAGAACTCGCGGAACATCGAGGTACCGCTCATCAGCCGGTTGTCGCAGTTGACGGTGACGTTGAAGTCCAGTTCGTAGAGCTTCTGGATCGGGTGCTCCTCGAGTTTGGCGGCGATCCCGGTCTGCAGGTTCGAGGATGGGCACACCTCCAGCGCGATGCGCTTGTCGCGCACGTAGGCGGCGATACGGCCGAGCCTGGCGTCGTCGTCGCTGAGCGCGATGTCCTCGATGATCCGCACGCCGTGGCCGAGCCGGTCCGCGCCGTTGAGCAGCGCCTGGGCGATCGACGACGGTCCGTCCGCCTCGCCGGCGTGGATGGTGAACCGGAAGAACTGCTCGCGCAGGTACTTGAACGCGTCGGCGTGAAGATCCGGGCCGAAGCCGAGCTCAGGGCCGGCGATGTCGAAGCCCGCGACGCCGCTGTCGCGGTGCCGCACGGCCAGCTGCGCGATCCGCAGGCTGTGGCCGGGCTCGATGTTCTGGCGCATCGCGGTGACCAGCGTGCCGACCTTGATGAAGTGCCCGGAGGCGGCCGCGCGCTCCTCGCCCTCGCGGCAGCCGGCGTTGACCGCCTCGACGACCTCGTCCAACGTCAGCGCGGCGCGCAAATGCTGCTCCGGCGCGAACCGCGTCTCGGCGTAGACGACGCCGTCCGCGGCCAGATCCTCGACCGTTTCAGCCGCGACTCGGCGCAGCGCGTCGGCGGTCTGCATGACCGCGATGGTGTGGTCGAAGGTCTCCAGGTAACGCGGGAGCGAGCCGGAGTCGGCGGCATCGCGGAACCAGGCGCCGAGCTTCGCGGCGTCGCGGCTCGGCAGGCCGGTGTAGCCGCAGGCATCAGCCAGTTCGATGACGGTCTGCGGTCGCAGGCCGCCGTCGAGGTGGTCGTGCAGGGCCACCTTGGGCGCCTGCTTGATCTCGTCCGCTGTGAGCGATGTCGTTTCAGTCACCCGCAGTACCCTACGCGCTAACGCGCTCGAGGATGAGCGCACGGCGCGTGAATTCCTCGCCACCCTCCGCGGAGCCGTCCGTGCCGACGGTGCCAGTGCCGATAGTGACAGCGCCGGCCAGGTCGTCGAGCGCGGCCTCGAAACGCTCCGGCGTGTCCGTGTGCAGGGTGAGCAGCGGCGCCCCGGCGGTGACGGTGTCACCCGGCTTGGCATGCAGTTCGACGCCCGCGCCCGGCTGCACCGCATCCTCCTTGCGGGTGCGGCCCGCTCCCAGCCGCCAGGCCGCGATCCCGACCGCGAGGGCGTCGAGCCGGGTCAGCGTCCCGGAGGCGGGCGCGGCCAGCACGTGCCGCTCCCTCGCCCGCGGCAGCTCGGCGTCCGGGTCGCCCCCCTGCGCGCGGATCATCCGCCGCCACACGTCCATGGCGCTGCCGTCGGCCAGCTTGGCGGCCGGGTCGACCCCGTCGATCCCGGCGGCGGCCAGCATCTCGCGGGCCAGGGCGATGGTCAGCTCGACCACGTCGGACGGACCCGCGCCGGCCAGCACCTCGACCGCCTCGCGCACCTCCAGCGCGTTGCCCGCGGTCAGGCCGAGCGGCACCTGCATGTCGGTCAGCAGCGCGACAGTCCGCACGCCGTGGTCGGTGCCGAGGGCGACCATCGTCGAGGCCAGCTGCCGGGCCTGCGCGCGGTCCTTCATGAACGCCCCGGAGCCGACCTTCACGTCCAGCACCAGCGCACCGGTGCCTTCGGCGATCTTCTTCGACATGATCGAGGAGGCGATCAGCGGGATCGACTCGACGGTGCCGGTGACGTCCCGCAGCGCGTACAGCTTGCGGTCCGCCGGGGCCAGCTCGTCCCCGGCCGCGCAGATCACCGCGCCCACCTCGCGCAACACGCGCAACATCTCGTCGGGGGAAAGCCGGGCGCGCCACCCGGGGATCGACTCCAGCTTGTCGAGCGTGCCGCCGGTGTGCCCGAGGCCGCGCCCGGACAGCTGCGGGACCGCCGCACCGCAGGCGGCCACCAGCGGGGCGAGCGGCAACGTGATCTTGTCGCCGACGCCGCCGGTGGAGTGCTTGTCCGCGGTGGGGCGCCGCAGCCCGGAGAAGTCCATCCGGATGCCGGTGCCGATCATCGCGTCGGTCCAGCGGTTGATCTCGCGCCGGTCCATTCCGTTGAGCAGGATCGCCATCGCGAGCGCGGACATCTGCTCGTCCGCCACGACCCCGGCGGTGTAGGCCCGAATGACCCAGTCGATCTGCTCGTCCGTCAGCCGCCCGCCGTCGCGCTTGGCCCGGATCACATCGATGACGCTCATGGGGTTTCCTGTCCGGGGCGCGGCGGCGCCAGCTGGTGCGGACCGAATGCCTGCGGCAGGATGCCGGCCATCGTCAGCACGCCCTCGGGCGTGTCCACGAGCAGATCCGGGCCGCCGTGCTCGTAGAGCAGCTGGCGGCAGCGTCCGCACGGCATCAGCGTTCCGCCGCGACCGTCCACGCACGCGAAGGCGACCAGACGGCCGCCACCGCTCAGGTGGAGCGCGCTGACGAGGCCGCACTCGGCGCACAGGGTCACGCCGTACGAGGCGTTCTCGACATTGCACCCGGTGACGATCCGGCCGTCGTCGACAACGGCCGCCGCGCCGACCGGGTAGTGCGAATACGGCGCGTAGGCTCTGGCCATCGCCGCCCGCGCCGCGTCGCGCAACGCGGGCCAGTCGATCTCAGGGCTGGTCGACTCAGCGCTCGTCATCTCAGGACTCGTCATCTCAGGCCGCCGTTCAGTCCTTGACGTACGGCTGGTTCTCGGCTGCGGGCGCACGCACGATGCCTCCGAGCGACGCGACGACGAAGACGGTCGCCAGATAAGGCGCCATGGACAGCACTTGGCCGGGCAGCGGCGTACCGAGCGGGGCGAGCGCGTTGTTCAGGCCGCCGGCGAAACCGAACAGCAGGGCCGCGCCGAGCGCGCCGACCGGCGACCAGCGCCCGACGATCAGCGCGGCCAGCGCGATGAAGCCCTTGCCCGCGGACATGTTCGTGGTGAACGAGCCGACCTGACCGATCGTCAGCCACACCCCGCCGAGCCCGGAGATGAGCCCGGCCATGACGACGTTGCGGTACCGCGTACCCAGCACCTTGATGCCGACGGTGTCCGCGGCCCTCGGGTGCTCGCCGACGGCGCGGGTGCGCAGGCCCCAGCGGGTGCGGAACAGGCCCACCTGGAGCACCGCGATGATGAGGAAGGTCAGGTAGAACAGGATGTTCTGGTCGAAGAGCACCGGGCCGATCACCGGGATGTCCGCCAGCCCGGGGATGCGGATCGCCTGGAACACCGGCGGCTGGTTGAACTCCGCGGCCTTCGGCGAGAGCAGCTTGTCGTAGAGGAAGTTGGTCAGGCCGAGCGCGAACAGGTTCAGCACCACGCCGAGCACGACCTGTTCGATGTGGTAGCGGTTCGCCAGCACCGCGAGCAGCGAGCCGAGCAGCGCCCCGGACAACGCGCCCACCACCAGGCCGATCCACACCGAGCCCGACATCGTCGCGGCCATCGCCGAGGAGAAGGCGCCGAACAGGAACTGTCCCTCGATGGCGACGTTCACCACGCCGGAACGCTCGCAGATGATCCCGCACAGCGCGCCCAGGATCAGCGGTACCGACACGATCAGCGTGTTGTTGAGCACGCCCGGCAGGCTGACGCCGCCGAGCGTGCTGGTGCCGGCCGAGGCCCACACCAGGAACGCGAGCACGAACGAGACGACGTAACCGACGGTCAGCCCGCGGCGCGCGGCCGGGCCGAGCGGAGCGAAAGCGCGCGCCACACCGCAGACGACGCAGACCAGGCTGAGCGCGATCGCGACCGGCGCGGCCGGGAAGGTCTGCATGCCCAGCGCCCCCGGGGCGTTCGGGTTGAGCGCCATGCCGACGGCGGCCTTCGCGCCGCTCGCGGTGCGCGCGCCGAGGCCGAAGGCCCACAGCGCGTATGCGCCGACGGCGGCCTGCGCGAGGCCGGGGATCAGCCGCGCGCGGTCCAGGCCCCGCGCGGCGGGGGCGGTGAGTTCGGCGGCGGTGGCGGTCACGCTTTGCCTCCCGTGGCCAGCGGCGCACGCTGGGTGCGCAACCGGAAGATTTCCCGAACGATCTGCGGAGCCGCGACGAAGATCACGATGATCGCCTTCACGACGTTCACGATGTCGACCGGCAGGCCCGCGCTGGCCTGCATCACCGAGGCCCCGGCGTTGAAGGCGCCGAACAGCAGCGCGGCCGCGACGATGCCCCAGGGCCGGTTTCGTCCCAGCAGCGCGACGGTGATCGCGTCGAAGCCCAGGCCGGCGTCGATGTTGGGGCTCAGCGAGTTGTTGTTCGGGTTCGTGGTGCCCAGCGTCTGGGTGACGCCGACGAGACCGAACAGCAGGCCAGAGAGCGCCATCGCGAGCACCTGGGTGCGACCGACGTTGATGCCGGCGATGCGCGCCGCGCGCGGGTTGATCCCGAGCGCGCGCACCTCGAAACCGAGCTTGGAGCGGTGCAGCAGCCAGGCGGTGGCGATCGTCGCGGCCACGGCGATCACCAGCCCGACGTCCGTGTTGACCGAGTCGCCGAACAGCCGCGGCAGCCGGGCGTCGGCGTCGGCCGGCTTGGAGACCGCCTGGCCGAGCTTGTCCGGATTGTGGAAGCCGTTGGCGTTGAGCAGGTAGCCGAGGAAGTAGAAGGCCACGTAGTTGAGCATGATCGTGACGATCACCTCGTGCGCGCCGCGCCAGGCCTTGAGCCAGCCGACCAGCGCGCCGTAGAGCATCCCGCCGAACGCGCCGGCGAGCACGGCGACCAGCACGTGCAGTCCCGGCGGCAGATGCCAGGCGAAGCTGACGTACGCGGCGAAGATCGCGCCCGCGATCAGCTGGCCCTGGCCGCCGATGTTGAACAGGCCGCCGCGGAAGGCCAGCGAGACGGCCAGGCCGCCGAAGATCAGCGGGGTGGCCATCAGCAGGGTGTTGGTGATCGGGCCGAAGAACTGCGTCGGGGTGCCGTTGACCGTGGCCGGGTCGAAGATCGCGCCCTTGAACAGCGCGGTGTACCCGGAGGAGACGTCGTGCCAGGCGGCGGAGAAGAAGTCGCCGGGCGCGGAGAAGAAGTACCCGGCCCTGTTCAGCGTCTCGGTGTCCGAGACCACCATCAAGATCGCCCCGGCGACCAGCGCGAGCACGACCGCGAGGAAGGTGACCAGCAGCGAGTTCTCGGCGTTGAACACGTTGCGGGCGGCCTGTCCGAGACCGCCGAAGGGCTCCGGGGCCGGTGTTTCCTGCTCAGTGCTCTGTGTGGTCACGAGCCCGTCCCCTCCCGCTTCCGGTCCGGGCCGGCCGCGCCGTCGTCGGCCCCCTCGCCCGGCTCGACGTGGTCCGCCGCCGTCCCGCCCGCCGTCCCGCCCGCCGGCGCCGCGCTCCGCTGCGCGGCCGCCGCGCTGTCCGTGATGCCCGCCATCAGCAGACCGATCTGCTCCCGCGAGGTGTCCGGGGGCACCACGCCGACGATCTTGCCCCGGTACATGACCGCGATCTTGTCGGCCAGCGCCAGCACCTCGTCGAGCTCGGTGGAGACGATGACCACCGGCCGGCCCTGGTCGCGCTCGGCCACGATCCGCTTGTGGATGAACTCCTGCGCGCCGACGTCCACGCCGCGGGTCGGCTGCGAGGCCACCAGCAACCGCAGCGGCCGTGACATCTCGCGGGCGACGACCACCTTCTGCTGGTTGCCGCCGGACAGCGTGCCCGCGGGCAGATCCGGGTCCGTGGGCCGGATGTCGAACTCGGCGATGCGCGCCTCCGCGTTCTTTCCGATCGCGGTCAGGTCCAGCGAGAACGCCCCGGCGAAGGGCTTGGACTTGTAGAGGTCGAGCACCAGGTTCTCGGCCACGGTGAAGCCGGCCACCAGCCCGTCGCGGGAACGGTCCTCCGGCACGAAGCCGACGCCGGCGTCCAGGGTGCGCCGCGGGCCGCCGCCGACCAGTTGCCGCCCGTCCAGCGTGATCGAGCCGGCCTGCACCGGGATCAGGCCGAGGATCGCCTGGGCCAGCTCGGACTGACCGTTGCCGTCCACGCCGGCGATGCACAGGATCTCGCCCCCGCGCACCGCGAAGGAGATGCCGTCCACGGCGCGGTTGCCGTGCTGGTCGAGCACCGTCAGGTCGCTGACCTCGAAGGCGTTGTCTCCCGGCGTGCCCGGGCCCTTCTCCACCACCAGCTGTACCGCGCGCCCGACCATCATGGAGGCCAGTTCCTGCTCGCTCATCTGCGCGGTGGCCGTACCCACGACGCGTCCGCGGCGGATCACGGTGATCCGGTCGGCGATCGCCAGGACCTCCTTGAGCTTGTGGGTGATGAAGACGATTGACTTGCCCGCCTCCCGCAGCGTGTTCATGACCGTGAACAGCTCTTCGATCTCCTGCGGGGTGAGCACCGCGGTGGGCTCATCCAGGATCAGCACCTGCGCGTCACGCACCAGGGCCTTGACGATCTCGACCCGCTGCTGCAGGCCCACCGGCAGGTCCTCGATCCGGGCGTCCGGGTCCAGCGGCAGGCCGTAGCGCTCGGAGACCTCGCGCACCTCTCTGCGGGCCTTGCGCCGATCGAGCCAGCCGAGCGGGCCGCCGAATCCCGCGGTCACGGTCTCGTCGCCGAGCACGACGTTCTCGGCGACGGTGAACACGGGCACCAGCATGAAGTGCTGGTGCACCATGCCGATCCCGGCCGCGATCGCGTCGCGCGGGCCCTGGAGCCGCTTGACCTCGCCGTCCACCAGGATCTCGCCCTCGTCCGGGTGGTAGAGCCCGTAGAGCACGTTCATCAGCGTGGACTTGCCGGCACCGTTCTCGCCGAGCAGGCAGTGGATCTCACCCGGCTCGACGACCAGGTCGATCCGGTCGTTTGCGACCAGCGAGCCGAAGCGCTTGGTGATCGCGCGCAGTTCCAGGCGCACCCTCGGGCCCTTCTGTACGTAGCGGTATGGACACCTTATTCCCGCGGCCCGCGACGTGTGCGCGCCGTGGGCATGCCGCGGGCGCGCCCGCCGACGGCCGTCGCCGCCGGCCGGACGCGCCCCGTGCCGCTCGCCGTGCGCTCGGCTCAGCCGGTCGGCTGGGCCTTGGACTTGATGGTGATGGAGCCGCTGATGATGCCCTGCTTGACCTGCGTCAGCTCGGAGGTCAGCGAGGCCGGGATCTTGCCCTCGAAGTTGTGGTAGGGCGCCAGACCGGTGCCGCCGTTGGCCAGCGTGCCGACGTACGCGGTCGCGTTGAAGTTGCCGGACGCGGCGTCCTCGACGGACTTGGTGACCGCGTCGGAGATGCCCTTGAGCACCGAGGTGATCAGCACGTTGGCGTACTGCGGGGCGGCGGTGAAGCCGTCGGTGTCCACCCAGATCGCGTTCATCGCGCCGTTGGACTGCTGCGCCTCGGCCAGCGCGCCGAGGCCGGTGCCGCCGGCGACCGGGAAGACGATGTCGGCGCCCTGGCTCAGGAAGCCCGCGGCCAGCTGCTTGCCCACGTTCTGGTCGGTGAAGGACTGGGCGAAGGAGCCCTGCCGGGTGGTCTCGTTCCAGCCGAGCACCTGCACGTGGGTCGCGTGCTTGCTGTTGTAGTACTGCACGCCCTCCCAGAAGCCGTCCATGTAGACGGTGACCGGGGCGATGTTCAACCCGCCGAAGGTTGCGACCTTCCCGGACTTGCTGTACCCGGCCGCCAGGTAGCCGCCGAGGAACGCGCCCTGCGCGGTGTTGAACTGCAGGCCCTTGACGTTCGGCGGCACCGAGCCGGAGTCCACGATCGTGTAGTCCTGGCTGGTGTGCACCTTGGCGGAGGCCGTGGTCGCGTCGGCCATGAGGCCGCCGACGGTGACGATCAGCTTGCAGCCCTTGCTCAGCAGCGAGGAGATGTTCGAGGTGTACTGGTTCTCCGTGGCGGACTGCACGAAGGAGACTGTGGCCTTGCCGTCCGACTGGGCCTTCTGCATGCCGGCCCAGGCGGCGCTGTTGAACGAGTGGTCGTCGATGCCGCCGGTGTCGGTGACCATACAGGCGGTGAAGTTGCCGGCACTCGCACCGCCGCTCGCGGCGGCACTCGCGCCGGACGTGGTAGTCACCGGCTTTGACCCGCAGGCGGCGGCGGCCAGACCGACCACCGCGAGCGCCGCCACGAACCTGGTCTGCTTCACCGAAACCTCCTGAGAGAAAGAACTGCGGCGTTGTGCGGCCGATCAAGCGAGAATAGATCGCGGCGGACGGCCTTCCCGGCAAGTTCTTTCCCGCTGCGCGGAACGCAACGGGTCCGGTTGGAACCCGAGATGAAACCGTGATCCGGCAGTCGCGGCCATGCCGTCAGCATCGCCCAACGCCAAGGGCACGGCACTCCTGGTGACTGTAAACGGGCGAACCCGGAGACTCACACGGCGGCGCGGTCGGCGGCGAGCGCCACCTCGGTGAAGAAACGCACACCGACCCCGATTGCGGCCTCGTCCACGTGGAAGGTCGGCTGGTGCAGGTCGCGCGGGGTCGCGTCACCACGGGTGCGCACGCCGAGCCGCGCCATCGCGCCGGGCACCTTCTGGAGGTACCAGGAGAAGTCCTCGCCGCCCATGGACTGCTCCACCGGGACGATCCCGTCGGCACCCGCGCCTCCGGGCACCGCGAGGACACGGTGCGCTGCCTCGCGCATCAGTTCCACCACGTGCTCGTCGTTGACGACCGGCGGCACGCCGCGCACGTACTCGAGCTCGGTCTTGGCGCCGTACGTGGCCGCTATGGAGTCGACCAGTTCCAGGATGACGTCCGGCGCCTGGTTCCACGCCCGCTGGTCCATCGCGCGCAGGGTGCCGCGCACCTCGCCGAACTGCGGAATCGCGTTCGACGCGTTGCCCGCCGTGATCGCGCCCCAGACCAGCGAGACCCCGGCGCGCGGGTCCATGCGCCGCGAGAGCGCCGCAGGCAGCTGGGTGACGAGGGCGGCCAGCGCGAAGACCAGGTCCACGGTCAGGTGCGGCCGGGCGGTGTGCCCTCCCGGACCGCTCAGCCGCAGCGTGAGCGTGTCGCAGGCGGCGGTCAGCGGGCCGGGGCGCAGCCCGATCTTGCCTGCGTCGACCTTCGGGTCGCAGTGCACGCCGATGACCGCGCCGACTCCGTCCAGCGCCCCCGCCTCCACCATGTCCACCGCGCCGCCGGGCAGCAGTTCCTCGGCGGGTTGGAACAGCAGCCGCACCGGGCGCGGCAGCCGGCCGGCCCGAGCCTCCTCGGCGAGGAACAGTCCCGCGCCGAGCACGGCGGTGGTGTGCACATCGTGGCCGCAGGCGTGCGAAACGCCTTCTACGACGGAGCGGAAGGAAAGCTCCCCGGCCTCCTGGATCGGCAGCGCGTCTATGTCCGCGCGCAGCGCCAGCCGCCCACGCGGGTGCGCCGGGCCGGGCCGGCCGGCCACGGCCCGGCCCGCCGGGTCGATGTCGCAGATGACGCCGCTGCCGATCGGCAGGATCCGCGGCGTGAGGCCGGCGGCTTCGAGCCGTTCGACGATCCGGGCGGTGGTGCGCTGCTCGCGGCGGCCCAGCTCCGGGTGCGCGTGTATGTCGCGCCGGAAGGCGATCAGCTCGGGCTCCCGCTGTCCCAGGAACGCGGAGAGCCGCGACGACGCTGCGTCGTCAGCGGCTCGGTCCGTGGTTCCCAGCGGGAGGCTTAGACTCATTCCCCCACGGTAGTCCGTCTCATCCAGCGAATCACAGTGGTTCCGCCAGATGGGAACTTGAAGTTGACCAAGATGACACTTACGGGCTATGCCTTCCGGCACTTCATGACTACGAATCCAGGCAGGCCTCGCGGAGCCGTCGGCGCGAGCGAGAACACCGCGGCCCTCGCCCGCCGGCGCGGGACTCTAGAACACTCTAGAACGCATCTCTCGGCACATACGTACCCCACACGTTACGCAGCGCATGTGAAACCTCACCGACCGTAGCACGCATCCGCAGAGCCTCACGCATCGGATACAAGACGTTGTCAGTGCTCGAAGCCGCCCGCTTGACCTCGTCCAGCGCCCGGTCCACGTCGTGCTGTGAGCGGTCCGCGCGCAGTTTCGCCAGCCGGTCGGCCTGCTGGAGCTCGATCGTCGGGTCCACTTGCAGCGGCTCGTAGGGCTCCTCGGAGTCCAAGGCGAAGCGGTTGACGCCGACGACGACCCGCCGGCCGCCGTCGATCTCCTGCGCGAAGCGATAGGCGGAGCGCTCGATCTCCGCCTTCTGGAAGCCGTGCTCGATCGCCGCGACCGCGCCGCCGAGCTCCTCGACGCGCCGCATCAGCGTGCCGATTTCGGCCTCCAGGTCGTCGGTCAGCTTCTCCACCACGTAAGAGCCGGCGAACGGGTCGACCGTTTTGGTCACGTCGGTCTCGTACGCGATCACCTGCTGAGTGCGCAACGCCAGGCGCGCGGCCTTCTCCGTGGGCAGCGCGATGGCCTCGTCGAAGGAGTTCGTGTGCAGCGACTGCGTGCCGCCGAGCACGGCGCCGAGCGCCTGGAGCGCGACCCGGACCATGTTCACCTCGGGCTGCTGCGCGGTCAGCTGAACGCCGGCGGTCTGCGTGTGGAAGCGCAGCATCTGCGACTTCGGATCCTTGGCCCCGAACTCCTCACGCATCACCCGCGACCAGATCCGGCGCGCCGCGCGGAACTTCGCGACCTCCTCCAGCAGCGTGGTGCGGGCGACGAAGAAGAAGGACAGCCGCGGGGCGAACTTGTCCACGTCGAGACCGGACTCGACCGCGGCGCGCACGTACGCGACCGCGTCGGCGAGGGTGAAGGCGATCTCCTGCGCGGGCGTCGCCCCGGCCTCAGCCATGTGGTAGCCGGAGATCGAGATCGTGTTCCATCTCGGGATCTCGCGGTTGCAGTACGCGAACACGTCGGAGACCAGCCGCAGCGAAGGCGCGGGCGGATAGATGTATGTCCCCCGGGCGATGTACTCCTTGAGGATGTCGTTCTGGATCGTGCCGGTCAGCGCGGCGGGCGCGACCCCCTGTTCCTCGCCGACCAGTTGGTAGAGCAGCAGCAGGATGGCCGCGGGGGCGTTGATGGTCATCGACGTGGAGACCTTGTCCAGCGGAATGCCGCCGAACAGGGTGCGCATGTCCTCGATCGAGTCGATCGCGACGCCGACCTTGCCGACCTCGCCGTGCGCGATCGGCTCGTCCGAGTCGTAGCCCATCTGGGTGGGCAGATCAAAGGCCACGGACAGGCCGGTGGACCCGGCCGCGATCAGCTGCTGGTAGCGCTTGTTCGACTCGGCGGCCGTGCCGAAGCCCGCGTACTGCCGCATGGTCCAGGGCCGACCGGTGTACATCGTCGGATAAACGCCGCGGGTATAGGGGTAGCCGCCGGGTTCGCCGAGTTGTACCCGCGGATCCCAGCCGTCGAGGTCGGCCGGGCGGTATACGGGCCGGATCGGCAAGCCCGACTCGCTCAGTGACTCGGGCTCACCGGCTGGGGTCTGGGCGGACGCTCGGTCGGACGGCATGGGCTACCTCGCGTATTCGGAGATCGGTGGGTCGGCACCCGCTGGGGTTGCTGCCTCTGGAAGTGAGTATCGCCGAAGCCTCAGCGCCCGCACACCCCTGTTGTCGCGAATCACATCGCACCCCCGTCCGCTGCCGCCGTGAATGTGCCCAATGCCCGGCTGGTCACCTGCGGCCGGTCACCTGGGAGGGTTCGGGTGACCGGCCGGCCGCGGCCCGCACGCCCTCGGTTCCCCCTCGCGTCGCACGCAGCCCGCGCCAGCCCAGCCGGCCGATCGCCGACCCGAGCACGAGCGAGACGCCGGCGAGGACGACGTGGACCAGGAGGAAGCCGGTGGCGCCGTGCGACCAAGATCGGGGATCCTGCCAGATGTTCTTGACCAAGGTCACCCAGATGAACCACGACCACACGGCGAACACGATCAGGAACCAGGAGGCACGGCGCGAGAGCTTCATACTCCCAGGCTAACCCGCATCCGGCGGCTCAATTTCGCCCGGGCGGCGCACTATTCGGAAGAGCGCTGATAGGGTGCCCGCAGGCTCGATCGCGACAGGCGCGCGATCCGGGAGCGCGGGGAGTTGAGCAGCATGAGCAACGCCATTGTCGCCGCACTGGAACATGCCGCGACCAGAGTCGCCAAGAGCCTGGGCACAGATGCCGGCAAAGCGGTCGAGGGGCTCTACAAGGACACCGGCGGACGGCTCACCGGGGTCATCGAGAGAACCGTGCGCGCCGACGCGAAGAACGCCGGCGACCTGCAATCCATCGCGGACAAGATGGAGCACAACGCCATCCGCACCGGCGTCTCCGACGCGCAGCGGGCCACCGAACAGGAAGCCCTGCGCTCGCGGCTCAAGTCGATGCTCGACCCGGGCACCGGCGGCGGGAACAAGACCGCTTACCTCAAGCGGCAGGACGACGACTTCGACGCCGAGATGGCGCGCGGGGTGCGCAAGAGCCACTTGAACGCCGACGGCAACCTGGAGCCGGCGAACCCGAACGGAACCACCAGCATCCTGCAGCACGTCGAGGGCAACCGAGACAAGGTGGCCAAGGGCAACAGCCCGTTCACCTCGTTCGCGCCGGAGGACGGCACGGGGAAGATCTACGGCGCGCACGAGATCCACGTGGACTACAACCGGCTGCAGGACGACATCGCCTCCGGCAAGGTCTCCGGAGTCAAGGTACTCAATCCGGCGGACATCCAGTCCTCCATCCGCGGCGAGATCGACCGTACCGCCGGGACGCACGTCCACGTGCCGCCGGGCGAGCTGACCAAGGATCAGATCAATGCGCTGACCAAACAGGTCGCCGCGGACCAGGGTCTGGGCAAGAGGGCAGCCAGCCAGCTGTCCACCCGGATCACGGCCCTGTCGAACACCAGGCGGGACGGCGAATGGCTGATCAAGGGTACGATCCCCAAGGACTACATCACGACGGTCCGCTGACCCGCGCGAGGAGAATGCGCTGATGAGCACGAGCGAGCCGGAACAGTCCTACGTTCCGGGCGAGGCCGCTCGGCGGCTGTTCTACACCGACTCCGCGGGCGAGCCGTGCGGCCCGGACGACGCGATCGCCGACGCCCTCGACGGCGCCTGGGTCGAACGCGAACCCGAGGCCGCGGCGCTGCTCGCCGACGAGACGGCGGAGCCGTACGACCGCTATCTGGCGCTGTCCGCTCTGGTGGCCTGGGGCTCGCCGACCGGATACGCGGCGGTGGCGCAGGCGGCGGCCGATCCGGACGCCGTCGCGTGGAAGGAGGAGTCGATCGACCGCCTGTTCAGCGTCGACAACACCTTCGCGCTGCTCGCCCAGGCGGTGTCCGACAGCCTGGACATGGCGCAGGAGCGCGGCACCACCGCCGAGCGCATCGCGGCGCTCACCGCGCTGCTCGGCCTGGCCGACCGTTTCTACTTCGAGCGCTACCTCTCGGTCCAGGGCCTGCTGACCGCCGACATCGCCGAACTGCGCGGCCCGATCGAGGAGGCGGTGCGGCGCGGCCTCGGCCGTGTTGAGGAGGCGCAGGAGACCGGCTTCGACCTCGCGACGCAGGTGGCGGGGCTGATCGTGGACCTGGGCCAAGTGGACGGCGCCGCGGCCGTCGCATACGCACACGCGCTGCTGGCCACGGATCCGGGCTCGCGTGCCGAGCGCGAACTGGCGCCGGTCCTGCAGTAGCCTCAGCTGCCTGAGCGGCCCGAGCCGAGGGTGACGCCGTGCGCGGCGAGGACCCGCGAGACGAACGCCCGCTTGTCCGCTGTGTACGCCTTCACGTCCTCGCCGTGCGCGTCGGCGAGCCGCAGCTTGAGTCGCTGGTACTCGTCGCGCAGCGCGGGATCCGCGCGCAGTGCGTCGCGGAAGGTCAGCCGTTCGCGCCAGAGATCGCTGCCCGGTTCCGTCAGGTGCAGGTGGTGCGTGCGCTCCCGCAGTTGGTCCGACTCGGGCTTGTGGAACCAGAGCGCGGTGGCGCGATGCGGCGCGTGGCGGTAGCCGTGCTCCTCCAGCAGCGGGACCGCGGCGCGCGCCTGAGTCAGGTCCCTGACACCTGCCATCATGTCGATGATCGGCTTGGCCGACAGGCCGGGCACCGCCGTCGAACCGATGTGGTGCACGCCCCCGCTCAGCCAGGGCGCCAGTAGCCGCTCCAGTTCGACCCGCTCCACGTCGAAACGGCGCGGCCAGTCGATGCCGTACTCGCGCACCTCGATCGGCATGCCGTCCACGGTGCCACATCCTGGTGTCGGGCCGGAGGTCACTGACCGGGCCGGTCGAGCAGGTCGAGCGTGCGGGTCGCGGTCCAGGCGGACAGGAACAGCAGGGCCTGGAAGGTGAGGTCCAACCACAGCAGCAGCGCCACGGGCACGCCGAACGCACCGTAGAGGGACCTGCCGGCGACCCGGCCGATGTAGGCCGCCAGCAGGCTCTTCGTCACCTCGAACAGGATCGCTGCGACCAGCGCGGTGCGCAGCAGCACGCCGCGCGGGATGTGCAGCCGCGGGATGCCGGCCAGCAGGTAGGCGAACATGGCGGTCGAGGCCGCCAGGCCGACGGCCACGCCGAGCAGCCAGAGCAGGACGCGCGCCGGGGGCGTGTCCGCGAAGCCGAGTGCCCGCAGGACCACCCCGCCGAGCGCGAACGACGCCGTCGCGGCGCTGAGCGAGACCGTGGCGATCGCGCCGAGGCCGACCAGCGACGCCAGGTCCGCGAGCTTGCGGGTGACGAACGCGCCGGGCATGTCCTCCACCCGCCAGATCGTACGCAGGCAGCCGCGGGCCGCGTTCACCCAGCTCAGCCCGGTCCACACCAGCAACAGGCTGCTGACCACGCCGATCGTGGCGGCGTGGCTCACCACGGCGTCGAGCGGCAGTTTCTCGACGATGCCGGGCAGGTTGTGCTCGATCCGCGCGCGCAGTTTCGCGGTGCCCGATTCGCCGAGGACCGCGGCGGCGATCGCCGCGGCGACCGCGAGCAGCGGGAAGAGGGAGAGGAACGCGGAGTAGGTGATCGCCGCGGCCAGCCGGCTGCCGCGCTGGACGCGGTAGCGGATGAATGCGCGGTAGACGGCCGTCCCGATCGTCCGTGCGATCAGGGGCCGCGCGCGGGCCCTGATCCGGGCGATGAGCCCGGCGCGGCCTTCGGCGTCCCTTCGCCTCTTCTCCCGAGCACCCGGCACTCGCTCAGGTTAGGGCTTAGGCAGTGTTGGGGAATGCCTCAAGGGGCGAATCCGGTGATCGACTTCGCCTGGACGCACGGCCGAAACGTCCACAGACGACCGCTGTGTTGAATCATGAACGCGCGAGGACGCTCCGGCCGCGCGCCCATGCTCGTCGCTGACCGGATTCGCCATGACGATTCCGACAAAGCGGCGGTCGAATCGTTGCCTTGATACATTCCCCAACACCGCCTAGGCGCGCCGATCCGGCGGTACGTCGTCGCCGTGACCGTCCGGCTCAGGCAGCGGCGCGGACGGGGGCCGGAAACGGAAAGGTGCGCACCGCGCGCCAGGAGCCGTGCTGGTCCAACCGGTAGAGGCCGAACCCGTTGATCTCGAACTCGGCCTCGAAGTCGGCCAGGTCGCCCTCGGCCGCGTCGAGGGCGGCGGGCCCGAGATCGTGCGCGACCGTCACGTGCGGGTGGTAGGGGAACTGGAGTTCGCGCTCCAGCAGCCCCGAGCGCATCTGCGCCTCCAGTTCGACGCACTCCAGCAGGCCGCGCTCGACCCGCACGAAGACCACCTGTGAGACCGGGCGGAACGTGCCGGTGCCGCGCAGTCGCATCGTGAACGGCCGACCACGCGCGGCGATGGCGGCCAAGTGCCGCTCGATCCGCGGCACCGCTTCCGGCTCCACCTCGGTCGGCGGCAGCAGCGTGACGTGCGCCGGCACCGTCCGGGCCTGCGTGTCGCCGTAGGCGGCGCGGCGCGCACGCAGTTCGCCGCCGTACGGCTCCGGGATCGCCAGAAGTATGCCGATCGTAGTCATCGGGCCAGCACAGTAGCCGATCGGGAGGCGGACGGGACCGCGGGCAGGAAACCGAGGCGGTCATACGCCAGGTCCAGGGTCGGGGCGGCCAGGGCGCGCGCCCGCTGCGCACCCTCGGCGAAAATCGCGTCCAGCTTGTCCGGTTCGGCCAGGATCGCCTCGGTGCGCTCCTTGAACGCGCCGAAGGTGCTGACGACCAGCTCGGCCAGGTCCTTCTTCAGGTCGCCGTAGCCGTGGCCGGCGTATGCGCGCTCCAGTTCCTTGATGCTGCGGCCGTCCAGCGCGGCGTAGATGCGCAGCAGGTTGGAGATGCCCGGCTTGTTCTCCTCGTCGAAGCGGATCTCCCGCTCGGCGTCGGTGACCGCGGACTTGATCTTTTTCGCGTTGACCTTCGGGTCGGCCAGCAACTCGATCAGGCCGGCCTCGGACTCGGCGGACTTGGACATCTTCGACGCCGGGTCCTGCAGGTCGAGGATCTTGCCGGTGTCCTTGATGATGTACGGCTTCGGTACCACGAAGGTCTCGCCGTACCGGCTGTTGAAGCGCTGCGCCAGGTCGCGGCTCAGCTCCAGATGCTGGCGCTGGTCCTCGCCGACCGGGACGTAGTCGGCCTGGTAAAGCAGGATGTCGGCGGCCATCAGCATCGGATAGGTGAACAGGCCGACCGTGGCCGCGCCGACGCCGTGCCGGGCCGACTTGTCCTTGAACTGGGTCATCCGGGAGGCCTCGCCGAACCCGGTGATGCAGTTCATCACCCAGGCCAGTTGCGCGTGCCCGGGCACGTGGCTCTGCACGAACAGGGTGCAGCGCTGCGGGTCGAGACCGGCGGCGAGCAACTGCGCGGCGGCGACTTGGCTACGGCGGCGCAGGACCGCCGGGTCCTGCTCGACCGTGATCGCGTGCTGGTCGACGACGCAGTACAACCCGTCGAACTCGTCCTGCATCGCCACCCAGTTGCGGACCGCACCCAGGTAGTTGCCGAGGTGGAACGAACCGGACGTGGGCTGGATGCCGCTGAACACCCGAGGTCGGGCGGCCGGCGCGGCGGTCTGCGACTGTGGCGACTGATCGGACGACATGTGTTCCATTGTCGCAGACGGCGTCTGCCGAATTCATCAGCCTCCGCGCCGCGCCAGGGCGCGAAGGTGGCACGCGCGTGGTCGCGCCACCCGGGCCGGGAGCCGGGACCGCGCGCCGCCAGGGAGGTCGCTCGGCGGCAAGCCTGATCAGTCCTGGCGCACCCCTGGCGCGGTGTCGCGCGCGAGGTCGGGGACCCGCATGCCGGGCGGCTTGCGCTCGCGCTCGCCGGCCCCTGGGTCCGCGGCCGTGCCCGCGGTGCCTGCGTTACTTGCCGTGCCCGCGGTGCCTGCGTTACTTGCCGTGCCCGCGGTGCCTGCGTTACTTGCCGTGCCCGCGGTGCCTGCGTTACTTGCCGTGCCCGCGGTGCCTGCGTTACCTGCGGTAGCTGCGTTACTTGCCGTGCCCGCCGGGTCCGCGCCGGCCGAGACGGTGCGGGCGAGCCGGACGCGGGCGATGCGGCGGCCGTCCAGCGCGTGCACCGTCAGCCTCAGCCCGTCGAACGCCACCTGATCACCGACCACGGGCAGCCGGCCGAGACGGGCCACTATGTAACCGGCCAGGGTCTCGTAGGGCCCGTCGGTCAGCTCGACGCCGGTCTCGTCGTGGAAGTCGTCGAGGTTGATCAGCCCGTCGAGTTCGAGGTCGCCGTTGCGCAGCCTGGTCACCCGAGCTCGGGCCACGTCGTACTCGTCGCGGATGTCGCCGATGACCTCTTCGAGCAGGTCCTCGAGCGTGACGATCCCGGCGGTGCCGCCGTATTCGTCGAGCACGACGGCCAGGTGGAAGGAGTCGCGGCGCATCTCGGAGAGCGCCGAGAGCACGTGCTTGGTCTCCGGCAGGAATATCACCGGGCGGGCCAGGTCGGCGACGCGCACGGCCCGGGCCCCGGTCTCCGGCGCGAGCAGGTCGCGCACGTGTACGAACCCGATGATGTCGTCGGAGGAACCGTCGATCACGGGGTAGCGCGAGTGCGGGCGCCGGCCGATCATCTCGGCGGCCACGGCCACCGGCGTCGCGCCGTCGAGGAACACCACCTCGGTTCGCGGCACCAGCACCTCGCGCAACTGCCGGTCGCCCGCGCCGAACACCTCGTCGATCAGGCGGCGTTCGTCGGTGGTCAGCGTGTCCGCGGAGGCCACGAGCTGACGCAGTTCCGCCTCGCTGACCTGCTCGCGGCCTATGTCGGGATCACCGCCGAACAGGCGCACCACCCCGTCGGTGCACACGGAGAGCAGCCAGATCACCGGCCGGCAGAGGCGGGCCATGCCCTGCAGGAAGGGCGCGACCGCCTTGGCGGTGGACTCGGCGCGCTGCAGCGCGAGCCGTTTGGGCGCCAGTTCCCCGATCACGAGGGTCACGAAGGAGATGATCATGGTGACGCCGACCAGGCCGGCGAAGCCCGCCAGGCCGGAGGTCAGCCCGGCGCGCATCAGGGCGCGCTTCGCGCTCTCGGAGAGCGTGGTCGCGCCGTACGCGGAGGAGAGCAGCGCGGTGAGTGTCACGCCGATCTGGACGGTGGCCAGGAACCGGTTCGGTTCGCGCACCAGGCGCGCGACCACGCCGCCGCGCTTACCGGAGGCGGCCAGGGCGTGCAGCTGCCCCTCGCGCAGTGAGACCAGCGCGATCTCCGAGGCCACGAACAGTGCCTCGATCAGGATCAGAGCGAGGACGACAAGACAGGAGACGACGGTCGGGTTCACGGCGTGCGCTGCACCTGCCTGCTCGGTTTCGGTGCGCGGCCGCACCGGACGCCGGAAGGTGGCGCGCACGCCCGTCTATGTCCTCCGGGGTCCAGGCCACCGGTTCTGGAGTGGGTGTTTGTGCCCATGAGAAAAGTCTAGCGATCCGGCAGGGTGCGGGCGCCTGCGCGGCTCCCGCGGCCGGCGCCGAGCCGACGATCGGCGCCGCACTGGTGTCCCGCGCCGGAACACTAGGATTCGGCCGTGCGAACCGACGAGACCGACGAGCGGATCATCGGCTGCCTGCTGCGCGACGCCCGGTCCGCTTACGCCGACATCGGTGCGCAGGTGGGACTGTCCGCGCCGGCGGTGAAGCGGCGAGTGGACCGGTTGCGCGCCGGGGGTTTGATCACCGGTTTCACCGCGCTGGTCGACCCGGCCGCGCTCGGCTGGACCACCGAGGCGTTCGTGGAGCTCTACTGCACCGGTCGCACTTCGCCGGACGCGATTCGCTCCGCCATGGCCGACCAGCCGGAGATCATCGCGGCTTACACGGTCACGGGAGAGGCGGACGCGCTGTTGCACGTGCGGACCCGCGACACCGCGCACCTGGAGACGGTGCTGGAGCGGGTGCGGATGGCGCCCTTCGTGCAGCAGACCAAATCAGTGCTGGTGCTCTCGCGCCTCATCGACCGCAGATAGCGGGAGAAACGCCCGCCACGCCATGCCGCCGCCACGCCACGTCGCTGTCAAGCCGCCGTCAAGCCGCCGGGCCGGCCGGAGCGGCGGGAGCTTCGGGAGTGCAGGTGATGTTCGTGAGGCCACCGGCGCTATCGCCCTCGACCACGCCGCCGATACTTTCGGCCGACGCGCCGGGGGCGAGGGAGCCGTTGTACGTGTTCGTATAACTGCGTGCCACCACGTGCTGCCCGCTCTGCACAACCGACCCGTTCCAGGTGGTGTAGATCACGTCGCCGGGCGGTACGTCGAACGTGATGACCCACGCGCTGAAGGCTTCCGTTCCAGTGTTCACGACGGCGAACTGGAAATCGTAGCCGGCGGTCCACTTGGCCGGGTAGGCGGCCATCGCGCGGCACGAGAGCGTCGCGGCGGCGCTCGCCGGCGCCGTCGCGGGCACCAGAGCCAGTCCGGCGAGCATCGAGCCGGCGGCGGCGAGCGCGCCGCGCCGCTTGCCTCGCGTGTACATCACAACCGAACCCTCCATCGCTCGCGCCGTCACACCGATACGCAAGGTAGGCGGGACGAATCGGCGCGGCAACGCCCGGCGGCCCGCCGGGTGAGATCGAGCGCTGACTCACTGCTGGGTGCGGCGGGCGGCGGGCGCAGCCGTGAAAGTCTCACTTCCGCGGCTGCGCGCGGTCCGCTCGCCGGCGTCTACATCCGCGCCAGCGCCGCCTGAAGCGGATCGAGGCCGAGGCCGCCGAGCGCGAGCGCCTGGCTGTGGAACTGCTTCAGGTCGAAGGCCGGGCCCTTACGCGCTTTGGCGTCCTCGCGGGCCTGGAGCCAGATGCGCTCGCCGAGCTTGTACGAGGGCGCCTGGCCCGGCCACCCGAGGTACCGGTTGAGCTCGAACCGCAGCATCTCCTCACCCATACGCACGTGGCCGCGTAGGAACTCCCAGGCCAACTCGGGGTTCCAGATCTCGCCCTCGTGCCAGCCGGTACCGGCCGGGATCGGCAGCCGCAGGTGAACGCCGAGGTCCACCACGACCCGGGCGGCCCGCAGCATCTGCATGTCGAGCATGCCGAGCAGGTCTCCCGGATCGTCCAGGTATCCGAGCTCTTCCATCAGCCGTTCCGAGTACAGCGCCCAGCCCTCGCCGTGTCCGGAGACCCAGCACATCAGCCGCCGCCACCGGTTGAGGTTCTCGCGCTGGTGGACGGCCTGCGCGACCTGCAGGTGATGGCCGGGAACCCCCTCGTGGTACACGGTGCTCACCTCGCGCCAGGTCGAGAACTCCTCGACCCCCTCGGGCACGGACCACCACATCCGGCCCGGCCGGCTGAAGTCCTCGCTCGGCCCGGTGTAGTAGATGCCGCCGTCGTTCGTCGGGGCGATCATGCATTCGATGCGGCGCGCGGGCTCGGGGATGTCGAAATGCCGGCCGTGCAGCTCGGCGATGGTGCGGTCGGCCAACTCCTGCATCCAGTCGCGGAGCGCTTCCCTGCCGGCGATCCGGCGCCGCGGCTCGGTGTCGAGCGCGGCGACCGCTTCGTCCACGCCGCCGGGCACGATCAGCCCGGCGACCCGGTTCATCTCGGCTTCGATGCGCTTGACCTCGGACCAGCCCCAGGCGTAGGCGTCGTCGAGGTCCACGGCCGCGCCGAGGAAGTAGCGCGAGGCCAGCCGGTAGCGCTCGCGGCCGACCGCGTCCTGCTCGGGGGCGTACGGCAGCAGTTCGGTTTCGAGGAAGACGCCGAACTGCGCGGTGGCTTCGCGTGCCGACTGCGCGGCCTGGTCGAGTTCCGCGCGCAGCGCGCCCTGAGTTCCGGTGCGGGCGACCAGGCCGGCGTAGAAGCCGGCTGCGTCGTCACCTTCAGGGCTCTGTGACGTGGATGTCGGCTGCGGGCCGGCGATACCCGCCCATTCAGCACACTGTTTCGCGCACGCGAGGACCTGCCGCCGCGCCGCGACCCGGCCGCTCTTCGCGGATTCGAGCAGAGTGCGCCGTAGTCCCGCGTATGCCTCGGGCACGGCGGCTATGCGCGCAGCGAGGTTGCGCTGCGCCTGCTCGCCCTCGATCGGCATCAGGTCGAACACCTGGCGCACCGCCTGCAACGGGCTCGCCAGCACATTGAGATCGCTGGTCGCCTCGCCGGAGTCGTAGAACTCGACGGCCAGGCCGAGCCGTTCCAGCATCGCGTCCTTGGCGACCTGTTCGCCCTCGTCCCGCGCGGCCCCGTGGCTGAGCGCGTTGATCGTCTCGCGATCGAGGTCGGCGCGGGCGCGGAAGCCGTCGGGGCTCAGGTCGGACATGCGCTCGTCATAGCCGGGCACCCCGCAGTAGGTCGCCTCCAACGGGTTGAGCGCGGCGGCGCGCTCCACGTACCCGTCCGCGATCTCGTTGATGTCGCTCATGGCCGCACGCTAGCGCTCACTGCCCGCGGCGCACTGCTCCCTATCCGGCTCGGCGGCCATGATGAGGGAAAACCCTACGCACGTCGACCGTACGCAGGGTTCTCCGATGCTTCTTGCGAGCCGTCCGCCTGAGCGTGCACCGCCTTGGCCAAGAGGCGTTCGCGACGCCTGCCGTGTCAGATCAGACCGAGTTCGCGGACCGCGTCGCGCTCGTCCGCGAGTTCCTTGACCGAGGCGTCGATGCGGGCGCGGGAGAACTCGTTGATCTCCAGGCCCTGCACGATCTCGAAGTTCCCGTCGCGGGTGGTCACCGGGAAGGAGGAGACCAGACCCTCCGGCACGCCGTAGGAGCCGTCTGAGACGATGCCCATCGAGGTCCAGTCGCCCTCGGCGGTCCCGTGGAACCAGGTGAAGACGTGGTCGAGCGCGGCGGACGCGGCGGACGCGGCGGAGGAGGAGCCGCGGGCCTCGATGATCGCGGCGCCGCGCTTGGCCACGGTCGGGATGAAGGAGTTCTCCAGCCACGCCTGGTCGTTGATGTACTCGGCGGCGTTCTTGCCGGAGATCCTGGCGTTGTACAGGTCAGGGTACTGGGTCGCGGAGTGGTTGCCCCAGATGGTCACGTTGCCGATCTCCGTGACCGGGGCGCCGGACTTCTTGGCGATCTGCGCGACGGCGCGGTTGTGGTCGAGGCGGGTCATCGCGGTGAACCGGGACTTGGGTACGTCGGGGGCGTGGCTCGCGGCGATCAGCGCGTTGGTGTTGGCCGGATTGCCGACGACCAGGACCCGGACGTCGTCCGCGGCGCCGGCGTTGATCGCCTCGCCCTGCGGCTTGAAGATGCCGCCGTTCGCCGACAGCAGGTCTCCGCGCTCCATGCCGGCGGTGCGCGGCCGCGCGCCCACCAGCAGCGCGACGTTCGCCCCGGCGAAGCCGTCGCCCGGGTTGTCGAAGATGTCGATCCCGGCCAGCAGCGGGAACGCGCAGTCGTCGAGTTCCATGGCCACGCCCTCGGCCGCCTTGACGGCCTGCGGGATCTCCAGCAGCCGCAGCTTGACTGGAATGTCCGGTCCGAGCAGGTCGCCGGCGGCGATCCGGAACAGCAGCGAGTAGCCGATCTGCCCGGCTGCGCCGGTGACCGTGACGTTGACGGGGTTGCGGGTCATTGCGATCTCCTGCAAGCCGGCGACGAGTCACCTCGGATGCCGGTCGACGGGGTTGGATGCCTGCGGTCTTCTCTCAGCGCGCGTTCTTGAGCCAACGGTACTCCGCCGGGCACGCTCGGCGACTCGCGGGCCCCGTGAACCGCGCGACACGCGCGTCAAGCAGGCGGCGCCGCCGGTTCCGGTCGCGCTGGCGCCGAAGGTCGGCGTACCGTAATCTGTAGCCAAAATCGATTTTGTGCAAATTACTCGCGCAAATTGCTCGCACAGTGCGGGAGGAATCGTCCGTGCTCGTGTCCTTCCGCGTCTCCAATCATCGATCACTGCGCGACGAGCAGCAGTTGAACCTCGCGCCGGTTTTCGCCGCCGATCGGGCTCCGGGCACGAAGTGGCCCGCGGTTCCGGTCGCCGCGATCTTCGGCGCGAACGCGTCCGGCAAGTCGAACCTGATCGACGCCCTGCTCTACTTCGCCGATCTCGCGCTCGAGTCGGACCGGCGATCCGAACCCGGATACAGCCTGCGCCGTCATCCGTTCGCTCTCGACCCGGCGCTCGCGACCCAGCCGAGCTGGTTCGACGCGGACGCAGTCATCGACGGCACCCGATACACCTACGGTTTCGGCGTGGATGACGACGGGGTCGTCGAGGAATGGTTGCACCGCTATCCGACCGGCCGCCGGCAGATCGTCTTCGAGCGCTCAAGGGGCGACTTTCGGTTCGGCACCACCATCCGTACCAATCTCCAGCGGGCAAGCGACATCACTCCGCCGAGCATCCTGTTCCTCACCTCGGCGGCGCGATTCGAACTCGCCGATGTGCAACCGGTCTACCGATGGCTCAGGCAGATCCAGTTCTCACAGGCGGCGTCGCTGAAGAACCGCACCGTCCAATACCGGCTGGTGGAACTGCTCAACGAGCCGAATCGGCGCAGGCAGGTACTCGACCTGCTGAGCTTCGCGGACTTCGGCATCGCCGACATCGAGGTCGAGGAGCCGGACGCCGGGACGGTACGCGCCGTTCAGGTCGAAGCGCCCAGAGTCGCCTTCAGGATGAAGGGAGCCGAACCGGGCGCGCGGCTGACGCTCGGTCAGCAGTCGACCGGCACGATCACCTTTCTCATGCAGCTCGCGCCCGTGCTCTCCTGCCTGGAAGCCGGCTCCGTGATGCTGATCGACGAACTGGAGTCCAATCTCCATCCGAATCTGGCCGCGCGGATCGTGGCGCTGTTCCAGGATCCGAGGGTCAATCTCCGGGGAGCACAGCTGATCTTCACGACGCACAACACATCGCTGCTGGGCAGCAACAACGAGATCCTCAAGCGTGACCAGATCTACTTCGTGGAGAAGAAGCACCAGACGGGTGCGTCGGTCATCTATCCGCTGAGCGACTTCAAACCGCGGGACAAGGAGAACACCGAGCGCAGATACCTCGGCGGCAGCTACGGCGCCGTGCCGTTCATCGACGACGAGGCCGCGCTACTCGCCCTCACCTTTCCGAAAGCCTGACCAACCCCTCAGCACGGGATTTCCCGCCGGCTCCCTCACGCGAGCCGCGCAAGCGCCTGCTCGTGGTGTGCGGCGGGCGCGAGACGGAGCCCGCGTACATCAGCGGCCTCAAACGTCATCTTCGGAATGCAGCGATCTTGATCGACGTCGTCGTCCGGGACAAGTCGCCGAGCCAGATCGTCCGATACGCCCTGAAAAAGGCCCTGGCCGCCTCCGACCTTTACGACGAGGTGTGGTGCGTCGTCGATGTGGACGAGTTCACCGACCTGGACAGAGCCGTGAGGCTTGCCCGGGACTCGACGACGACCGCGCTGAAAGCGGCCGTCGTCGTATCCAACCCCTGCTTCGAGCTGTGGTTGTTGCTGCACTTCACCGATCATCGCAGGCAGATCGGAGGCTATACGCAACTCAAACCGCTGTTGCGCAGGCAGGTACCGGGATACGACAAGCACCTGATCGATTTCGCCGCCGACTACGCCGCGACTTGTCCGGACGCGATGCGGCGTGCGATGGCTCTGGACCCGACGGGCGAAGCGATACACCTGAACCCGTCGACGAACATGTGGCGGCTGGTTCAGGCGATGGGCTGGACGGACACGTAGGGCCGACGCCGATCGGTGAACCGGCGACGGCCCTACTCGCCGACGCGCTCAGCCGGCGGTGGCCTTCTTCAGGTTCTCGTCGAGCGCGGCGAGGAAGTCCTGCGTGGTCAGCCACGGCGCGTCCGGGGCGATCAGCAGCGCGAGGTCCTTGGTCATCTGACCGCCCTCGACGGTCGAGACGCAGACCCGCTCCAGGGTCTCCGCGAACGCGGTGACCTCGGGGGTGTTGTCCAGCTTGCCGCGGTGCGCCAGGCCACGGGTCCACGCGTAGATCGACGCGATCGGGTTCGTGGAGGTCGCCTTGCCCTGCTGGTGCTGGCGGTAGTGGCGGGTGACCGTGCCGTGCGCGGCCTCCGCCTCGACGGTGCGGCCGTCCGGGGTCATCAGCACACTGGTCATCAGGCCGAGCGAGCCGAAGCCCTGGGCCACGGTGTCCGACTGCACGTCGCCGTCGTAGTTCTTGCACGCCCAGACGTAGCCGCCCTCCCACTTGAGCGCGGAGGCGACCATGTCGTCGATCAGGCGGTGCTCGTAAGTCAGGCCCGCGGCCTCGAAGTCGGCCTTGAACTCGCTCTCGAACACCTCCTGGAAGATGTCCTTGAACCGGCCGTCGTACCCCTTGAGGATCGTGTTCTTCGTCGAGAGGTACACCGGGTAGTTGCGGTCCAGCCCGTAGCGCATCGAGGCGCGGGCGAAGTCGCGGATGGAGGCGTCGAGGTTGTACATCGCCAGGGCGACGCCCGGGCCCGGGAAGTCGAAGACGTTCAGTTCGATCGGCTCGGAGCCGTCCTGCGGCGTGAAGGTCAGGGTGAGCTTGCCGGCGCCCGGGACCTTCAGGTCGGTGGCGCGGTACTGGTCGCCGAACGCGTGACGGCCGACCACGATCGGCTTGGTCCAGCCGGGCACCAGCCGCGGCACGTTGCTCATGATGATCGGCTCGCGGAAGATCACACCGCCGAGGATGTTGCGGATGGTGCCGTTCGGCGACTTCCACATCTGCTTGAGGCCGAACTCCTCGACCCTGGCCTCGTCCGGGGTGATGGTCGCGCACTTGACGCCCACGCCGTGCTGCTTGATCGCGTTCGCGGCGTCGATCGTGACCTGGTCGTCGGTGGCGTCGCGGTGCTCGATACCGAGGTCGAAGTACTTCAGGTCGACATCGAGGTACGGCAGGATCAGCGAGTCCTTGATGAACTGCCAGATGATCCGGGTCATCTCGTCGCCGTCGAGTTCGACGACCGGATTGGCTACCTTGATCTTGGGCATGAGGACGGTCCTTCTCGCACGGCGGTCACGGGCGCGGCCGTGGCGTGCTGGGCACCACGCTCCACGCGGCGGGGTATCTTGGCGTCAAGATAGTTCGCCGGGGCTGAGCCTACCCCGGCACGGTGCCGCGGGCGAATCCCAGGGCGCCGGTCCCGTTTGTGCTCAGCGCGCGGAACCGCCGGAGTCAGACGGTGTCGGCGAACAGCGCCAGCAACAGCAGCAACGCACCGAGCAGCGCCATGGTGACCACATCCACGCCGCGGCGGCGTACTGCGAGCAGACCGGCGCGCGCCGGAGAGAGCACGAAACGCAGCACCGAGCCGAGCAGCAGCGCGGAGGCGAGCAGGACCAGGCCGTGCTTGAGCGCACCGAACGAGACGATGATCACCGCGATCGTCGCGGTGGCGAAGACCACGGAGAACGGCCACTCGACCGCGACGGCGCGCAGAGCGCGGCCGATCGGGGCTCCGCCACGATGGGAGACGACTTCCATGAAGCCATGAAACCACGGCGGCGGCGCGGCGGGCAGTCGTGCGGGACCATGGCAATATGCGCACTCGGCACCCGCGTGCGCCCGCGGTACGTGTTGCGTGCCATCTCCTGAAGGGAGTGTTCAGATGAGCGGCATACCTCCCATCGGCGCACGGGCCGACGAGTCCGGGACGGGCCGGCGCGGCTTGGGCGCGCGGCTGCGCAGCCCGAAGACCATTGCCGGACTGGTGATCATCGCCCTGGCCGCCTGGTTCGTCCTCGTGAACACCAGCAGGACGCGCATCCACTTCTGGGTGGTCTGGGTGAGCGCGCAGTTGTGGCTCGTGCTGGCCGGTACCTTCCTCGCCGGGATGCTGGCCGGTTACCTCGTGCGGCGCCGGTCCCGCGACCGCAAGCCGCGGGCGTGACACGCCCCTCGCCCGGTTAGCTGCCGGTTAGCTGGAGCGGGCGGCGGCCCACCCGAATGCATGAAAACGGCCGATCGCACCTGCCACGGCGCGGATCACCAGAGCTTCAGGCTCCGGAATCGGCCTCGAACCGCGATGGCTCCACGTCTCGCTGCGGTCATCATCCGCCCTCGGACGCCTGACGCGAGCCCGGCGGCGGCGTTGCGCGCCACCACGCGACGCCCACGCATGACATCGTGGAAAACGGAGAAACGGGCCCGTTGAGGGACCGCTCGATCGAGACAGGGACGTGGGGCTTTGACCGTGCGCGACGACCAGCGGATCGCAGGCCGGGCCGGCAAGGACGGCGAGGGCCGGGCCACCGGGAAGCAGGCCGACACAGCCGGCGACGGGCCCGACCGCGCCGTCGTCCCGGCCGCGCCGCTCGCGGAGGACGAACGCAGGGCCCTGCTGGACGGGGCGGTGCACGACCCGCACCGGCTGCTGGGCGCGCACTCCGGCGCCGACGGCACCCTTGTACGCGCACTGCGACCGTTCGCGGAAGGCGTGACGGTCCTGACCGCGGCGGGCGAGCGGTATCCGCTGATCCCGCAGGGCGAGGGCCTGTTCGCCGCGCTCCTTCCGGACGCCCTCGGCGACTACCGGCTCGAAGTCGGCTACGGCGACGCGACGATCCTTTTGGACGACCCCTACCGTTTCCTGCCGACGCTCGGCGAGATCGACCTGCACCTGATCGGCGAAGGCCGGCACGAGCAGCTGTGGGAGGCGCTCGGCTCGCGGGTGCGCCGTTTCGACTCCCCCGAGGGCTCGCCGTTCGACCCGCCGGTCGGCACCTCGTTCGCGGTGTGGGCGCCCAACGCGCGCGGGGTGCGCGTCGTCGGCGACTTCAACTACTGGAACGGCACCAGCCATCCGCTGCGCTCGATGGGGTCGAGCGGCGTGTGGGAACTGTTCGTGCCCGGCGTCGAGGCGGGCGCCCGGTACAAGTACGAGATCCTGGGCCGCGACGGCGTCTGGCGGCAGAAGGCGGACCCGCTGGCCCGCCGCTGCGAGATGCCGCCGGCGAACGCCTCGATCGTGGACGAGACGCACTATGAGTGGAACGACGACGAATGGCTTGAGCAGCGGGCCAAGTGGGACGCGTACCACTCCCCCATGTCGGTGTACGAACTGCACCTGGCCTCGTGGCGGCCGGGGCTGGACTACCGCGGTCTCGCGGAGCAACTGCCCGCGTATCTGAACGAACTCGGATTCACCCACGTCGAGTTCCTGCCGCCGACCGAGCACCCGTTCGGGGGTTCTTGGGGCTACCAGGTCTCGTCCTATTTCGCGCCGACCGCGAGGCTGGGCACCCCGGACGAGTTCCGCCACCTGATCGACGCGCTGCACCGGGCCGGGATCGGCGTCATCATCGACTGGGTCCCGGCGCACTTCCCCAAGGACGCCTGGGCGCTGGCCGAGTTCGACGGCACGCCGCTGTACGAGCACCCCGACCCGTGGCGCGGCGAGCACCCGGACTGGGGCACCCTGGTCTTCGACTACGGCCGCCGCGAGGTGCGCAACTTCCTGGTCGCCTCGGCGCTGTTCTGGTGCGAGGAGATGCACGTCGACGGCCTGCGCGTGGACGCGGTCGCCTCGATGCTCTACCTCGACTACTCCCGCGAGGACGGCCGCTGGCACCCGAACGCGTACGGCGGCCGGGAGAACCTGGAGGCGGTCTCGTTCCTTCAGGAGCTGACGGCGACGGTGTACAAGCGGGTGCCGGGGGTCACGGTGGCCGCCGAGGAGTCCACCGCGTGGCCCGGGGTGACCAGGCCGACGGATCACGACGGCCTGGGCTTCGGCTTCAAGTGGAACATGGGCTGGATGCACGACTCGCTCGGCTACATGTCCGAGCAGCCCATCAACCGGCGCTGGCACCACAACCGGATGACCTTCTCGATGGTCTACGCCTTCACCGAGAACTTCATCCTGCCGATCAGCCACGACGAGGTGGTGCACGGCAAGGGCTCGCTGCTGCGCAAGATGCCGGGCGACCGCTGGCAGCAACTGGCGAACGTGCGCGCCTACCTGGCCTTCATGTGGTCGCATCCGGGCAAGCAGCTGCTGTTCTCCGGCTGTGAGTTCGCGCAGGACTCGGAGTGGTCGGAGCAGGCCGGACTGGACTGGTGGCTGCTGGACAACCCGGCGCACCGCGGAGTGTTCCGGCTGGTGCAGGACCTGAACTCGGCGTATCGGACGCGCCCGGCGCTGTGGGAGCGGGACACCTCCGGCGACGGCTTCTCGTGGCTGAAGGCGGACGACGGCGATCACAACGTGTTCGCGTTCGTGCGCTGGGGCTTCGACGGACGGCCGCTGGTGTGCGTGGCGAACTTCGCCGGGGTGCCGTGGGAGGGCTATTCGCTGCCGCTGCCGTGGAGCGCCGGCCAGGCACCGGTCTGGTCCGAGGTGCTCAACACCGACGCCGAGCAGTACGGCGGCTCGGGCGTCGGAAACTTCGGGCAGGTGTACGCGCTCGACGAGGGTCAGGACGGCTGGCCGGCGCGCGCGGTGCTGCGGCTGCCGCCGCTCGGCGCGCTGTGGCTGGAGCCCCGGCCGGCCGAGACGGCCGAACGCGGCGAGTCGGCGGCGCTGGAGGCGGGGCCGAGGCAAGAATCCGAATCCCGGATCGTCGTGGTGCAGCAGCCTGCGGCCGAGAACGAGCCGGGTATTCACGCCGAGCCGATCACCTCGGAGCCGGGCATCCACGCCGAGCCGATCACGACCACGCCGGCTCCGATCGAGGTCCCGGAGCCCGCGGCGACCGAGACTGCGAAGACCGAGACTGCGAAGACCGAGGCTGCGAAGACCGAGGCTGCGAAGATCAAGACCGCGGCGACAGAGCGTGGGCCGAGCGCCACGCCGAAGCGCCCCGGCGCCGTGAAGCCACGCGCCCGGTCCGGCCGCCGCACCGGATAACCGGACGGCGGGCAGGTCAACCGGCGGGCGGGTCAGAGCAGCGTTCGCTCAGCGGCTTCGACGACGTTCGTGAGCAGCTGCGCGCGGGTCATCGGGCCGACGCCGCCGGGGTTGGGCGAGAGGTAGCCGGCTACCTGCTCGACGCCGGCGGCCACGTCGCCGGTGAGTTTGCCGTCCACGTGCGAGACGCCCACGTCCAGCACTGCCGCGCCCGGCTTGACCATGTCCGGCTTGATGATTCCCGGCACGCCCGCGGCCGCGACGATGATGTCCGCGCGGCGGGTGTGCGCGGCCAGGTCGCGCGTGCCGGTGTGGCACAGCGTCACGGTCGAGTTCTCGGACTTGCGCGTCAGGATCAGTCCGAGCGGACGGCCGACGGTGATGCCGCGGCCGACGACCACCACCTCGGCTCCGTTCAGTTCGACGCCGAAGCGGCGCAACAGCACCACGACCCCGTAAGGGGTGCACGGCAGCGGCGTCGGCTCGCCGAGCACCAGCTTGCCGAGGCTGAGAGGGTGCAGGCCGTCGGCGTCCTTGGCCTGCTCGACCCGCTCCAGGACACGGAACTCGTCGAGCCCCTTCGGCAGCGGCAGCTGAACCAGGTAGGCGTGACAGGCCGGATCGGCGTTGAGCTCGGCGACGGCGGCCTCGACCTGCTCCTGGGTGGCGTTGGCCGGCAGGCGGCGATCGATGGAGTGGATGCCGACCTTCGCGCAGTCGCGGTGCTTCATCGTCACGTAGGCGTGCGAGCCCGGGTCGTCGCCGACCAGTAGCGTGCCGAGGCCGGGTACGACGCCACGCTCGGCCAGTACACTCACCCGCTTGGCCAGGTCCTGGCGGATCTCCTCCGCGGTCAGCCAGCCGTCCAGAATCGTCGCCGTCATGCGCCCTATTCTCGCAGACGCAACAGGTAGACTCGCGCGCCAAGTACGTGCCCGAAGAACGGAGCCAGGGGGAGCCTTGTCCGAATCACCCGAAGCGACGCCCCCGCCATCACTCGCGCCACCGCTGGCGCCACCGCTCGCGCCACCGATTGGGCAGATGCCGAGCGGACCGATGCCGACCGCACAGGCGCCGCTCGACCAGCCCGTCGAATCCCAGCCGACGGCGCAGTACCCGGCCGGGGGTTACCCGGGCGACGGCTTCGCCCACTGGCCGGGAGACCAGGGCGCACCTGGCTACCCGCCGAACCAGGGCCTGATGCCCTACGGGTATCCGTATCCGTACCCGATGATGCCGATGGCGCCGCCGCCCCGCGGCCTGGCGATCACCGGCATGGTTCTCGGCATCGTCGGTCTGTGCACGTCGCTGTTCTACGTCGGCGGAGTGGTCGGGATCGTCGGGCTCGTCTTCTCGATCATCGCGATCCGCAAGGCCGGCCGCGGCCAGGCCGCCGGCAAGGGCATGGCGATCGCCGGGCTGGTGACCTCGATCCTGGCCATCATCGCCAACGTGCTCGAGATCGTGGTGATCGTGTGGTTCGTCAGCACCGCGGCCAACTGCCACCAGTACAGCGCGACGCCTGATCCGGTCACCGGAACGTCGCAGTACGAGCTGTGCTTGCAGCGCGGCTTCTTCGGAAACTGACGCGGGTTTCCACGCGGACCGGCACGAAGCGGACCGGGAGGCGTCAACGCGGACGCGGCGGCGAGCCTTTCCGGCCCGCCGCCGCGGTCTTTTTCTTCAGCCGTCGAACGCGGCGTGCGGATCAGTGCGCGAAGTGCCGCGTGCCGGTGAGGTACATCGTCACACCGGCCGCTTCCGCGACCGCGAGCGACTGCGCGTCCCGCACCGAGCCACCGGGCTGCACCACTGCCCTGACGCCGGCCGCGATCAGGACCTCCAGGCCGTCCGAGAACGGGAAGTAGGCATCCGAAGCGGCGACCGAGCCGGCCGCGCGATCCCCGGCCCGGCTCACCGCGAGCCTCGCCGAGTCCACCCGGTTCACCTGGCCCATGCCCACCCCGACCGTGGCGCCATCCGTGGCGAGCAGGATGGCGTTCGACTTGACCGAGCGCACCGCCCGCCACGCGAAGGCCAGATCGGCCAGCGTGCCGGGATCGGCGGCCGGCCCCGCGGCCAGCTTCCAGTTCGCCGGATCGTCGCCCGCCGCCTGGAAGTTGTCCCCGGCCTGGAGCAGCATGCCGCCGCAGATCTGCCGGAAGTCGGTGGCCCGCCGCCCGCTCGCGCCGGTGCGCAGCAGCCTGATGTTCTTCTTCGCGGACAGGATCTCCACCGCCCCGTCCTCGTAGTCCGGGGCGACGATCACCTCGGTGAACACCTCGGCGACCTGTCGGGCCATCTCGGCGGACACCGGACGGTTGGCCGCGATCACGCCGCCGAAGGCCGAGACCGGGTCGCAGGCGTGCGCCTTGCGGTGCGCCTCGGCGATGTCGCCGCTGACCGAGACCGCGACACCGCACGGGTTCGCGTGCTTGATGATCGCGACGCAGGGATCTGCGAAGTCGTGGGCCGCGCGCAGGGCCGCGTCGGTGTCGACGTAGTTGTTGAAGGACATCTCCTTACCGTGCAGTTGCTCGGCGTTGGCCAGACTGTCCTGCTCTGCCGCCGGGCCGCCGGTGTAGAGCGCGGCGGCCTGGTGCGGGTTCTCGCCGTACCGCAGCAACGCGCTGCGCTTGTACGTGGCCGCGACGAAGTCCGGGAACGGTGATTCGTCGGCCGGCGCGTAAGCCGAGGCGAACCACGACGCGACTGCGGCGTCGTACGCGGCGGTGTGCGCGAACGCCTCCGCGGCCAGGCGCTTGCGCTGTTCCAGGGTGAATCCCCCGCTCTCGACCGCCGCCAGCACGTCCGTGTAGCGGGCCGGGTCGACCACGATCGCCACGCTCGGGTGGTTCTTCGCCGCCGCGCGCACCATCGACGGGCCGCCGATGTCGATCTGTTCGACGCACTCGTCCGGAGCGGCGCCGGAGGCGACGGTCCGCGTGAACGGGTACAGGTTCGACACGACCAGGTCGAAGGGCTCGATGCCGAGTTCTTCGAGCTGGCTGACGTGTTCGGGCAGGCGCCGGTCGGCGAGGATCCCGGCGTGCACCTTCGGGTGCAGGGTCTTGACCCGGCCGTCGAGACATTCGGGGAACCCGGTCAGCTCGGCCACCTCGGTGACCGGGACGCCCACGGCGGCGATGCGGGCCGCGGTGCTGCCGGTGGAGACGAGGGCGACCCCGGCGGCGTGCAGGCCCCGGGCGAGCTCCTCGAGTCCGGTCTTGTCGTACACGCTGACCAGCGCGCGACGGATGGGCAGCTGTGTGCTCACGGGATGGTCACCTTCCGGTTGCTGACGGTGCCGCGCGTATCCGGCGCGGCGGTTGGAGCCGGGGTGATGGTCCACCCCTCGCGGGCCATCCGGCCGACCTGTTCGACGAGCAGCGCGCGCTCGGCGGCCTTGATCCGCTCGTGCAGGCTCTGCTCGTCGTCGCCGTCCTCGACCGGCACGGCGGCCTGCGCGATGATCGGCCCGTCGTCGATGCCTTCGGCGACGACGAACAGCGTGCAGCCGGCCACCTTGACCCCGTACGCGAGCGCGTCGCGCGCGCCGTGCATGCCGGGGAACGAGGGCAGCAGCGCGGGGTGCGTGTTGACCGTCCGGCCGCCGAACTCGGCCAGGAAGTCCGGGCCGACCAGCTTCATGAACCCGGCCGAGACGACCAGGTCGGGCGCGTGCCGCCGGACCTCGTCGCGCAGCGCGCGGTCCCAGGCGCTCCGATCGGGGTGGTCTTTCAACCGGATCACGAAGGTGGGCACGCCCGCGTCCTCGGCGCGCTTGAGGGCGAGGATGCCGTCCCGGTCCGCGCCGACGGCGACGAGCGTGGCGCCGTATCCGGGGTCGGTGGCGGCGTCGAGCAACGCCTGGAGGTTGGTCCCGCTGCCGGAGACCAGCACGACGAGGCGCGCCGGGCGCGATGACGGGGGTCGGTAGCGGGTAGGGGAGTTCGTTGACTGCTGAGTTGGGGAGGCCACGACCGCGGCGTCCTTTCAATCAGTTGACGTGATGTCGCCCGGCGGCGGCCATAGGCCGGACCAGCGGGATGTGGCCAACGATAGCTAGCGGTACGGTGAGGAGACCAATTCAAGCCATCCGCGACACCGGTCGGCGATACCGTAACGACGCAGCGCCCATCCCTCCCGTGACAACGGAGCCGAATACTGTGACCGACGCCCCTGCCCGCCAGGACAGCACCCCCGACGATGGGAGTGGCGACCAGAAGATCGGTGAATCCAGCTTGGGGAACGCGGGCGGCGGCGGGGAAGAGCAGACGCAGAACCTTCCGGTACCGCAGTGGTCGGCGCAGCAGCCGGCGCCGGCTCCGTGGTTTCTCGGACAGCCGGGTCCGGTACCGCCGAACTTTCCGCCGGTGCCGGTGCCGGTGCCGGTGCCGCCCGGCCAGGTGCCCCAGTATCCGGTGGCCCAATACCCCGCGGCCCAATACCCGGTAGCGCAGTACCCGGCACCGCAGTACCCGGTTCCTCCGCTGCCGCCGCCCACGCCGGACCAGGCGAACTGGCCGAACCACGCGCCGGGCACACGGCCGCAGCAGCCGAATCAGCAGCCCGGCGCGCAGCAAGACGGTACGCCGCAGGACGGTGCGCACCAGCCCGCTACCCGACAGCCCGGGTCGCAACAGGACGGGGCGCAGTCGCCGGAGACGCAGCAGGTCGAGCCATACCGCCAGCCGAACGCGGCGCCCGCGCCCGTCCCGGGACCGCCCCGCAGTCCCGGTCAGAGCCCCGGACCGGCTCTCGGCCCGACCGGCAGCCCGCATCAGCCCGCGCCTTGGCACGATCCCAACCGGTACACGCCGGCGGGCCAGCGTCCGGCGCAGTTCGATCCGCGCTCGCCGTACCGCCCGCCGCAGCAGCAACCGCCGCGTCAGCAGCAACCCGGCGGTGAGGAGCCCGGCAAGCGCCCGCCGCTGGGCCTGCGCACCCGCTGGGCGCGCGGACTCGCCCTCGGCGGCGCGGCGTGCACCATGATCACGCTGCTCAACGGCTACCGCGACTTCCCGGTCTGGCTCATCGCCGCATGTACGGGCCTGCTGATGTCGCTCGGCGGCCTGTGGCTGGGCACCTTCGCCCAGCGCGACGCGGCACGCCAGGCGCAGCGCGCGCCGGAGGCGGTCGCCTCGGTCGTGTGGAGCGGCATCTCCTCGCTCGTCGCGCTCGCCGTGGTCTCCTACTCGCTGATCTTCTTCCCGCAGCTTCGGCAGTACTCGGACTGCATGCGGGCGGCTAACACGATCGCCGGGCAGAACGTGTGCCAGCAGCAGTTCGACCATTCGCTGGCCCTCGTGCCGTGAGCGCGGCCGCACCGCGGGCGGTCAGCGCGGCCGTTCGCGGTCCGCGGGCTGCCGCGCTGCGGCTCGGCCTCGTCGCGCTCGCCTCGGTCGCCGCGGCATGGGTGCACCAGAACCACGATCCGGGGGCGCTTTGCCCGCTGCGCCGGCTGACCGGCGTGCCCTGCCCGTTCTGCGGCTCGACCACGGTTTTCATGGAAGCGGGTGCCGGGCACTGGGGCGGCGCGCTCGCGGCCAATCCGCTGACCGTGGCCGCGGCGGTGCTCTTTCTGGCCGCGCCGCTGACGACGGTCGACCCGATGGCCGCCCTGGCCCGGACACCGGTGTGGCTGCGATGGACCGCGGGCGCGCTGATGGTCGCCGGTTCCTGGCTTTGGCAATTGCGCCGTTTCGGCTTTGTGGGCTGATACCCGTTCAGACCACTGGAGAATGTGCGTAGCAGGACAAAGCCTGACGATATGGTGAGAGTACTCGTCAGGAGGCGGCGTGAGCACGACACCGAGCCATCCGCGGCAACCGGAGCGAGAGCCCGAGCCGGAACAGGAACCCGAGGCGGCGCAGGAGGCCGAGCCGGCGCAGGACCCCGAGGCCGGGCGCGGGTCACAGCCGGAGCCTGAAGGACAGCAGAGCGCGGCGCCCCATGACCCGCTTCGCGACCTGGTTGACAAACCGCAGGCCGATGAAGCCGGCGCCACGGCGTATTCGGCGGTCCCGCCGCCGCTGCCGCCGCGAGAGGCCGAGACACCGCAGCCCGAGACACCGCAGCCCGAGACACCGCAATCCCAGGCACCACAGCCCCAAGAGGCACGAGCGCAGGAGCCACAGGATCGGGCTCCCTACGGTCAACCCGGTTACGCGCAGCAGCCTTACGGGGTTGGGCAATACGGCGCTGGACCCTATGGCGGCCCTTACCAGGCAGCACCGCCGCCGCCGTACGGACAGCCTTACGGCTATCCGGCGGCAGGAGCGGGGCTACCCGTCGGCATGCCCCCGCTCGCCGACTGGTGGCAGCGCGTCGGCGCCTTCGCCCTCGACAACGGCCCCTTCATCGTCGCCGGCTCGCTCACCGGAGCCACCCAAGTCGAATCCGTCGACATCCTGTTCGGCGTTCTGGCTTTCCTCGGGCTGATCTGGGCTGTGGGCAACAGCATCCGGGCCGGGCGCACCGGCCAGTCCTACGGAAAACAGACCCTCGGCCTCCGGCTGGCCCGCTTCGAGAACGGACTGCCCGTCGGCGCCGCCGTCGGCTTCCTGCGGCTGTTCCTCGACTGGCTGTTCTGGGTGGCCTGCGCCATCCCCGGCGTGCTCAACCTGCTCTGGCCGCTGTGGGACTCCAAACACCAGACCTGGGCCGACAAGATCGTCCGCAGCGTCGTCGTGCGGACCCGCTGACGCGGCGAGCGCCGGCCGATCCGCGCCGCGACGCACCCGGTCAAGCGCGAACCACAGCACTAACCCCGCGGCCGCGACGCAGCCCAGTTCCAGCGCCACCACCGCCCCGAGCCGCCACGGCACCGGGCCGACCGCCGACATCACGCCCGCGGCGACCGGACCGCCGGACAGCGCGGCGCCCACGGCCACCGCGCAGCCGACCACCGCGACGGCCGCGCCGGCCGCCGCCGCCCGCCCGCCGAAACCGCGCACCGAGCGGCCGGTGATCAACACGACGACGACTCCCGCGGCGAGCGGCACGGCGAAGACCAGGTAGAGCCAGGGCGAAGCCGCACCGGCGTGCGGAACCGCCTGAAGCAGCGGCAGCCCCGGCAGCGGCCCGTGCCGCGAGCCGCGCACCGACACCGCACTGCCGACGCCCACCGCGAAACCGGGACCCGCGGCGTAACTCAACGCCCAGACCACCAGGTTCGGCGCGAGCGCCAGATCGATGAGGAACAGGCCCGACTCGCCCGCGGTGCCCTGGCCGATCACCGAGCCCAGGCGCGAGACGTCGCCGAAATTCCGGCACACCGCGAGCGCCGCGAGCAGCGCGCCGCCGCAGACCAGGACCGCCAGCGCCGCCGCGGCCGCACGCAGCGCCGCCGCAGACCAGCGCTCGGTGTCGGTGTCGGCGTCGGTGTCGGCGTCTGTGTCGGCGTCTGTGTCGGTGGGTGCCGGACCCGGGGACGCGAACAAGGCGGTACGCGCGCTCAGGAAGCCGACACCACAGGCGGCGAACGCGATCAAGCAGGGATAGCCGACGGCCGTGCCCAGATCGGCGTGCAGCGCACCCGAGACGGCGCTCCACGAGATGACGAGCGCGGCCAGCGGATAACAGACGGCGACGGCGGCCAGCGTCCAGATCCCGGCACGCAGGCGATGCGCGGCGTACCGCCCGGCAAGCAGCAGCGCCGCGGCCGGCAGGATGGTGAAGCCGAGCGGGGAGAGGCCGAACGTGCCATCGGCGGTGCGCAGCCGGACGTGATGCGCGGCGAGCCACAGCTGCCCGGCGACATGCAGCGGGGCGGCGAAGGAATCGGTCGTCGGCGCGGTCGTCGCCCACACGGCGAGCGTCAGCGCCGCCGCAGCCAGCCAGCCGCCCGCCGCGACGACCAGCGCGGTGGCCGCTCCGGCGGCCAGTTCGGCGGCGTGCCCGGCCACGGCCTGCCCGATACGACGCAGCGCCGCCGGCGACCCCTCGCGCAGCGCCGTGGCCAGGCCGGCGAAAAGTGGACCCGAGGTCTCGGCGGGACCGGCGCCGCCATCCGCGACGCGGTCCTCGGGCGGCGCCGATTCCGCCTCGGCGGGCGCGGTCGGCCCCGCGGCGGTGTATCGCTGTTCTGCGATATGCGGCCGCGGTGACGGACCGTCAGGCTCGTCCTGCGGCTGACCTGATCGAGCGCCGAGAAACGACGACGCCTCGCCGGCGCGCCTGGTCGCGGGCGGCGCCGAGGAGTCGACGGGCGGCTGCTTGCTGTCGGCCATGGCACCCATGCTGGGCGCGGGAACGGTGCCGCACAGCGCAGGCGCGCCCGCGCTTCACCCGGGTGAAGGACGAGCGCGCCTGGTCGCCGCGGAATGTCAGAGAGCTTCGACGATCGCGCGCATGAGCCGCGCGGTCTCGGACGGGGTCTTGCCGACCTTCACGCCCGCGGCCTCCAGCGCCTCCTTCTTGGCCTGCGCGGTACCGGACGAACCGGAGACGATCGCGCCGGCGTGGCCCATGGTCTTGCCCTCCGGCGCGGTGAAGCCCGCAACGTAGCCGACCACCGGCTTGGTGATGTGCTCCTTGATGTAGGCCGCGGCCCGTTCCTCGGCGTCGCCGCCGATCTCGCCGATCATCACGATGGCCGCGGTCTCCGGGTCGTCCTGGAACGCCTGGAGCGCGTCGATGTGCGTGGTGCCGATGACCGGGTCGCCGCCGATGCCGACCGCGCTGGAGAAGCCCAGGTCACGCAGCTCGTACATCATCTGGTAGGTCAGCGTGCCGGACTTGGAGACCAGGCCGATCCTTCCGGCCTTGGTGATGTCGGCCGGGATGATGCCCGCGTTGGACTTGCCGGGGCTGATCAGGCCGGGGCAGTTCGGGCCGACGATGCGGGTGCCCTTGCCCTGGGCGTATGCCCAGAACTCGGTGGTGTCGTGCACCGGGATGCCCTCGGTGATGACGACCGCGAGCGGGATGCCGGCGTCGATCGCCTCGATGACCGCGCCCTTGGCGAAGGCCGGCGGCACGAAGACGACCGAGACGTCGGCCCCGGTCTCCTTCATCGCCTCGGCCACCGTCCCGAAGACGGGGATCTGTACGCCGTCGATCTCCACCTTCTCGCCGGCCTTGCGCGGGTTGACCCCGCCGACGATCTTCGAGCCGGAGGCGAGCATGCGGCGCGTGTGCTTCATGCCCTCCGAGCCGGTCATGCCCTGGACGACGATCTTCGAGTTCTCGTCGAGGAAGATAGCCATTCTCGTCACTCCCCTACTTCGCCGCGGCGAGTTCGGCCGCGCGGGCAGCGGCGCCGTCCATGGTGTCCACCTGCTCCAGACCGGGCAGCGCGGCCTCGGTCAGGATCTCGCGGCCGAGCTGCGCGTTGTTGCCGTCCAGCCGGACCACCAGCGGCTTGTCGACCACCTCGCCGCGCGAGCCGAGCAACGCGAACGCCTGCACGATTCCGTTGGCGACCGCGTCGCACGCGGTGATGCCGCCGAACACGTTGACGAACACCGACTTGACGGCCGGGTCGCCCAGGATGATCTCCAGGCCGTTGGCCATCACCTCGGCCGACGCGCCGCCGCCGATGTCCAGGAAGTTGGCGGGCTTGACGCCGCCGTGCGCCTCTCCGGCGTAGGCGACCACGTCGAGGGTGGACATGACCAGCCCGGCGCCGTTGCCGATGACGCCGACCTCGCCGTCCAGCTTCACGTAGTTGAGGTGCTTCTCCTTGGCCTCGGCCTCCATCGGGTCGGCTGCGGCCTTGTCCTCGAGTTCCGCGTGGCCGGGCTGGCGGAAGGCGGCGTTGGCGTCGAGCGAGACCTTGCCGTCGAGCGCGACGATCTTGCCGCCGGAGAGCCCGGGGGCCGCGGAGCCGTCCTCCGACTTGAGCAGCACGAGCGGGTTGACCTCGACCAGCAGCGCGTCCTGCGCGACGAAGACCTTCCACAGGCTCTGCAACACGTCGGCGACCTGGTCGGCGACCTCGGCGGGGAAATTCGCCGCCGCGACGATCTCGCGGGCCTTCTCGGCGGTCACGCCCTCGGTGGCGTCGACGGGCACCTTGGCCAGGGCCTCGGGCTTGGTGACCGCGATCTCCTCGATCTCCATCCCGCCCTCCACCGAGGCCATCGCCAGGAAGGTGCGGTTGGCCCGGTCGAGCAGGAAGGAGACGTAATACTCGGCCTCGATCTGCGCGGCCGCCGCGAGCATCACCTTGTGTACGGTGTGGCCCTTGATGTCCATGCCGAGGATCTGCCCGGCTTTCTCCCGCGCGTCCGCTGGGTCCGCGGCCAGCTTCACCCCGCCGGCCTTGCCCCGGCCCCCGGTCTTGACCTGTGCCTTGACCACCGTCTTGCCGCCGAGACTGGACGCGGCCGCCTCGGCCTCCTCCGGTGTCCCGGCGACCAGCGCCGGAAGGACCGGCACACCGTGCTTGGCGAAGAGGTCCCTCGCCTGGTACTCGAAAAGATCCACGCGCGTCCGTCCTCGGTGACTGATGGCTCGGGGCGGCTGCTCGTCCCCGGCCTAGGAAGCTGATACGAGGTTATCCCGGTTCGGTGAATGCCCCGTAACCGGCCGCGTGTGATGTGCGTCAAAAGCAGGCGCATCCGAAGGCCGGCGGTGGGCGGGACGGTTTCCGCGTGCCCGAAAGCGTGCCGCGCGCGGCTCGATCCGGCGGCTCGATCCGGCGGATCAGTCCGGCGGCTCGATCCGGCGGATCAGTCCGCCAGCGTCGCACGGTACGAAGTTCCGCCCGGAACCCGCAATGCCGTGCGAGCGGGCGGCCGAGCCGCCGGCCGCTCGCCGCTTCGCCGTTCAGCCGGCTCGGTCCGCAGCCGCGTAGGGCGCCAGGTCGCGTCGTTCGATGGCCGCGGCCATCAGCGGGCCGAAGCGGTCCGGGGTACAGGCGAACGCCGGGACGCCGAGCTCGGCCAGCGCGGCCGCGTTGCGCTGATCGAAGGAGGGCGCGCCCTCGTCGCTCAGTGCCAGCAGCGCGATGCACTGGACTCCGGCCGCGGTCATCTCGGCCATCCTGCGCATCAGCTCGTCGCGGACCCCACCCTCGTACAGGTCGGAAATCAGGATGAAGATGGTGTCCGCGGGGCGGCCGATCAGCGACTGGCAGTAGGCGACCGCCCGGTTGATGTCCGTACCGCCGCCCAACTGCGTGCCGAACAGCACCTCGACCGGATCGGCGAGCACGGGGGTCAGGTCCACCACCTCGGTGTCGAAGACCACCAGCGACGTGCGCAGAGTCTTCATCGAGGCGAGAACCGCGCCGAACAGCGAGGCGTAGACGACTGAGGCGGCCATCGAGCCGGACTGGTCGATGGCGAGCACGACGTCGCGTTTGACCGTGTTCGCAGCGCGCGCGTAACCGACCAGCCGCTCAGGTACCACGGTGCGGTACTCCGGCTGATAGTGCCTGAGGTTGGCGCGGATGGTCCGGTTCCAGTCGATGTCGCGCGGCTGCGGTCGGTTCGTGCGCGCGGCCCGGTTGAGTGCCCCGGTGACAGCCGCGCGGAAGCCCTGCGCGAGGCGGCGTTCGAGGTCGTCGACGACGGTACGCACGACTTGACGCGCTGTCTGCTTGGTCTCCTCGGGCATCAGCCGGTTCAGGGAGAGCAGGGTGCCGACGAGATGAACGTCGGGTTCCACCGCGCCGAGAAGCTCCGGTTCCAGCAGCAACTGGCGCAGGTTCAGCCGATCCACCGCGTCACGCTGCATGACCTGCACGACCGAGCTGGGGAAGAACTCGCGGATGTCGCCGAGCCAGCGGGCCACGTTCGGCGCGGAAGCCTGGAGCCCGGCGCTTCGCTCCCCACGGGCGCCGGGACGGATACGCGAAGCGGCGCCGCCGTCGGCCGCGGCGGCGTAGAGCGCGTCGAGCGCGTTGTCCATGCGCTGGTCGCGGCCGCCGAGACCACCGCAGGCGCTCTCCGCCTCGCCGCCGAGCACGAGCCGCCAGCGGCGCAGCCGCTCGGCCCGCGGGGACTTGTCGCCGGGGTCGGCCTCGCCGGACGCCGGCGTGAGGTCGGTTGCGGTCACGGCGCGGGCTCCAGTTTCCGGGTCGGTGCGACTTCGGCGGATACAGCGCCGCCGGGATGCGAAGGGCTGCCGGGATGCGAAGGGCTGCCGGGATGCGAAGGGCTGCCGGTCAGCAGCAGCCGCACGGTCGGCAGCGCCGCGGCGAACCAGTCCGCCGCGACACCGGTCGGCGGCGCGGATCGCTCGGCGAGCGCGGACGCGCCGTCCGGGGCGCCCAGGTGCGCGACCCGTTCGCCGATCGTGCGGCGTTCGGGCGCGGTGAAGGTCGCGAAGGTGCGGCGCAGCAACGGCACCACGTGCTCGAAGCGGTCGGCGTCCAGCCCGGCGAGCCAGTCGTCGATCAGCCGGAGCAGGGCCTTGTCATGGGCGAGCACGAGCCCTGAGCCCGCGAGGAGTCCTTCCAGCCATCCGGCGGCGCCGGCGGGCTCCCCGCCGCGGGACAGCGCCCTGGCCATCAGCGCCGCGACCGCCTCGGCGCCGAGAACTCCGGCGTCGCTGAGCAGCCTGGCGGCGCGGCCCGCGAGCAGTCCGTGCGCCCCCGCGCCGCCGAGGTCCGCGACCTGTCGCAGCGCCCGCATCCACGGATCGCGGATCGCCGGTTCGTCAAGGGTCTGGATCGCCGCGTGCACCTTGGCGAGCGACGGAGCCAGGGCGTGGGCGGCGTCGTCATCGACATTGACGCAAGCCGGCGGCAGGCCGATGGCGATACGTACCGCGATGCCGTGCACGACGGTGCGCAGGCCGTCCGCGCGAGTACCGCGCACGTCTCCGTAACGCAGGATGCCGGCCAGCGGCGGCAACGCGGTGGCCAGGTCGGCGATGTCGGTGTCCAGCGCGGCGCGGTTCTGCACCTGAGCTATGAGCGGATCAACCGCGCCGGGCAGGTCCGCGGTCAGGCAGCGCTGCACCAGAACGGTGAGCGAGCCCAGCGTCTCGGTCTGCTCGGCCGTTTCCAGCGCCTTCGCGGTCGCGGCGGACTGCACCGTGGTCCCCCACACCGCCGCCTCCACCAGCCGGACCTCGAACAGCGGTTCCCAGGTCACGTCCCAGGACTCGCGGAAGGTGCCCGCGGAGCGGGAGCCGACCGCCACGGCCCAGTCCACGCCCAGCAGTCCCAGCCGGTGGAACAGCTTCGAGCGCTCCAGGTCGGTGGCGTTGCGCAGGTCCAGGTCGTACTGCTTGCGCGTCGCGGTCCTGGGCACGCGCAGCCGCTTGGCCTCGCGGGCCAGGTCGGCGGCCAGCGGCACGGTCGGCACGCCGCCCGGAACCGTGCCGAGATCCTCGCCGACGACCAGTTCCCGGCCGATCAGCGCCAGCGGCTCCTCGCGGCCTTCGCAGAGCACGGCGACGGTCGCCTCGGTCAGTTCGGCCAGGCCCGGCAGCGGCCGTCCGCGCAACGCGGCCAGCGCGCGCGCGAGCCTGGTCGCCTCGATCAGGTGCGCGCTGGAGACCGGGTGCCGCTCGTCCCGCAGCAACCGCGCGACCGAGGCGAGCCAGCGCTCCGTGACGTGGTCGTCCGTCTCGAACAGGTGCCGGTACCAACCCGGCGAGCCGATGCCGGCGCCGTAGCCGGAGTGGTACGACAGCCGGCTGTGCGTCCACGGTACCCACGTCAGCTTGGTCGCAGTGGCCTTGGTCTGCTTGGGCAGCGCCGCCAACAGCGCCTTGTCCGCAGCCTGCGCCGGGGGCTGCGCCTCGCGTCCGTCACAGATCCCTGACAGCGCCGGGACGTGGTATGCGCCGCAGACCACGGCGACGCGCCGCGCGCCTTCCGCGAGCGCCGCGCGAAGCACACTGCGCATGTGTGCCTCACGCAGCGCGTCGCGTTCCGGTGTCGGCTCGTGTTCGCGCACGGCCGCCATGGCTTCGGCGATGGCGTCGAACGCTGCGAGCGAATCCCCTCCGTCCGCTTGTCGCGCTCCCTCGCGCGGGCCGGATCGGCCGCCGCGGTGCTCGACGACGTCCTCCCACCACGTCTCCGCATCGGCGTAGCCGGCGGCCTCGGCCAGGCGCGCGATCGGATCGGGGCCGTCCCCGGTCCGGTCCCGATCCCGATCGCGCGCCTGCGCCTTCGTGTCCTGAGACAGCGAGGCCGCGGCCGGCAGGTCGCAGAACCCGACGCCGATCCCTCGCTCGATCGCGTACCGCAGTGCGATCCACTCCGGCGAGAAGCCCGCGAACGGCCAGAACGCGGAGACCTTCGGATCCTGCTCCCGGTAGGCGAGCAGGGCGACCGGCGGCTCCATGCCCTCCGCGCCGGCCAGCGGGATGAGCGGATCGGCGTCGGCCGGCCCTTCGATCAGGATCCTGTCGGGTTCGAAGGCCGACAGCGCCGCCGACACCGCGCGGGCCGAACCCGGACCGTGGTGCCTTACGCCCAACAGAACGACTCGCGCGCCGCCGTGGTTCACGCCGACAGCTCCCGGCATGCCTCGTAGAAGCCGGACCAGCCGTCGCGCGACCGCACCACCGTCTCGAGATACTCGCGCCAGACCACCGGGTCCGCGGACGGGTCCTTGACCACCGCGCCGAGGATGCCCGCCGCCACGTCGTGCGGGCGCAGCGTCCCGTCGCCGAAGTGCGCGGCCAGCGCGATGCCGCCGGTGAGCACGGAGATCGCCTCGGCCGGAGAGAGGGTGCCGGAGGGGGACTTGAGCTTGGTGCGGCCGTCCTCGGTCAGCCCGGACCGCAGTTCGCGGAACACGGTGACCACGCGGCGGATCTCCTGCTGCGCGGCCGGGACGTCGGGCAGTTCCAGGGTGCGGCCCAGCTCCTCGACACGCCGGGAGACGATCCGCACCTCGTCCTCGGCGCTGGCCGGCAGCGGCAGCACCACGGTGTTGAAACGGCGGCGCAGCGCGGAGGAAAGGTCGTTGACCCCGCGGTCGCGGTCGTTGGCGGTGGCGATCACGGTGAAACCCTTGACGGCCTGCACCTCGTCGCCGAGTTCGGGAATCGGCAGGGTCTTCTCGGACAGGATGGTGATCAGCGTGTCCTGCACGTCGGCCGGGATGCGCGTCAGCTCCTCGATCCGGGCGACCTTTCCGGCGGCCATCGCGGTCATCAGCGGAGAGGATGTCAGCGCCTCGCGGGAGGGGCCGTGCGCGAGCAGCTGCGCGTAGTTCCAGCCGTAGCGCATCGACTCCTCGGAGGTACCCGCGGTGCCCTGCACCAGCAGCGTCGAGTCTCCGCTCACCGCGGCGGCCAGGTGCTCGGAGACCCAGCTCTTCGCGGTTCCCGGCACCCCGAGCAGCAGCAGCGCCCGGTCGGTGGCCAGCGTCGCGACGGCGACCTCGATCAGCCGGCGCGGGCCGATGTACTTCGGGGTGATCTCGGTGCCGTCCGCGGCGCGGCCACCGAGCAGGTAGGTGGTCACCGCCTGGGGGGAGAGGTTCCAGCGCGGCGGGCGCGCCAGCGTGTCGCCCTTGGCGAGCGCGTCGAGTTCGCGGGCGTACGCGTCCTCGGCGTGCGGGCGCAGGACGGCGGGTGCTGGTTCGGACAGCGGGGTGGTCATCGTCGGCGGTTCCTGCCTGTCGTCACGGATGTGCGGGCGCGGTCGAGCGTGCGGGGCGGGGTATGTGCGGGCCCTGTTAAGAGAGGCGCAGTTCGGCGAGCATGTCGCGGCGGAAGTCCAGCAGCGCGAGCATGGCCGCGAAGTCGACCCGCGGCGCGGCGCCCTCCAGCGCCGCCGCCACGGCCTGGTCTGCGACCAGCCCGGCGACCCTGTCGCGCACGGTCAACGGGGCGTTGTCGGCGACGGCGGTCTGCACCTGCTCGGCGATCCAGTCCGACCACGCGGCCTTGGCGGCGCGCCCGCCGCGTTCGGCCAGCGCGTCGATCAGCAGCAGCGCGCCGTCGTGCGGCCAGGGCTCACCGCTGCGGGTCATCACGAAGTTGTGCAGGTCGCGCCCTACGCCACGGTTCGCGGCCAGCAGGCGGGCGACCTCGGCGGTGAAGTCGGGTGGCGGCGGCTTCGCGCTGCGCCGCTCCAGGCCGCCGGCCAGCAGCGTGGCCTCGTCGCGTACCTGTTTCGACGGGTCCTTGAGCAGGCCCTGCACGAAGGACACGTCGTCCGGGTCCGGGTATCGGGACACCAACGCCAGCAGCCCGAGCTTGACCGCAGCCCGCTGCGCGGCCCAGTCCTGCCGGATCAGCCGCCGGGCGGCCTGCGGGTCGCTGAGGTAGAGACCTGCGACATAGCAGACCCGGGCGTCCGGGTCGGCGCCCTGCCAGTCCTCCGGCCGGGCTTCCGCGCGGGCCTCACGCAGCAGGTACCGCCAGTTGCCGCTCGCCGCGGCGAGCCAGCGCCCGGGTTCGGCGAGCACCGCGGCGAGGTCGGCGCGGATCAGCATATTGGTTCGGCCGATGTCGAGCAGCGGCGGCAGGTAGGCCGCGGGCAGCCGGAACCCGGCGCGCCGCACGGCGGCGAGCCATTCCGGCAGGTACTTGGGATAGGAATCGAGGATGGTGCGTAGCCGGCGCGCGGCGGCTTGCGGTAACGCAGGCCGCGGATCAGGCGGAGCAGGTTGCGGCAGTGCGCCCTCGAAGCGCTCCGGCGGGCGGCCGACCCGCCTGGCGAGACCTGCCAGGGCGGCCCGGGCCAGCAGTTGCGCGGCGGGGTCGGCACCCGGTCCGGGGCCGGCGGCGGGCAGCGGGCGCCGGTCGGTTCCGACCAGAGCGGTGGAGACCAGGTGCGCCCAGTCGTCCATCACATCCGGCACAGTCACATCCGGCACAGTCGCCGCTGACACAGTCACGTCCGTCACAGGTTCGTCGCCTCGCCGTCACGCCACACGGAAACCGGCGTCAGTCCTGCGGGCCGGTAGAGGCCGAACAGCGGCGAGGGGTGGCCGCCGCCGCAGGCCAGCAGCGCGAGACCGATCTGCTCGGCGCGGTTGGGGTCGGTCCCGTCGCCGGTCTCCGGCAGCAGCGAGACGTGGCCGCCGCCCTTCGCGTCGGCGATCCGCCACGCCCCCGTCGCGTCGGCGGGAAGCGGTAGCGCACTGCCGAGCACGAAGGGTATGAAGCGCGTCCACGGATCGGCCGCGAGCGCCGCCGCGAAAGCCGCCGCGGCCTCGTCGAGCGTTCCGCCCTGCGGAGTCCAGGCGAGCCGGGTCGACGCGTCCCGCGGCGGGCAGTCCGGCGCGCCCTGCTGCTCGGCGGATCCGTCCTGATCGGGCAGCTGCGCTCCCTGCTCGATGACGACCGCGCGCAGCGGCGCCGCCTCCGGGGCGAAGGCCAGTTCCGCGTCCAGGACCTCTCCAGCGGACAGCGCCAGGTTCAGCGCCTGCCCGGGCGGGGCGAAGGCGAGCAGCATCGCGACGCGCCCGTCCGCCTCCCGTTGCAGCCAGACCCGCCGTTCCACCAGCTTGTCCGCGGTCGTGTCCCGGCATCCGAGCACGAGCCAACGCCCCGCGGCGCGCTCTCCCGACTGTGCGATCTGCGCGCTGCTCGGATTGAGTCCGATCCGGCGGCGCACGGTCGCGGCGAGCGCATCAGGCAGCGCGTCGCGGTTACGCCAACCCTGTACCAGCAGGTAGAGCAGCGAGAACTCGGCGAGGGTGCGTTCGGGCCAGTCCTGTGGCGCGTTGAGACAGGACGTCAGGTCGCGCACCCGGGCTGCCAGCCCCGGTGCCTGCGCGTCGACCAGCCGCCGGGCGAGCTCGTCGATCGGCCGGTACCCCGCCGCGCGCAACCCGGTCAACCCGGAGCGGACCTGGTCGCACAGCCATAACTCGAGCTCGTCGACTCCGGCGTCGATCCGCCGTATCCGCTGCTCGGCGCGGCGCTCGGCGGCCTGGGCCGCCTTGCGCGCGGCGGCGGGGTCCTCCAGCTCGGCCGCCTGTGCCTTCTGCGCGGCCGCGGCCTTGCGGGCCTCCCCGCGTTCCGCCCGCTCGCGGCGCGCGGCCAGCCAGTCCAGTACGCGCCGCGGCGGTTCGTCGGTCTCCGGGACCGCGCCGCCGGACCACAGCAGCAGCAGGCCGAGCGCATGCTTGCAGGGGAGCTTGCGCGAGGGGCACGAGCACGAGTACGAGGGCGGTGACTGGCCGCCCGGTAGCTCCACAGTGACCTGATACGGCTGGTTGTCGCTGCCCTTACAGTCCCCCCACACCAGCCCTGACTCGGCGCGCGCTCCCCAGCCGCTCCACGGCGTGGGCACGGCGAGCTTCGCGCCCGCACGCTGCGACGACGCGTCTGGCGCGAGGGCGTGCACCCGCTGCGCCGGCCAGCGCTGCGCCGCGGCGGGGTTGGTCGTTCCTGCCATGGCCGAGACATTATTCGATCGCGCCGACAGAGGGCGCCGGTCGCCTCTCGCCCCTTCGCTGACCCGTCACCCGTCACCCGTCGCCTCACGCCCGTCGCCCGTCGCCCGTCGCCCGTTGCCCGTCGCCCGTTGCCCGTTGCCCGTTGCCCGCGGCCAGGACACGTTCGGCCGGCTGCGGACAGATTAGGCCTGCCGGCGCGTCTTAGACTCGAAGTGCGACCTGCCGGGAGGGCGGCTTGGGACTCGAGATCGAATTCGACTACGACGACACCGAGGGCGGGCGGTGGTCTGCGCCGAGCGAGACGCAGCCGCTGCGCGCGCGGGTCGGCCGGCGCTGGAACGCGGGGCTCGCGGCCGGCAATCCGCTGTTCGTGCACCTCGGCATCGCGCTCGCGGCGCTGGTTCTGGGCGCGGCTTCCACGGCGGGTTTCACCCAGGGCCGGCAGGCGGCCCGCGACCGCGCGGCCACCGTCCTGCACCTGGCGCCGGTCGGTCCGTTCGTCATCGACTCGCCGCCCAGCCCGCCGACCGACGTGCGGCAACTGCTCGCCACGCCGTGGACGGACGCGGTCGACGAGCACGTGACGTTGCGTGTGGTCAACGACGGCCCCGACCCGGTCACGGTGCTGGGCGCGCAGGTGACCGCGTCGCAGTTCGCCCCCGCGACACTGCTGCCGGCCGCGCCCGGCGGCGCCACGGCGGCCACGACGACCACGACGACCGCGCCCGGGGGCGTCAGCGCGCTGGGAGGAGTGGCGCACTTCGTGTGCGGGGACTTTCCGTCGGTCGACCCGGTCGCCACGGTGGCCAGGCTCACGGTGCGCACCGCGGACGGCGGAACCCGTTCGCAGACCCTGATGATCGACCGGTTCAGCGACATCGAGGAACAGAGAGTGTGCCAGCGGATGCCCGAGCCGGGGGTCATCACCTCGTTCGGTCTGCTGCACTCCAAGACACGCGGCACGTACACGGTGCTCGTCGGCGTCACCAATCGCGCGCCGTTCCCGCTGCTGGTTTGGGTACCGGCGGACGCCGTCACGAGCTGGCGCTCCGATTCCGGTCTGGACGTGCGCGCCCCTGCGCCTGTGTCGATCCCGCCCCGTGGCTCGGCGAACATCGCGATCCCTGTCAGCGTGGTCTCGTGCGCTCTCGCGCTGGAGTCCGCTCAGGGGGGTTACGGATACGACTCGCTGGCGTTCGCCGACTTCCGAGACGGTCCTCACAACGCGAGGGTCCACCAGACCGAACAGGGGCTCGCGCTGGCCGCTCCGGACGAGATCGCGAAGTACTGCGGCCTGCCCGAACTGCCGGGGATCGGCGGTGGCGGCAGTGCAGGCTAGTACTGGTACCGATGGACCCGGCATTGACACGCTGTCCGGCCGCGCCATGCAGCACACCGGCATGATCGCGGCGATGGTAGCCGTCTTCGGCTTCGCCGTCGGCTCGTACGCCGCTTATCGCGTCATGGACAAGCCTGCCGCGCCGCCGATCCTGCTTCGCCAGGCGACCGAACCCGACCGCGCCACGACGTACAACGGCGTGCCCGTAACCGGCGGCGTGCTGGTGCTGTTGCGCAACGACGGCACTTCGCCGGTCAAAGTCATCGACGCGGCTTTCTCGCGTACGTCGGCCGCGCCTCCGTTGTACATCGCGCCGCAGTCGGTGCCGCCGGGCGGCGAGGTCAACGTGTACGTGCCGGTGCCCGGCAGGTGCTTCTCGTCCGGCACCTTCAACTCGTCTGCGAACGCGCCACCGGTCCGGATCACGGTCGGCGTGCAGCGCGGCGACGGATCGGTGCAGTTCGTGCCGGTCGAGGTCACCAGCGAACTGGCGCAGATCATGGCGGGTTGCGGTCCCACCGGTCACGGCGGCTGACGCGGGCGTGGCTGGCCGATGCAGGATCGGCGAGGGCGCTCAGGACGCGGTGGCGACCGCCGGGCCGAGTTGCGCCCGCACCCAGTCCACGATCGACTGGGTCGGCGTGCCCGGGGTGAAGACCGCGGACACCCCGGCTTCCAGCAGCGACCGGATGTCGGCCTCGGGGATGATCCCGCCGACGAAGACCTTGATGTCCGCGGCGTCGCGCTCGCGCAGCAGCTCGACGACCTTCGGGCACAGCGTCATGTGCGCGCCGGAGAGGATCGAGAGCCCGACGCCGTCCGCGTCTTCCTGGATCGCGGTCGCCACGATCTGCTCGGGCATCTGGTGCAGTCCGGTGTAGACGACCTCGATGCCCGCGTCGCGCAACGCCCGCGCGACTACCTTCGCACCGCGGTCGTGGCCGTCGAGCCCCGGCTTCGCGATGACCACGCGGATCGGTCCGGACTCGGTCATGGGCACTCCCTGCTGCGTCATCGCCGTGAGGATTGTCTTCCTCGAAGGGTAACGGAGGCGGCCGTCAGCCGCGTTGTGACGCACGCCACCCGACCGCGTCCGCGCCCGCGACGTGTCGAAGAGGGCACGTGACCATCAACGTTCTGGGTCGCGGGTGACGAGACCGGGCTGTCGATCAAGTTCGCCCCTTCCCCGGTTCGCCGTGCCTCCTGGGTGCCGCCACGGCGCAGTCGATGAACCGGATCGGCGAGCGGCGGGAGGCCTACAGCTTCTGCAGCGGCGCGAACGCGAGGACGAGCTTGCGCACGCCTGAGGAGCCGAAATCCACGGTCGCGTGCTCGCCGGAACGACCCTCGACCGCGACGACCGTACCGAGGCCGTACGTGTCGTGTACGACACGGTCGCCCGGCGCGACCGAGATCGGTTCGCGGTTGCCGGGGCCGGCCGACTTGAAGCCCCGGTCCCGCGACCGCTGCGCCGCCGCGGACAGCGACGGGGCGAGCGTGCCGAACGAGGTGGACTGCGGCTCGGGGGCGGCGCGCTGCCAGTCGATCAGCTTGTCGGGGACCTCGGAAAGGAAACGCGACTGCGGGTTGTACGAGGGCGAACCCCAAGCCGAGCGCATGGCCGCGAGGGTGAAGTACAGCCGCTGCCGGGCGCGGGTGATCCCCACGTAGGCCAGCCGGCGCTCCTCCTCCAGTTCCTTTGCGTTGCCGAGCGATCGGGTGTGCGGGAAGACGCCCTCCTCGAGCCCGGTGAGGAAGACCACCGGGAACTCCAGGCCCTTGGCCGTGTGCAGGGTCATCAGGGTGACCATGCCGCCGTCGCCGCGGTCCGGGATCTGATCGGCGTCCGCGACCAGCGCGACCCGCTCCAGGAAGCCGTCGACGCCGCCCTCCGGGTCGCTCTGCTCGTACTCGTGCGCGACCGCGACCAGTTCCTGGAGGTTCTCCGCCCGGCTCTCGTCCTGCGGGTCGGTGGACTGCTGCAAGTCGGCCACGTAGCCGGTGCGGTCGAGGATCGCCTCCAGCAGCGCCGCCGGGCCCGCGCCCTCGGCCAGCCGCTCGCGCAGCGCCGCCATCAGCGCCGCGAAGCCCTTGACCGCGTTCAGCGATCGCGCCGCCAGACCGTACGCCTCGTCTGCGCGGTCGATCGCCGCACCGAAGGAGATCCGCTCGCGCTGAGCCAGCGCGTCGAGCATCGCCTCCGCGCGCTCGCCGATTCCGCGCTTGGGTACGTTGACGACGCGGCGCAGCGATACCGAGTCGTCCGGGTTCGCCAAAGCGCGCAGGTACGCCAGCGCATCCTTGACCTCCTTGCGCTCGTAGAAGCGGACGCCACCGACCACCCGGTACGGCAGACCGACCCGGATGAACAGTTCCTCGAAGACCCGGGACTGGGCGTTGGTCCGATAGAAAACCGCCACATCGCCCGGTTTCGCAAGCCCCTCGTCGGTAAGCCGGTCCACTTCGTTGGCGACGAAGGCCGCCTCGTCGTGCTCGTTGTCGCCGACGTAGCCGGTGATCAGCGCGCCGCCGCCGGCGTCGGTCCACAGACTCTTGGCGCGCCGGCTCTTGTTGCGGTCGATCACCGCGTTGGCCGCGGCCAGGATCGTCTGGGTGGAGCGGTAGTTCTGCTCCAGCAGGATCGTCGTGGCGCTCGGATAGTCGGCCTCGAACTCCAGGATGTTGCGGATCGTCGCGCCGCGGAACGCGTAGATGGCCTGGTCCGCGTCGCCGACGACGCACAGCTCGGCCGGCGGTACCGCACCGTCCTCGCCGTCCTCGCCGTTCTCGCCGCCTCGCGCGCCGGAGCGGTGTTCGTCGGGCCCGGCGCCGACCAGGTCCCCGTCCACGGTGTACTTGGGCAGCTGGGACACCGCCCCGCCGACCAACTCGCGCACCAGCACGTACTGCGCGTGGTTGGTGTCCTGGTACTCGTCGACAAGAACGTGCCGGAACCGGCGCCGGTAGGACTCGGCGACCGCGGGGAAAGCCTGGAACAGGTTCACCGTGGTCATGATCAGGTCGTCGAAGTCCAGCGCCTTGGCCGCGATCAGCCGCTGCTGATAGTTCGCGTACACCCCGGCGATCAACCGCTCCTGCTCGGTGCGCGCCCGGTCCCGCGCGGACTCGTGGTCGACCAACTCGTTCTTGAGCGCGGAGACCTGCGCCAGCAGGCCCCGCGGCGGGTGCCGTTTGACGTCCAGCTCCAGGTCCCTGGCCACCGCGGTCATCAGCCGGCGCGAGTCGTCCGCGTCGTAGATGGTGAAGGACGAGGGCAGGCCGAGGTGGGTGTGCTCGCGGCGCAGGATGCGCACGCAGGCGGAGTGGAACGTGGACACCCACATGATCTTGGCTCGGGGGCCGACCAGGGCCGCCACGCGTTCCTTCATCTCGGCGGCGGCCTTGTTGGTGAACGTGATCGCCAGGATCTCGCCGGGGTGCACGCCGCGCTCGGCCAGCAGGTAGGCGATCCGGTGGGTCAGCACCCTGGTCTTACCGGAACCGGCGCCGGCGACGATGAGCAGGGGGCTGCCGCGGTGCACGACCGCGGCGCGCTGAGCCGGGTTGAGCCCGGCGAGCAGGGCCTCCGGGTCGAGACCGGCGCGGCGCGGCGCGGGCGCGAAGGTGCGCGCGGACTCGGCGCGCTCGTGCTCCTCGTCCTCGGGCGGCGGGGCGTGCCAGTCCTCGTCCGGCGGCGGCTCGCTCAGCCAGGGCTCGCGGTCGGGGAAGCCGGCGGAGGGAAGCGCGGGCAGCGCGGCCTCGGCCCGGGTGCGCACCGGCGGCGGCTTGGGCAGGTCGAAAAGGGGCGCTTCGTAGGAAGCCGAGGAACTGCTCATCGTGGGATCGAGTCTAGAACGCGGGGAGGACAGCGCGGACGGTCCCGGCGGGGCCGCGCGGCACACGGCGGTGTCGGCGGGCCGCGGTATCCACCTCGCGGACCGTCAGGTGCGGGAATGAAAGCAGCCGGCAACACGTTGCGATCGACGGGCCGTGACACTGCGGTGCCGTATCGGCGACGGACGCGGCCATCGAAGGCAATGCACTAACAACACGGTCTGAAGCAGAGCGGTAACACAGCCGGACCACGAGGCGGGTCAGCATCCGCCGAAGGCGCGCGGCACGCCCGGGGGCAGCCCCGTTTTTATCGACGGATCGTCGGGAAAATAACCGGTTGACGAGCCGTTCGCCGCGGCGTCGGCGTGCAGGGGGTTTGACGCCGAAACCCAGCGGGCAAAAGGGACTTTCGGGTGCACAGCAGGAGGCCGCGACCGCCCGGGGGACGTCGTCGCGCCGGCGTCGCGCAAGGGTCCGCAGGGCAAAGACGAAACAAAATCCGCAGCCCCGAAGCCACCATCCGGGCCGCATCTCGCTAAGGTTACGGCCCAGAAGTCAGCGAGCCTGCCGGTCCCCCGCACCGGCCGCCGGCTTCCGCGCCGAGTCCCGAGCGTTCGTCAGTATCGCGGTACGCGCCCTCTCCCCAGTGGGCCGCACTTCAACCGACGGCGTCGAAGGAGCCGGGGACCCATCAGTCCCCCGGGGTGAATCGCCGCGCCAGTCGCACCGGCAGACGCCGGCCGCGTCGGGCGGGGTGTAGGGCGACTTCTTCCAGCCCGAACCCGTCAGCTAACCCGGTAGGCGCCGTCGGAAGAAGGAGCTATGGCGTCCCATCGCGCCCCGAAGGTAACCGGTAGGGCAACCGCAGCCGCCGCGACAGTGGTCGGTGTCACCGCCGGAACGGTCGCGTTGCTTCCGGGCACCAGCCAGGCGTCGCCCACGCCGAGCCTGAGCCAGGTCAAGGCCGAGGTTCAGCAGCTCAACAACCAGGCCGAGCAGAAGACCAACGCGTACGACGCCGCCCAGGAACAGTACGCGCAGCTCCAGAAGAAGATCGACGGCCTCCAGGCCCAGATCACCCAGGAGCAGTCGGCGCTCGACACGCTCGAAAGCACGATGGGCCTCCAGGCCGCGGCGCAGTACCGCAACGGGGGCATCTCCCCGACACTGCAGCTGGCGCTCAACGCCAGCCCCGAGAAGTACCTGAGCCAGGCCGGCATCGCGAGCCAGCAGGCCGACCAGGAGGCCGTGTTGATGCGGTCGATCACCCAGGAGAAAGCCCAGCTGCTCCAGGACAAGAAGAACGAGGCGAACGCCCTCCAGCAGCAGCAGGCGGTGCTCGACCAGGCCAAGGCCGCCAAGACCGCCGTGGACGCGAAGCTCGCCGAGCGCAAGGCTCTGATGAGCACGCTGACCGCCCAGCAGCAACAGCAGGTCAACAGCGCGGGCGGCACCACCACCTACACCGGTGCGCTGCCCGCGACCTCCGGCCGGGCCGCCATGGCCGTGGAGTACGCGAAGTCAAAGCTCGGCGACTCCTACGTCTACGGCGCGACCGGCCCGAGCTACTTCGACTGCTCCGGGCTCACCATGGCGGCCTGGGCGTACGCCGGGGTGTCCATACCCCGTACGTCCGAGGAGCAGTTCGCGGGCCTGTCCCAGTTCTACAGCGCTTCGCAGCTCCAGCCCGGTGACCTGATCTTCTTCGAGGGAAACCCGCCCGGACACGTCGCCATATACGTCGGCAACGGCATGTACATCCACGCACCGCACACGGGCACCGTCGTGCAGTACGGCTCGCTGGACCCCAGCTCCCCGTACTACGGCTACATGTCCGTCACCGGTTACGCCCGGGTCTGATCGCAGTCGGCCGCAAGGCCCTGGACAACTCCACCGAAACGGGCAGCACCGGTCGGTCCCTCCCCTCCCCCGAGCCGGCCGGTCATCCGCCCATCGCGCCCGGACCGCCGAACCGCCGCAACCCACCCACGACCGCGGCATCCTCCCGGCGGTCCGGGCGCGCACTTTTCGCGCACGCAGCCGCGACGCTCCGCGTCAGCTTCCCTCTCAGACCTCCGCCGACGCCTCCGCGAAGGCGGCCCACAGCCGGGCGTACACGCCGCCGACGGCGAGTAGTTCGCCGTGCGTACCGTCCTCGACGACACGGCCCTCATCCAGCACCAGGATCCGGTCCGCGCGGGCCGCCGTGGTCAGCCGGTGCGCCACGACGAGGGTGGTGCGCGCACGGGCCACCTCGTCCATGGCCCGAGTCACGGCGGCCTCGGTCCCGAGGTCGAGCGCGGCGGTCGCCTCGTCCAGCAGCAGAATGTCGGGATCCACCAGGTAGGCGCGAGCCAGCGCGAGCAACTGACGCTGACCGGCGGACAGGTTGCGGCCGCGCTCCCCGACCTGGTGGAGGTAGCCGCCGTGCAGCCGGGCCACCAGGTCGTGCGCGCCGACGGCGCGAGCGGCGGCCTCGACCTGCGCGTCGGTCGCGTCGGGGCGGCCGTAGGCGATCGCGTCGCGGACCGTGCCGGGGAACAGATAAGCCTCCTGCGGTACCACGCCGAGCCGCGAGCGGTAACCGGACAGGTCGTACTCGCGCAGGTCCACGCCGTCCACGCGGACCGCTCCGGAGGCCGGGTCGTAGTAGCGGGCCACCAGCTTGACGAGCGTGGACTTCCCGGCGCCGGTCTCGCCGACCAGCGCGACGGTCGTGCCCGGTTCGATCAGGACGCTCACCCCGCGCAGCGCCTCCGGCGCGTCCGGCGAGTAGGCGAAGCGCACGTCCCGGAACTCGATCCGCCCGGACAGCCCGGTTTCCGGGACCGGCCGCGGTTCGGCGGCCTCCGGCGTGGCGGTGGGCGTGCGCATCAGATCACGGATACGGCGCAGACCGACGTTCGCCTGCTGATAGCCGTCGAAGACCTGGGAGAGCTGCTGCACGGGCGAGAAGATCATGTCGACGTACAGCAGGTAGGCGATCAGCGCGCCAGCGGTCAGCGTGCCCTGCCCGATCCGGTGCGCGCCGTACACGAGCGCGAGCGCTCCGGCGAGGTCCGCGAGGAACTGGACGAACGGGAAGTACGTGGCGATGTACTTCTGCGCGCGGGTGCGCGATTCCCGGTACGCGTCGGCCTTCCCGGCGAAGCGGTCGCGGTTGACGCCCTCGCGGCGGAACGCCTGCGTCACGCGCATGCCGGCCACGTTCTCCTGCAGATCCGCGTTCACCGCGCTGATCCGCTCGCGGGCCTCGGTGTACGCGCGCGAGGACTTCCTGCGGAACACCAGCGTCGCGGCCACCAGAATCGGCAGCACGGCGTAGACGACCAGCGCCATGCGCCAGTCCAGCACCAGCAGCGCGGCGGCGATCCCGAAGAACGTCAGCACCGAGACCACCGCGGTGGACACGCCGTTCTGCAGGAACGAGGCGAGCGCGTCGATGTCCGTCGTCATCCGGGTCATGATCCGCCCGCCCATCTCCTTCTCGTAGTAGTCCAGACCGAGACGCTGGAGGTGCGAGAAGGACTTGATCCGCAGCAGGTAGAGCAGGCGCTCGCCGGTACGGCCGGTGACCCGGGTCTGTATGGACTCGACGATCCAGTCGCCGATCACCAGCAGCAGGCCGAACATCACCATGGTCGTGATCACGTGGTAGGCCGCGCCCTGGATGCCTTGGTCCACCGCGGTGCGGATCAGCGCCGGGACCAGCAGCGAGGCGAGCGCGTCGGCGGCTTCGAGCAGCAGGCCGAGGGCGAGCAGCCAGGCGAAGGGCCGCAGCAGGCGGCGCAGCGAGAACGCGGGGTCCTCGGCGTGTACGAGCGCTGCGTCGAGTTCGGGCTTGTCGTGCACGGGCGGCAGCGCGGCGACCTTCGCGAGCAGGTCGGGCGTCGCGGGCATCGCGGCCATCAGCCTGCCCGGGCCCGCCCGTCCGCCGCCGTCCGCCCGCTTCGTGTAGTAGGGGGAGTACGGGTCGCCGCCACCGTACTTCGCGCGGTCCCAGAGCCGCGCGGTGATGCCGTCGACACGACCGTCCTGCGCCGCAGCGCCGTTGACCGCAGCGCCGTTGACCGCAGCGCCGTGAACCACAGTCCCGTTCAGCGCCGAGCCGTTGACAGCGGCGGTGTTCGTCGCCGAACCGTTCGTGCCCTCCTTCACCTCGGTGCCGTCGGGAGGCGCCACGGCGCTCAGTTCGCCCGCGTCCACGCCCTCGGCGTCTTCGCCCGGTCCGGAGAGCAGGAGCCGGTACAGCGGGCAGCGCCCTTCCAGCTGCGCGGCGGTGCCGATGTCCACGACGCGGCCGCGGTCGAGCACCGCGATCCGGTCCGCCAGCTGGAGGGTCGAGCGCCGGTGCGCGACCAGCACCGTGGTGCGCCCGGCCATCACACGGCGCAGCGTCGCGTGGATCTCCGCCTCGGTGGCCGCGTCGATCGCCGAGGTCGCGTCGTCCAGCAACAGGATGCGGGGATCGGTGAGCAGGGCCCGGGCGAGGGCCACGCGCTGGCGCTGGCCGCCGGAGAGGGTCAGGCCCTGCTCGCCGACGACCGTGTCATAACCCCGCGGAAGCTGTTCGATGAACCGGTCCGCCTCGGCCGCCCGCGCGGCGGCACGGATCTGCTCGTCCGTCGCGTCCGGCCGGCCGTAGGCGATGTTCGCGCGGACCGACTCGGAGAACAGGAAAGCGTCCTCCATCACCAGGCCGATCGCGGCGCGCACCGAGTCCGTCGTCACCTCGCGCACATCGTGCCCGCCGATGCGCACCGCGCCGGACTGCGGGTCGTAGAAGCGCGGCAGCAGCATCGCGACCGTGGACTTGCCCGAGCCCGCCGTGCCGACCAGCGCCAGCGTCTCACCCGGCCGCACCTCCAGTGTCAGGCCCCGCAGGACGGGACGAGACGGCACGTAGCCGAAGGTCACGTCCTCGAACGCGACGCCCTCGACGTCCGCCGGCAGGGCCGGCGCCGCGGGCAGGTCGGTGATCTGCGGCCTGGAGTCGATGACCTCGAAGACGCGCACCGCGCTGGCCCGCACCTGCTGGCCGAAGGTCAGCAGCGTCGAGAGGGCGCGCACCGGGCCGCCGAACTGGGCCAGGTAGGCGGAGAAGGCCAGGAAGGTGCCGAGGGTGATGTCCCCGCGCAGCGCCAGCCAGCCGCCGAACGCGAGCACACCGAGCTGCCCGAGCGTGGGGATGGCGCTGAGCGTCGGGTTGTACTTCGCGGTCAGCCGCACCGTGCGCAGCCGCGAGGCGAACAGGGCCTCGGCGGCGCCCTCCAGCTTGCGCACCTCCTGGCGTTCCTGCCCGAAGCCCTTGACCACACGCACCCCGGTGACCGCGGACTCGACCACCCCGGCCAGCATCCCGCTCTTCTGTTGCGCGTCCCAGCTCGCCGGGAAGAGCCGCTTGCGCGCGAGCGTGCTCACCACCGCCAGGCCGGGGCCGACCGCGAGCCCGATCAGGGTCAGCAGCGGGGAGAGCACCAGCATCGCGATCAGCGAGCTGACGAACAGCAGCAGCGTGCCGGCCAGCATCGGGGCCATGCCGAGCAGCTGCGTGACGATGTTGATGTCGGAGGAGGAGCGCGAGACGATCTGCCCGGTCTCCAGGTTGTCCTGGCCCTGCCCGTCGAGCTGGGTGAGCGCGCCGAACACGTCGGTGCGCAGGTCGTTCTGCACCTCGATGCCGATGCGGCCGCCGACATAACGGCGGGTGCGCGAGACGACCAGGTTGAGCACCGCGACCACGAGCAGGGCGATCGCCCACGGCAGCAGCGGCTGGGAGTGGCGCAGAATGACCTCGTCGATGACGGCGCGCTGGATCAGCGGTACGACGAGGTTGATGCCGGTGATCGACAACGACGCGATCAGTGCCGTGACGACCAGTCGCTTGTAGCGCCACGTGTAGCCGAGCAGCCTGCGTAGCCACTCGTCGCCGGCCTTACCGTCCGGTGTCGTTTCGGCGCTGGTCTGCGTCATCCGACCCCCTCGTCCTCAGACCCCCGTGCCACCGGTCGCCCGTGCCACCGGTCGCCCGTGTCACCGGACCGCGGTGTGCCCGACCCCGATTCTCGGGCCACTATATATGAGAAAGGCTCACTACTTTTCGGATCATTCCGGCCCGCCGAGCCTTCGCACCGTCTCAGACGAGCCGGCGGGCCGTCGCCCATCGGGACAGCTCGTGCCGGTTCGACAGCTGGAGCTTGCGCAGAACCGACGAGACGTGGCTCTCCACCGTCTTGACCGAGATGACCAGCTCGCGGGCGATCTCCTTGTAGGCGTAGCCGCGCGCGATCAGCCGCAGCACTTCGCGTTCGCGCGCGGTGAGCCGGTCCAGTTCCTCGTCCACCGGCGCGGCCGAACCGGAAAAGGCGTCCAGCACGAAGCCGGCCAGCCGCGGCGAGAACACCGCATCGCCGTCGGCGACCCGCCGCACGGCGTCGACCAGTTCGATCCCGGTGATCGACTTGGTGACGTAGCCGCGCGCGCCGCCCCGGATCACGCCGATCACGTCCTCGGCCGCGTCGGAGACGGACAGGGCCAGAAAGCGCACCTCCGGCGCCCTGGCCTGGCACTGCTTGAGCACCTCGACCCCGCCGCCGCCGGGAAGGTGCACGTCGAGAAGCACCACCTGCGGCCTTGTCGCCAGGATCACCGACACCGCTCGCGGCGCATCGTCCGCCTCGCCAACCACCTCGATCGCGGCGCCGGCGACCTGGTCCAGCTCCGCTCTCACCCCGGTGCGGAACAAGCGGTGGTCGTCCACCAACACCAGCCTGATCGGCTCCGCGCCCGACGCCGCGTCGTCCACCCGCGCCCCCACCTGCTCAGTCACAGCGCCACTCTATGCGTACTTCGGTACCCTCTCCGGGCGCCGTGCGAATGCTCGCGCTCCCACCGTGCCGCTTCATCCGGCCGACGATGGACTCGCGGATCCCCATTCGGTCCGCGGCAACGCGATCCAGGTCGAAACCGGGGCCGCGGTCACGCACGAAGACCTCGGCGCCGCGGATGCGCCCGCCCGCCGTCTCAGCTTCCGCATACACCGAGATCGCGGCGCCCTTGGCGTACTTCGCGGCGTTGACCGCCGCCTCGCGCGCCGCGGCCACACAGGCGTGCAGCCGGTCGTCGAGCGGCGCGTCGCCGACCGTCACCAGCTCGATCTGGATCCCGTGCAGGTCCTCCACCTCGGCGAGGGCCGCCTTGACCGCCTGCACGAAGGTCCGCGGCGCCGCCTCGTCGCCGACGCGGGGCCGCGGCCCGCCTTCGTAGAGCCAGGCCCGCAGTTCGCGCTCCTGGGCCCGGGCCAGCCTGGCCACCTCGGTCGAGTCACCACTGCTGCGCTGTATGAGCGTCAGCGTGTGCAGCACGGAGTCATGCATGAGCGCGGCGACCTCGGTGCGTTCCTGCGAGCGGATTCGCTCGGCACGCTCCGCCGACAGGTCCCGGAAGACCCGCAACAGGAACGGCATCGCGATCAGCACGACGCCGATCACCAACGCGAACGCGGCCATCAGCACCCGCCCGGCGTGCTGCCACGGCTGGCCCCCGGACGTCATCATCGTGATGCCGCCGAGCACCACGAGCGCCCCCACGCCGCTGCGCACCAGCATGGCGAGCCTGGGCCGCCGCCTGCCGGTCGAGAACCAGCGGGCGCGCTGCTCGTCGTCGGCTTGGCGCCACAGCACCCCGAGCCCGGCCACCACCGCGGCCACCGGCAGGATGACGTTCCACTTGCCGGGCGGACCCGCCGCCCCCATCCCGGCCACGATGACCGCCTCGGCCGCGACCATGATCGCCAGCGTGGCACGGGCTCCGGGGCGCGGCTCGGCGCGATCCGCCGGCGGTACCCGGCCGAGCGGCACGAACAGCCAGAACGCCGCGTAAGCGACCAGCCCGGCACCGTCGATCAGGGCCAGCAGGACGAACGCGAGGCGCAGCAGCCAGACGTCGACGCCGAGATGCAGCGAGAGCCCGCTCGCGATCCCGCCGATCAGCCGCCGCTGCGACGACCGGTAAAGGCGGCGGGTGCCCTCAGGCAGCGGCGGCGTCACAACGGCATCACGTCAGCCATGCTCACACGGTCAGGAGCTGCTGTGCATCGGGGATGACCCGGAGCCGCACTCAGGGCACGATTCCGGGTCGAATCCTGGCCGCGCCCGATGCGGCGAACCGCTCGGCCCGGGCAGTGTTTACCCCATGAGCGATGAGCAGAGCTCGGGAATCGGCGGCGGCGACAGCGGCGGCGACCGCGACCACGACAGCGACGCCTGGAGCGCAGGAGCGGTACCGGGTCCGGGGCCTGATCCGGCGGCGGGCACGCGGGCCGGCGGACAGGCGGAGGCGTCCGCGGGACCGGGACCGGGGCAGGGGCCGGACCCGCTTCGCGCGCCGCTGCGGCGGGACCGGCGTTCCAGGATGATCGCGGGGGTCTGCGGGGGCCTCGGGCGCCACCTGGACGTCGACCCGATCGTCTTTCGCATCCTGTTCGCCGTGCTGACCTTCTTCGGCGGTTTCGGACTGCTGGCCTACGCGACCGCGTGGCTGTTCGTCCCCTGCGACGGGGAGGACGAATCCGAGGCGCACCGGCTGCTGACGGGCCGTAGCGCGCTCGGCGCGGTGGCGGTGGCGGTCCTGATGGCGCTGGGCTTCATGGCGGCGCTGACGACGCTGAGCCGGGGCTTCGACCATGCGGTACCGCTACTCGTGATCGCCTCGGTGATCGTCCTCGTGCTCGTCTGGCGTGGCGACGCCAGCCGCGGGGCGCGGGCCGGTACGGCTCAGTACGCCGGTCCCGGACGGCAGGGGGCCGCGGCGCCGCGGCCGTGGTGGCAGCGCCCGGTGGCGGCCCAGGCAGCCCCGGACCTCCAGGCACCGGGCCTTCAGGCGCCCGGCCCCGTCGGTCGGGAAGCCGGGGCCGCGGATGCGGGAGCGAGGACGACGAGCGCGGGCACCTTGCCCGCCTACGACCCTTCCCTCCTCTCCGGCCGAGAACCCGCCGGCGAACCGAGACAGCGCCGGCTCAGCGGCCTGGCGCTCTCCGCGGCGCTGCTGCTCCTCGGCCTGCTCGGGGTGCTGGGGAAAGCAGGCGTCTTCCACATCGGGGTGACCTCCGGGGTGGCGGTCGCGGTCATGGCGGTGGGCGCGGGCATGGTCGTCGGGGGCCTGTTCGGGCGGGCCAGAGCGCTGATTCCGCTCGGACTGGTGCTCGCGGTGCCGCTGATCCTGGCCAATGCCGTCGGCATGCCGCTGCGCGGCGAGACCGGGCACGTGTTCTGGACGCCGGTATCCGCGGCCGCCCTCGCGTCACCGTACGACGCGGCGGTAGGTCACGGCGAGCTGGACCTGTCCGCGATCGACCCGCGCGGCGGCGCCGTGCACGTCAGGGCTTACGTCGGCGTCGGCCAGCTGAGGGTCACGGTGCCCGACGACGTGGCGGTCGAGATCACCGCGCACGTCGGCGCCGGCCACATCCTCTTCCCCGACGACTCCGAGCACAACGGGATCGACCTGACCGACGGCTTCGCCGAACCGGCCTTAGCCGGCTCCCACGGAACCATCGTGCTGGACATCAAGGTGGGCATGGGATCTTTGGAGGTGGACCGTGCCTGACGAACCGCGCGAAACCCCGGCGGCCGGCCGGGCGGCCGAGCGGCCGGATTCCGGCCCGAACTCAGAGGCCGAACACCTGACCCTCCGCGAGCCGTTCACCGCGACCGGCGAGACGTTCGCGGTCCCGGTACCCGACTATCCGACCCTCCAGGAGGCGACCGTGGCGAGCGGCCCCGAGCATCCGCGCGCATCCGCGCGGCAGCGCCCCAAGCCGTCGACGCGCGGCGCGGCCGACCCGGTGTCGATCGGTGTCGGTCTGGTGTTCTTCCTGCTCGGCGGCGCGTACCTACTCGCGTCGGGCGGCCACCTTACCGTCAACGCGGGCTGGACGGGCTCGTTCCTGCTGCTCGGCCTCGGCCTGTCCGGGGTGGTCGGAGCGTTCGTGCGAGCCCGCCGCGAGAGCCACACCCGGTCGAGCCGCGGCGACCGGTAGGACGCCGGCGCGGGACGTATCAGACCTCGTCGGCGAGGATGTCCAGCGGGTAGTCGTCGGTCTCCAGGCCCGCGGCCGTCACCACGCGCACCGTCCACGGGCCGGGTTCGGCCTCGTACGGAATCGGGACGGTGACACTCGTGTCGGTCGGGTTGGCGAACCCGCCGTCCTGATCCGGAACCAGCGGGACGTGGATGTGCACCGGGCCGAGCTTGACCACGATCCGGGAGAGCTGGTCCGGGGCGCGGGCCGCCGCGGGGACGAAGCCCAGGCCGCGGATCTCGATCTCGTCGCCCTGGCGGATCGGGCCGTCCGGCTCGCCCGGTGTGCGAACCCTGACGACCGAGACCAGGACCGGCTTGCGCACCTCGGTCAGCTTCACGCCCAGATACAGCGCCGCCGCGCCGAGCGCGATCACGGTGACCGCGTCGGGCAGCCGCGGCAGCTGGTACGGGTTCTTCGCCAGGCCGACCACGAGGAACAGCACCCCGACCAGGTTCACCGGCAGCCACACCGCCGCGGCCAGCGAGCCCAGGCCGCTCTCCTCGACCAGCAGGTCGCGCAGTTGCGAGCGCTGGCCCGGCAGGTAGGGCGCCGCCCTGCGGCGCATGCGCGCCGCGCTGACCGCGCCGCTGACCACGGCCACGAACACCGGCGCGGCCAGCAGCGCCAGGTACTCCCAGTGCGGATGCGAGATCGCCGCGGCGACCTGCGCCCGGTCCGCCGCCGAACCCGCGGCTATGTCCTCGATTCCGAAGTAGACGAACGCGGTGGCCAGGCTGGACGCCCACAGCACGCCCAGGGTGCGCGGCAGCGAGAGCCGCCCGTCCACACCCACCAGGAAGCACAGCACGCCGCCGATGTCGCCGTGCACCAGGCTGAACAGCGTGAACAGCGCCGCGAAGGCGAGGAAGGCCAGCGGCGTGGCCGTGCGCGGCAGGGTCCAGCCCGCCGAGAGCGGCAGCGTGGCCAGATCGAGCACCAGCACGGCGGCCAGCAGCCACCAGGCACCCCGTTGCGCCTGCCGGCCGACCAGCGCGATCCAGGCGGCGTTCTCCCGGCGCGAGACCGCGGCCAGCCGTCCGGCCCGCCGGGTCAGCTCGTCGGAGACCCACTGCTTCGCGCCGGACTCGGAGTGCGCCAGCGCGGCGGGCACGCCTTCCCCGCGGGCGAACTCCAGACAGCGGTCGGCGAACTGCGCGAGTTCGAGGTCGTAGTCCCGCCGGACCGAGCAGTGGCAATCCGGTCCGTGGGCCACGCCCGCCCCCTCCCTGGCAACGCGATGATGATTCTTCGTACGTTCGCGATCGAGCAGCAGGATCGGAGCGTACACCGGTGAGGGCGCGCCCCGGGCGGGTACAGCGGACCGCGGCGCAATCCGTTACGGGAAAACGACACCGCGAGCCGGGGCGGCCCGGCCTTCGCGGCTCACTCCCACTCGATGGTGCCCGGCGGCTTCGAAGTCACGTCCAGCGCGACCCGGTTGATGTCGCGCACCTCGTTCGTTATCCGCGTGGAGATCCGCGCCAGCACGTCGTACGGCAGCCGGGTCCAGTCCGCGGTCATCGCGTCCTCGGAGGAAACCGGGCGCAGCACGATCGGGTGGCCGTAGGTGCGCCCGTCTCCCTGCACGCCCACCGAGCGCACCTCCGCGAGCAGCACCACAGGGCACTGCCAGATGTCCCGGTCGAGCCCGGCGCGGGTCAGCTCCTCGCGGGCGATCGCGTCCGCCTCGCGCAGCAGGTCCAGCCGCTGCTCGGTGACCTCGCCGACGATGCGGATGCCCAGGCCCGGCCCGGGGAAGGGCTGGCGCCAGACTATCTCCGCGGGCAGGCCCAGTTCCTCGCCGACCCGGCGCACCTCGTCCTTGAACAGCTTGCGCAGCGGTTCGACGAGCTCGAATTCGAGGTCGTCGGGCAGGCCGCCGACGTTGTGGTGCGACTTGATGTTCGCGGTGCCCGCGCCGCCGCCGGACTCCACCACGTCCGGGTAGAGCGTGCCCTGCACGAGGCACCAGTCGGAGAACGAAGCGCTGTGCGCGGACGGCTCCTGGCGCTCGTCCTGCGCGGCCTGCTTCGCGGACTGCTCGACGATCTGCGCCTGCGCCTGCTCGAAGACCCGGATGAACTCCCGGCCGATGATCTTGCGCTTCTCCTCGGGGTCGCTCACCCCGGCCAGCGCGTCGAGGAAGCGCCGCCTGGCGTCGACCACCTTCAGCGCGACGCCGGTGGCCGCGACGAAGTCCTTCTCGACCTGCTCCGCCTCTCCCTTGCGCAGCAGCCCGTGGTCCACGAAAACGCAGGTGAGCCGGTTGCCGATGGCGCGTTGCACGAGGGCCGCGGCCACCGCGGAGTCCACGCCGCCGGACAGGCCGCAGATCGCGCGCCGCTCGCCGACCTGGGCGCGGATCGACGCGACGGCCTCGTCCACGATGTTGACCATGGTCCAGCTCGGCGTGATGCCGGCGCCGCGGTAAAGGAAGTTCTCCAGCACCTTCTGCCCGTACTCGGAGTGCATCACCTCGGGGTGGTACTGGACGCCGTACAACCGCAGTTCGTCGTCCTCGAAGGCGGCCACCGGCGTGCCGGGCGTGCTCGCGCTGACCCGGAAGCCCTCGGGCGCGGCGACCACCGAGTCGCCGTGCGACATCCAGACGGACTGCGCCGGCGCGGTGCCTGCGAAGAGGGTCGAGGCCGGCTCGCCGACCACCAGGTCGGTGCCGCCGTACTCGCTGGTGCCGGTCTTGTCGACCACGCCGCCGAGCGCGCGCGCCATGGCCTGGAAGCCGTAGCAGATGCCGAATGTGGGCACGCCCGCCCGGAACAGCTCCGCCCCCACGCTCGGGGCGCCCTCGGCGTACACGGAGGAGGGACCGCCGGAAAGGATGATCGCGGCCGGCCGTTTCGCCAGTATCTCGGCGACGGACAGATCGTGCGGCACGATTTCGCTGTAGACGCGCGCCTCGCGGACCCGGCGGGCGATCAGCTGGGCGTACTGGGCGCCGAAGTCGATGACGAGGACCAGCGGGGTGGTGGAGTCCATAGTGCGCACCAGTCTACGGGGCTCTTCGCGGCCGGCCGGAACCGCTGTAGCGGCGGCCGGCCGCGAAGAAGGAAGGGTACGCGGACGTCCGCCGACTGTCCCCTGCCGGCAGACACGCACCGAGACGAGGTCCCACAACCACGGTCCGGTCGTCGCTCGTTCTCGGCCGCGGCCGTTCGCCCCGGCCCATCCGCCCGGGACAACGACTGAACGGACGTCCGGTTACGCGCGTCCGCGGCCGAGTTCCAGCAACGCCATCGCGATCGCGATGCCCGGGCGGCCGAGCGCGGCGCTGTACCGGCCGATGATCTCGGTCTCCCGGCGCAGGTCGACCCGGCGGCCGCCGTCGGCGACGCGGGCCGCCTGGATCTGCCGCGAGGCCTCGACGCGGCTCAGCACCAGGGCGGTGATCTGCGCGTCCAGCGCGTCGATGCGTTCACGGCCGCAGTGCACTGCGTCATCGTCGGAGGTGACGACGGTAGGTGTGTCGGCGGTGGGCGTGTCGGCGGTGTTCATGGTCGGTCGGTCCTTCCTGCCGGGAAGGCGCCGGGAGCCGCGCGGTCCGACCTCGGACGCGACGGCGCCCCGGACCCTGCGGGGTCCGGGGCGCCGGATGAGGTCTCGCCGTGTTCGTCAGCGCGCGACCGCCTGGCCCACCGGACCTGCCGGAAAGCCATAGCCAAATCGCCGCGACCGAAGCACGCTCGGCACATTATCAGAACGCGATCAGAGTGCGCCGGTCTGTTCGATCCGCGGACGCGGACCGGAAAGACCGGGCACGATGCGCCTCGGGCTCGACCTCAGGCCCAGGCCTGGCTGTTGGCCTGCTCGGTCTGCGTGTAGGCGGTGTGCGTGTCCTCCAGCACCCGGCCGATGGTCTGCAGCACGTTGCCGAGGTCCGTCTGGGCCTGGTTCCACTGCTGCTGCTTCTGCTGGTACTGCTCGGCGGCCGAACCGGTCCACTCGGCCACCATCGGCTGCAGGAACTGGTGCAGGTCGTTCAGCTTCTGCTCAAGGCTCTGGTAGGTGCGCTGCACGTTCTGCGATGCCTCCGCGATGGTCGCGAAGGTCACCATCACGTGACCCTGATCGTAACCCATCTGCGCTACTCCCCTCGTACGTATGAAGACCCGCCCCGTGGCGGGATGAAGAACCCGCTGACCGTCCGCCGCCCGGTCAGCCGAGGCTACCGAGAATCTGGCTGATCTGCGAGGCGTTGGACTCTTCAGCCTGCGAGTAGGTCTTCGTCGTCGAGTCGAGCATGCCGGCGATTCCGTCCAGCGCCTGCGTCAGCTTGCTGGCGTCCTCCTGCCAACGCGCCATCAGCTGCTGGAAAGCACTGGCCGCACTGCCCTTCCAGGACGAGGCGACCGGCTCAAGGCTGCTCATCAGGGAGCGCAGTTCGGAGTTGATCTCCTCGCTGACCTGCTGCACCTGCTGAGCCGCCTTCTGCATCACCGCAGCGTCGGTTGTATAGGCTCCGGCCATCGTTCACCATCCCCGTCGAATCAGGAATTCTGCGTATAGGACAACTGTGAGGTTGTCAGATCCACCATTCCCGCGCTCCCCCAAGCCCCAAGGCCCTCGCAGAGGTGACGGTTCGGTGCCATCTGCACCTACACGCTACTGGCCCGGGCACGGCGGCAGATAGCCGGGTGGCAGACATTACCAAGTCTTTACCCATATCGGGCGCGCCGCACGGCCGCTCGGCGAGCCGTGCGATCGAGATTGGTTCGCGTATTCGTTCGCGTGTTCAACCGCTACTTCAGTCCGAGACGCTTGAGCAGCCGCAGCGAGAAAGTCAGCTGTTTGGTGTAACGCTCGGGTGACTCGCCGAACCACGGCGCGAGCGGCAACACCGTCTGCCGCGCTATCGTCTGCAACTCGGTGTATCGGTGTATTCCTTCGGCTCCGTTGCGTCGGCCGAGCCCGGAATCACCCATCCCGCCGATGGCCGCGGCGACGGAACCGAACGCGGCGCCGTACGCCTCGTTCACGTTGACCATGCCCGAGTGCAGGCGCAGCGCGGCCTCGCGGGCGCGCTTCGCGTCACGGGTCCACACCGCGGCGTTCAGGCCGTAGACCGTGTCGTTGGCCGCTTCCAGCACCTCGGCCTCGTTCTTGAATCCGAACACGGACACCACCGGGCCGAAGGTCTCCTGCGCGTACACGTTCATCGCGGCGGTCACCCCGGAGAGAATGGTGGGCTCGTAGAACAGCGAGCCGACGTCGGGCCGGCGCCGGCCGCCGGCGAGCACCTTCGCGCCCTTCGCGCGGGCGTCCTCGACGTGCAGCGTGACGGACTCCAACTGCCGGGTCGAGGCGAGCGAACCGACGTCGGCCCCGTAGTCGAGACCGCCGCCGAGCCGCAGCGCCTTGGTCTCCGTGACGAACCGCTCAAGGAACTGATCGTGCAGGGAGTAGTGCACGTATATCCGCTCGAAGGACACGCACAGCTGCCCGGCCGAGGAGAAGCAGCCGCGCAGCGCCCCCTGCACCGCCTTCTCCAGATCGGCGTCGTCGAACACGATCATCGAGTTCTTACCGCCGAGTTCCAGCGAGCAGCCGATCAGCCGGCCGGCGGCCTGCTGCGCGACCTGCCGGCCGGTGCGGGTCGAGCCGGTGAAGGCGACGTAGTCGGCGTGGTCGACCACGGCCGGGCCGGTCACCGGACCCTCTCCGGTGACGATCTGCCACGCGTCCTGTGGCAGCCCGGCGCGCACCGCGAACTGGCGCAGGTACAGCGCTGTGAGCGTGGTCGCGTTGTCCGGTTTGTGCACCACCGCGTTGCCTGCGACCAGCGCCGGCGCTATGTCCATGACGACGAGCGCGAGCGGGTAGTTCCACGGCGTGATCAGGCCGACTACGCCCTTCGGGTGGCGGACCTCGGACACCTTGGTCAGTCCGGGCAGGATGCCGGCGCGGCGCCGGGTCTTGAGGTACCCCGGCGCGGCCGCCGCGTAGTGCCGCAGCGCCGCGGCCGCGCCGGCCAGCTCCTCGTAGGCGTGCAGCCTGGCCTTGCCGGTCTCGATCTGCACCAGGTTCAGCAGGTGCGGCTCGTTGTCGAACAGCAGATCGTGCAGGCGGCGCAGCACCGCGGCCCGTTCCCCGACCGGCCGCGCGGCCCAGGCCGGCTGCGCGGCGCGCGCCTTCTGGAAGGCCAGGCGCACGTCGCCGGGCGCGGACTGCGGCAGCTCGACGATGACCTCCCCGGTGACGGGAGCGTGGATGGGCGTCGTGCCGGCGTTGGAACCGACCACGACGTCCTCGACCAGCCTGGCGACGAACTCGCGGGGCAGGTGGGGCCGGATCGTCTCCAGCCGCGTCGCCGCGCCGTTCGCACCGGCGCCCGGCGCCGGACCGGGGGCCGTCTGGGGAGTCACACCGCTCGTCGTCATGGCGCAAGCCTAGAACCGCCACACGCATGAATCCAGACCAGGTTACCCGCAGGTAATGTCGTTGGACGCCGCGCGCGCACCTCGTGGTCCAGTCGTGGTCGCCGGCACGGGATGGCCTCGTCCACGTCGAATCGGCCGACGATCACGATGACGACGACGGCGGGCGGGTCGACCAGGTCGGGATCCGCTGTTCGTCCCGCGGACGTCCTTCCGTCCAGAACCCTCTAGAACGCGAGTTCGTCCCATGCGATGCGGATCGGAAACGGCGCGTCGGTCCAGATCCCTTCCGGGGTCAGCTGCGGGGTCCACTGGGCCCGCAGCCGGTAGCGCTTGTCGCCGTCCGGGAGCGCGTACCAGCTGATGGCGCAGATCGACCCGTCGCCGGTCTCCACGGTCCAGTAGTGCGGCACTCCGGCCGCGGCGTACTCGGCGGACTTGTGCACGGTGTCGATCACCCGGCTGGACGGCGAGACCACCTCGACGACCAGCAGCGTGTCCGACGGCGTGGGCAGCCCGCGGCCCGGCGCCTGCCCGTACACGATCACGTCGGGCCGGCGGTGATGCAGCGGATCAGTACGCAGACGCAGGTCGTAGCCGTACAGCGCGTCCACCGGCCGACCGCTGGCCTGCGCGTAGGCACGCGCGTGCGATCGCAGCCCGATCCCCAGGCTCAACGCCGCACCCTGATGGTCATCGGTGGGCGAGCCGAGCAGCACGGCCCGTCCGTCGACCACCTCCAGCCGCCGGCACAGGCTCTCCGGCATCGCCTGCCACATGTGTACCGTGACGTTCTCGGAGACCCAGTACGGGATCGCGTAGTCCTCATGGTGTGTGAGGGTGTCCCAGACCGGTTCCACGGCGCCCCCGCGCCCGATTCGATCAACCATGCCACCGACCGTACCGGTTCTCTCACCGTGGGTCATAGCAGATCTTGGATCATGGCGGGAAACAGACGTCTGAGAGCAGAGCGCGCGCGGGGTCGCACGACCGGCCGGTGCGCGCGCCTCGCGCGCCGGTCTGCGGACGCACGCCGGCGCGGAAGCAACGCGGACGCGCGCCCCGCCGTCGATGAACCGCCGCCGACGCACGGGACGCCGGGAGACACCGGCGTAACCGTCGCTGGGATCAGACCACTGTCAGCGGCAGCAGCTTCTTGCCGGTCGGGCCGACCTGGATCTCGGTCTGCATCTGCGGGCACACGCCGCAGTCGAAGCACGGCGTCCACCGGCAGTCGTCGACCTCGACCTCGCGCAGCGCGTCCTGCCAGTCCTCCCACAGCCACTCGCGGTCCAGACCGGAGTCCAGGTGGTCCCACGGCAGCACCTCGACCTGGTCCCGCTCCCGCGTGGTGTACCAGGCCACGTCGACCGGCTCGTCCTTGAGCGCCCGCTGCGCGGCCAGCATCCAGCGCTCGTAGGAGAAGAACTCGCTCCAGCCGTCGAACCGGCCGCCGTCGTCGTACACGGCGCGGATGACCTTGCCCACTCTCCGGTCTCCGCGGGAGAGCAGGCCCTCGACGATGCCCGGCTTGCCGTCGTGGTAGCGGAAGCCGATCGCGCGGCCGTAGTCCCGGTCGGCGCGGATCGCGTCGCGCAGCTTGGCCAGGCGCGCGTCCGTCTCCTCGGCGCCCAACTGCCCGGCCCACTGGAACGGCGTGTGCGGCTTGGGCACGAAGCCGCCGATCGACACCGTGCAGCGGATGTCCCGGGTGCCCGCGGCCTCACGACCCGCCTTGATCACGTTGCGCGCCATCTGCGCGATCTGAAGCACGTCCTCGTCGGTCTCGGTCGGCAGGCCGCACATGAAGTACAGCTTGACCTGCCGCCAGCCCGCCGAGTACGCGGCGGTGACCGTGCGGATCAGGTCCTGCTCGCTGACCATCTTGTTGATGACGCGGCGGATCCGCTCGCTGCCGCCCTCCGGCGCAAACGTCAGGCCGCTGCGACGACCGTTGCGGGACAGCTCGTTGGCCAGGTCGATGTTGAACGCGTCGACGCGCGTGGAGGGCAGCGAGAGCGAGGTCTGCGTCCCCTCGTACCGGTCGGCCAGCCCCTTGGCGATCTCGGCGATCTCGCTGTGGTCGGCCGAGGAGAGCGAGAGCAGCCCGACCTCCTCGTACCCGGTGGCGGAAAGTCCCTGCTCGACCATCTCGCCGACGCCGGTGATCGAGCGCTCGCGCACCGGGCGGGTGATCATCCCGGCCTGGCAGAACCGGCAGCCGCGGGTGCAGCCGCGGAAGATCTCCACGCTCATCCGCTCGTGCACGGTCTCCGCCAGCGGGACCAGCGGCCGCTTCGGATACGGCCACTCGTCGAGGTCCATGACCGTGTGCTTCGAGACCCGCCACGGCACGCCGGGCCGGTTCGGCACCACGCGCTTGATCCGCCCGTCCGGGAGGTATTCGACGTCGTAGAAGCGCGGGACGTAGACACCCCCGGTGCGGGCGAGCCGCATCAGCAGTTCGTCGCGGCCGCCGGGCCTGCCCTCGGCCTTCCACGCGCGCACGATGTCGGTGATCGTGAGCACCGCCTGCTCGCCGTCGCCGAGAACCGCCGCGTCGACGAAGTCCGCGATCGGCTCGGGATTGAACGCGGCGTGCCCGCCGGCGATGACGACCGGGTGCGACTCGTCGCGGTCCACGGCCGCCATCGGGATGCCGGCCAGGTCGAGCGCCGTGAGCATGTTCGTATAGCCCAGCTCGGTGGAGAAGGAGACGCCGAACAGGTCGAAGGCGCCCAGCGGCCGGTGCGCGTCCACGGTGAACTGCGGCACCCCGTGCTCGCGCATGAGCGCTTCCAGGTCCGGCCACACCGAGTAGGTGCGCTCGGCCAGCACGCCCTCGCGCTCGTTGAGCACCTCGTAGAGGATCATGGTGCCCTGGTTCGGCAGCCCCACCTCGTAGGCGTCCGGGTACATCAGCGCCCAGCGCACGTCGCAGGCGTCCCACTCCTTCACCGTGGAGTTCAGCTCCCCGCCGACGTACTGGATCGGTTTGCGCACGGACGGCAGCAGGGCTTCGAGCCGGGGCCAGACGGAGTTCACCACCGTCCCAGGCTACCTGGTCCGCGCCGCCTATCTGGTGGAGCGCAGCCGGACGTTCTCCAGCAGGCCCACCGCGATGAAATTGGCGAACATCGAGGAGCCGCCGTAGGAGACGAACGGCAGCGGGATGCCGGCCACCGGCATGATCCCGAGCGTCATGCCGATGTTCTCGAAGGTCTGGAACGTGAACCAGCTGAGCACGCCGGCGGCCAGCAGCAGCTGGAACGGTTCGGTCGCGCCGCGGGCGATCACGCAGGCGCGCCACAGCAGCACCCCGAACAGCGCGATGATCACCAGGCCGCCGACCAGGCCGAGTTCCTCTCCGGCGACGGTGAACACGAAGTCGGTCTGCTGCTCGGGCACGAACTGGCCGTTGGTCTGCGCGCCGTGGAACAGGCCCTGACCGAAGATCCCGCCGGAGCCGATGGCCAGCCTCGCCTGGTGGGTGTTGTAGCCGACGCCCTGCGGATCGAGGTTCGGGTCCGCGAAGGCGGCGAACCGGTTGACCTGGTGAGCGGCCAGCAGGTGGAACTTCACCACGAGCGCGACCGCGCCCGCCGCGGCGAGCCCGAGCAGCAACAGCAGGCGCAGCCTGACCCCGGAGACGACGATCACACCCGCCATCGTCGCGACGACCACCATCGTCGTACCCAGGTCCGGCAGCAGCGCGATCAGGCCGGTGGGCACGGCCGCGGCCAGCAGCGCGAGCCCGATCAGGCGGCCCGAGGGCGCGTCGCCGGGCCGGCGCGCGTCGAACACCGGAGCGAGCATGTCCGGCGCGCGGCGCACCGCGGGGCGGGCGGACATCGCCATCGCGGCCGCCATGACGACGCCGACCTTCGCGAACTCGGCCGGCTGGATGGAGAAGCCGGCGCCGAGCTCGATCCAGGAGCGGGCGCCGTTGACGGTCGAGCCGAGCGGGGAGAGCACCGCGAACAGGCCGAGGATCGCGAACAGGTACACCGCCGGAGTCAGCGCCCGCATACGCTTGTGGTCCAGCGCGCTGACCGCGGCGGCCAGCACCAGCCCGACGGCGAGGTTGAGCAGGTGCCGCTTGAGGAAGTACTGGGGATCGCCGCCGGTCAGCCGGCCGCGCTCGCGGGTGGCCGACCAGACCAGGATCGCGCCGAGGACGGCCAGGGCGCTCGCCGACACCGCCAGGGCCCAGTCGAAGCGTCGCAGCGCTCCCCCGCGCCGCGCGGCCGCGCGGACCCGGTCCGTCGGCGAATCGCCCAGCGCGACGGTGACCGCCGGGACGCCGGCCCTCTCGCCGATGATCACGCGAGCGCCCCGGCCTGGAAGAGGCCGGCGTATCGGCGCTCAGGCAGGTAGTAGGGCGGCGCGGCGAGCACCGAAGGCTCGGTGAAAGCCGGCGGCAACGCCTGCGAGACGCCATAGCCGGGCGGCGGCAGGCATGCGGGCGGCAGCACCTGGTCGGCCGGTGCGACGAGCGTCCCGTCCGGCCGGATGCCCGGCAGCGTGGCGGGCGGCTGCGGCAGCAGGGCCGCCCGCGGGTTGATCGCGCCGCCCTGGACGCCGTAGAGCGCCTCCTCGATCTTCTCCACCGCCGGTCCGGAGACCATCGCGCCCTGGCCGGCCTGGGAGACCATCATCGCGACCGCGTACTGCGGGTGGTCCGCCGGCAGGAACGAGGCGAAGACCGAGGTGGCCTGTTTGCCGTACACGTCCGCGGTTCCGGTCTTCGCGCCGACCGCGATCCGGTTCTGCGGCCAGGGTCCGTACACACCGGAGGCGGTGCCCTCCTGGGCCACCCCCTCGAACGCGCTGACCAGAAAGGAGCGCGTCGCCGGCGAGACCGGCACATGCCCGACCACCTTCGGCCGGTAGGTCGAGACCACGTGGCCGTCCGGGGCGATGACCGCCTTCTCGAGGTGGGGCTGGTACAGGGTGCCGCCGTTGGCAAGCGCCGCGTAGGCGCGGGCCAGTTGCAGCGGGGTGACCAGGATGCCGCCCTGGCCGATCGCCTCGATCACCGCGTCGCCGCCGCGGAACTGCCAGCCGTCCTGGCAGTTCTCGTGGGCGATCTGCTTGAGATACGCGGCCCTGGCCGGGTCGGAGCCGGCCACCTCCGGGTAGCCGGTCTGGGCGCGGCGGCACCAGATGTCCTTCATCTGCTTCCAGGTGGCCAGCTTCTCCTGCCGGTTCTGCACGTCGCCGGGGGATTCGCCGGGCAGGTCGATACCGGTCGCGCGGCCGAAGCCATAGGCCGCGGCCATGGTCTGCACCGGGTCGGCCGGGTGCGTGACCGGACGGTTGCCGCCGTCGCGCAGCCACATCTGGTACGCGGCCCGGTAGAACACCGTGTCGCAGGACACTTCGATGGCACGCTTGAGCGTGATCGGGCCGAACGCCTCGCCCTCGAAGTTGTGGAAGGACTGGCTGCCGACGTCGAAGGAGGGCGAGCAGTCGTAGACCCCGCGCGCCGGGAAGCCGTCCTGGAGCATCGCGGAGGCGGTCACCAGCTTGAAGGTGGATCCGGGGGCGAACTGGCCCTGGTAGGCGCGGTCCAGCAGCGGCGTGCCCGCCTTGGGGTCGGTAAGGCGCGCGTACTGCGCGGCGCTGACCCCGTCGCTCCACACGCTCGGGTCGTAGCTCGGGTAGGTGGCCATCGCGACCACGCCGCCGGTGTTGACGTCGAGCACGACGACGGCGCCCGAGTCGGCCTTGTAGCGGGTCCCCGAGTTCTTGTCCCAGCCGTTGCGCGCGGACTTGACCGCGGCGGCAAGCTGTTGCTCGGCGACCGCCTGCACGTGCGCGTCGAGGGTGGTGACCAGGTCGTCGCCGGGCACCGGCGGCGTGGCGGAGACGGTGCGCACCGCCCGGCCCAGGTTGTCGACGGCGACCTCGGCCACACCGGAGACGCCGCGCAGTTCGTCGTCGTGGGTCTGCTCCAGGCCGGAGCGGCCCACCATGTCAGTAGGCTGATACTTCGTGTCCGGGGCGTCCAGCTCGCCCGGGGTGACCGGGGACAGGTAGCCGAGGACCTGTGCGGCCTGCGCACCGTACGGCTCGGGGAACACGCGCTGCGCCCCGGGCACGGCGGAGACACCGGGAAACCGGTCGCGCTCCTCCATGATCTTGACCGCGAGCCGCGTCGGCACGTCCCGCGCGACCGGTACCGGCTGGTAGGGCGAACCGGTCCAGCACGGCTGGCCCACCGTCGGCGAGCACAGCCGAGCCCGCTGTTCGATCTGCGCGGCGGGCACGCCGAGCGCGGCGGCGAGGCGCTCCAGCACGGGCCGGCCCGACTGCGGCTCTCGCGCCAGGGTATTGAGATCGACGGTCACGTCCAGGACGGTGCGGTTGTCCACCAGCGCGCGGCCCTGGTCGTCGAGGATCGAACCGCGCACCGCGGCGGTCACCACGGAGCGCAGGTCGTTCGCCGCGGCAGCCTGCTGGAACTGGGCCCCGGAGCGCACCTGGAGGAACCAGAGCCGGGCGCCGAGCGTACCCAGCAGCGCCAGCACCAGAACCTGTACGACGGCGACGCGGCTGCGCGCGGGCTGCGGGACCGGCAATCAGATCACACCCTTTCGCTCTCGGAGCCGGCCGGCGCGGACTGCGCCGACGCGGACTCGGCCGATGCCGACTCGCCCGGCGCGGGCTCGGCCGGCCCGGACCGGGTCGGCACCGGAACACCGAACGCGCTGCCGGGCGGTGCGAGCAGCCGGGCGCCGGGGCCGTCCGTGCGGCGGGCCAGCGCGGCCAGACCGGGCACGATCAGCGGCGTGGCGACCGCGGTGTACAGCGCGCAGGCGCCCAGGGCGCGCGGCACACCGGCCGGCGAAAGTCCGACGCCGCCGCCGAGCGCCAGGCCGATCAGCAGATCGAGCACCATGGCCAGGGCCGCGAGCGAGCCGGCCAGCGCACTGGTGCGCAGCGCGGAGCGGTGCACCTCGCGGCCGACCCGGCCGGCCAGCGCGCCGACGACGGTGAGCACCAGCGCGTTGCGGCCGAGCGCGCCGAGCCCGGGCGGGGCCAGGTCCTGCACCAGGCCGATCGCGAACCCGGCCGACGCGCCGGCGGCGGCGCCCCATTGCGCGGCGAACGCGAAGACGGCGAGCACCACCAGGTCGGGAACCGCGTAGGGCAGGTGCAGCCGTGGCGCGACGGAAAGCTCCAGCACCAGTGTCACGATCGCGGCGGTCGCGACGAGAGCGGCGCGCAGCAGGGTCCGCATGGCGTCCTGGTCTCCTCCTGCCCGGTTCGCTACGGCCGCGGCGCATCGGGCGCCACGGCGGGCACCATCGCGTCGCGGGGGTCGGTGCGCGGCGGTTGCACGACCACTGCCACGGTGTCGACGGAGGTGGCGTCCACGTACGGAGTCACCAGGACTGTCCGCGTCAGCGCCCCCGGCGTCGCGACCACCTGGCGCACCGTCCCGATCGGGACGCCTGGCACGAACGGCGCGTCGCCGGCCGACCCGAGCGTGACCACGACGGCGCCGGGCTTGACCTGCAACTGGGGGTCGAGGAACTCCACGCGCAGGGTGTGCGGGTTCTGCCCGGTCGCGGTGCCGATGGTGCCGGACCCGGCCAACCGGACCCCGACGGTGGAGGCCGGGTCGGCCGCCAGCAGCACGGTCGCGGAATGGGGACCGACGTCGGTGGTGCGGCCCACGAGCCCGTCGCCGTCCAGGACGGTCTGGTTCTCGGCGATCCCGTCGCGCCGGCCCGCGTCGATGGTCGCGGACCAGGTGCCGTCCTGCTCGGGCGAGAGAGCCACCAGCCGCGCGGGCACCGTCTTGAGGCCGCCGAGGGCGGTCAACCGCAGCAGTCTGTCAAGCTGCTGCGCGCGGTGGTGGTCCTGTGTGCCGCTCTCCAGCTGGTTCCTGAGCGCGGCGACCTGGGCGTTCAGCTGGGCGATGCGCTGCTGGTCCGCGGAGGAGCGGCCAAAGCCGTGGAAGACGGAGCCGATCGCCCGCACGCCGCTGTCCGCCCCGCGCTCGACCGGCCCGAGCACGGCCTGGCCGAGGGAGCGCAGCTTGCCCAGCGGCCGCGGCTCGCCGGGGCGCGCCCCGTGCGCGTCGAAGGTGATCAGCGCGAGACCCGCGAGCAGCAGGCCGGCCAGCACCACCCTGGTACGGCGCGTGTCGCGCATATGACCGCGCCTTTCATCGCACCACCGCGTTCGATCTCAGCGCCCTGACTGATTCCAGTGCCCTGATCGATACCAGCACCGTGACTGTTTCCAGCACCGTCATCCGCCCCGCTACCTGCGGCTCTGGGCGCCGAGCACCGGCTGGAGCGCGTCGAACTCGTCGACGCAGCGGCCCGAGCCGAGCACCACGGAGTCCAGCGGGTTCTCCGCGATCAGCACCGGCATGCCGGTCTCGCGGCGCAGCCGCTGGTCCAGGCCGCGCAGCAGGGCGCCGCCTCCGGTGAGCACGATGCCGCGGTCCATGATGTCGCCGGACAGCTCCGGCGGGCACTTGTCCAGGGTGTCCTTGACCGCGTCGACGATCGCGGCGACCGGCTCGTCGAGCGCGCGCCGCAACTCGGTCGAGGTCAGCACGATGACCTTGGGCAGCCCGGAGACCAGATCCCGCCCGCGCACCTCGGCGTGCAGCTCCGAGTCCTGTTCGTCGGCCGACCCGAGGGTGATCTTCAGCTCCTCGGCGGTGCGTTCGCCGAGCAGCAGGGAGTACTCCTTCTTGGCGTACTGGATGATCGCGTTGTCCAGCTCGTCCCCGGCGGTGCGGATCGAGGACGCGGTGACGATGCCCGCGTAGGAGATCACGGCGACTTCCGTGGTGCCGCCGCCGATGTCCACCACCATGTTGCCGGTGGCCTCCTGGATCGGCAGCCCGGCGCCGATCGCCGCCGCCATCGGCTCCTCGATCAGATGCACCTGGCGCGCCCCGGCGGCGTCGGCGGCGTCCTCGACCGCGCGCCGCTCGACCCCGGTGATGCCGCTGGGAACGCAGATGACCACCCGTGGCTGGGCGAGCAACCGGCGATGGTGCACCTTGCGGATGAAGTAACGCAGCATCCGTTCCGCGATCTCGAAGTCGGCGATGACCCCGTCCTTGAGCGGGCGGATGGCGACGATGTTGCCGGGAGTGCGGCCCATCATCTTCTTCGCCTCCGAGCCCACGGCCAGCACCGCACCGTTGTGCGTGTTGACCGCGACCACGGACGGCTCGTTGAGCACGATCCCCTTGCCGCGCACGTAGACCAGCGTGTTCGCCGTTCCGAGGTCCACCGCGATGTCACGGCCGACGACCGACATGCCCATGTTGTCCCAGCTACCTTCCCGAAGCGCCCACGCCCGTCTTCAGACCCTATGGGTGCTTCCCGCCGATTTGCGCGAAGGAAACGGCTGTTCCACCGGATGAGGGACCAAGATGACGCAATGTCACTGGCGCGCCGGGCGAGCGGACGCCACATGGTTGACGCCGCGCCCGCAGGACCGGACGCGGCGTCGGGCGCGGCGCCGAGGGCTCGAACGCCTTCTCGGGGTCAGGCTCGGCCCAGAACTCGGCTCAGTCAGACTCGGCTCAGTCAGACTCGGCTCAGCTCAGGACTCTTGCGGGAAGAACAGCTTGATCTCGCGTTCGGCCGAGACCGGCGAATCGGACCCGTGCACCAGGTTCTGCACGACCGTGGTGCCGATGTCGGTGGCCAGGTCGCCGCGGATGGTGCCGGGGGCGGCCTTGACCGGGTCGGTGGCCCCGGCCAGGAGACGGAACGCCTCGATGCAGCGGTGCCCCTCGATGATCATGGAGACGACGGGGCCGGAGGTCATGAACGAGACCAGCGGCTCGAAGAACGGCTTGCCCTCGTGCTCGGCGTAGTGCTCCTCGACCAGCTCGCGCGGCAGCGCCCGGAAGTCCAGCGCGACCACCCTGATCCCCTTGGCCTCGATGCGCCGGATGATCTCGCCGATCAGCGCGCGGCGCACACCGTCCGGCTTCACCAACACGAGCGAGCGTTCCACGGGGGTCGCCACCATCATCTCCTCAAGCAGTCGCGCGACGTCCGCTTCGACGTCTGTGGTTGCCTTGATGTTATGACCCAGCTCAGCGGGTCTTCACTCCAGGACGGTCTGTAGAAGTTCCGGCCGCCGCGCCCTCGCCGTGCTCGCGCGCGCCCTCGTCGGCCGCGGCCCGCGCCTCGTGCGCGGCCACAAGCCCGGCCTTGATGCGCTCCGCCTTCTCGCCGTAGTGCAGCCCCGCCCACCACACCGCGGTGAACACGACTCCGAGCACGAACATGTCCGTCACGAGGAAACCGGCCGCGATGAAGCCGGCCTGCAGGATCCAGCCGAGCGTGTAAGCCCAGCGGTAACGCATCAACCCGGACAGCAGGACGCACAGGCCGCCGAGCACGACCGCCACGAGCCAGTCGTCGGACGGGTGCAGCTTCGCCGCGACCAACCCGAAGAACAGGGCGATGAATGCTTCGAAGACCAGTACGGACGCGGCCATCCGGCGCATCGGATCGCCCTTTCTGCTCGGTGTGACACATCCCATTGAAGCAGGCGGGGTCTCGGGCGCGGACGGCCGCCTACCGGCGCAGCAGCCGGCCGGCCTCTCCCGCGGTCACCACGGAACCGGTGATCAGCACGCCGGAGCCGCCGAGCGAGGCGTCCGGCACGCCGCCCTCCGCCAACGCGATGGCGCGTTCGATCGCGTCGTCGAGCCGGTCGACCGCGGTGACCCGTTCCGCGCCGAAGACCTGCCCGGCGATCTCGGCCAGTTCCCGCACCGGCATCGCGCGCTGCGTGGAGTTGCGGGTGATGACCACTTCGGCCAGCACCGGCTCGAAGGCTTCGAGCAGACCGCGCACGTCCTTGTCCTGCATCGCCGCGATCACGCCGACCAGGTGGTCGAACGCGAACTCCTCGGCGATCGCCTCCGCGGTGGCCAGCGCTCCGCCGGGGTTGTGCGCGGCGTCGATCAGCACGGTCGGGCTGCGGCGCACCACCTCAAGGCGGCCCGGCGAGCGCACCACGGCCATCGCCTCGCGTACCAGGTCCGGTTCCAGCGTCGCCCCGCCCGCGCCCGCGCCCAGGAACGCCTCGACGGCGGCGATGGCGCAGGCCGCGTTGTGCGCCTGGTGCGCGCCGTACAGCGGCAGGTGGACCTCGTCGTACTCGTGTGACAGGCCCCTGATGACGAGGCGCTGGCCGCCGACCGCGAGCTGACGGTCCATCACGCCGAACTCGATGCCTTCGCGCGCCACCGTCGCGCCGACCTCGGCCGCCTGGCGCAGCAGCACCTGCGCGGCCTCCACCGGCTGCTGCGCCAGCACCGCGAGCGCGTCGCGCTTGATGATCCCGGACTTCTCCCAGGCGATGTCCTCGACGGTGTCGCCGAGCAGATGGGTGTGGTCCAGGGAGATCGGGGTGATGACCGCGACCTGCGCGTCGATCACGTTGGTCGAGTCCCAGCTGCCGCCGAGCCCGACCTCCACGACCGCGGCGTCCACCGGGGCGTCCGCGAACGCCGCGTAAGCCATGCCGGTGATCATCTCGAAGAAGGACAGCGGGTGCGGCCGGCGCTTGTCCACCAGTTCGGCGAAGGGCTGCACGTCGCGGTAGACCTCGACGAAACGCTCCCGGCTGATCGGCTCGCCGTCCAGGCAGATGCGCTCGCGCATCTGCTCCAGATGCGGGCTGGTGGTGCGGCCGGTGCGCAGGTTGAGCGCGCGCAGCAGCGCGTCGATCATGCGCGCGGTGCTGGTCTTGCCGTTGGTTCCGGTGATGTGGATCGAGGGATACGAACGCTGCGGCGAACCGAGCAGGTCCATCAGGTCTTCGATCCGGTCCCGGGACGGCTCGAGCCTGGTCTCGGGCCAGCGGCGCAGCAGTTCGGCCTCGACTGCCCGGTACTGCGCCTCGACCTCGTCCTGCCGCGCGTTCATGCACTTGCCTTCTTCATCTGCGCCCGCTGACATCGCGGGCAGTAGTACGACGAGCGGTTCATGAAGGCCACCCGGGCGATCGGGGTCTGACAGCGGCCGCATGGCCGGCCGGCCTGGCCGTAGGCGTTGAGGGAGCGGGAGAAGTAGCCGGACTCCCCGTTGACGTTGACGTACAGCGAGTCGAACGAGGTGCCGCCGACCGCCAGCGCCTCCGCCAGCACCTCGCGGACCGCGGCCAGCAGCCGGGCCGCCTCGGCCGGGCGCAGCGTCGAACCCGGCCGCTCGAAGTGCAGCTTCGCCCGCCACAGTGCCTCGTCGGCGTAGATGTTGCCGACGCCGCTGATCAGTGACTGGTCGAGCAGCGCCCGCTTGACGCCGGTGCTCTTGACGCGCAGCGCGGCGACGAACTTCGCGTCGTCGAACAGCGGATCCATCGGATCGCGGGCGATGTGCGCGACGCTCGCCGGGACACCGTCCTTGAGCAGGTCGAGGCACAGTCCGCCGAAGGTGCGCTGATCCACGAAACGCAGCTGGGGACCGTCGTCGGCGAACACGACGCGGACCCGCAGATGCTTCTCGTCGGGCGCGGCGGCCGGCTGGACGAGCAGTTGGCCGCTCATGCCCAGATGCCCGAGCAGCGCCTCCTCGGCGAAGTCGTCGCCGTCGCGCCACTGCTGCCCGGGGCCGAACAGCGGCACCCAAAGGTACTTGCCGCGCCGCCGGGCGGTCCCGAAGGTCCGGCCGGCCAGCCGCGCCGCGAAGTCCGCGGGCCCGGCGGCATGCCGCCGTAACGCCCTCGGGTGCAGCGCGTGCGCGGCCGCCACCGTGCGTCCCGCCGTCCAGTGCTCCAGGCCCCGGCGCACGACTTCGACCTCAGGCAGCTCCGGCATCGGGCTCCGCCTTGGCCGAACCGAACACCGCGCGGATCGCGCGGTAGGCGTGTTCGGCCGCGATCTGCTCGGCCACCTTCTTCGAGCGGCCGCGCCCCGGCGGATACTCCCGGTCGGCGACCCGGACCCGCGCCTCGAAGAACTTGTCGTGGTCCGGGCCGTCCTCGGTGACCAGGTACACCGGCACGCCGAGGCCGTGTTCCGCGGTCAGCTCCTGCAGCGAGGTCTTCCAGTCCAGTCCCGCGCCGAGCCCCGCGGACGCCTCGATCAGGCCGTCGAAGAGCCGGTGGATCAGGCCCGCGGCGGTTTCCAGGTCGTGGTCCAGGTAGACGGCGCCGATCAGCGCCTCCATGGTGTCGGCCAGGATCGAGGACTTGTCCCGGCCGCCGGTGGACTCCTCGCCCTTGCCCAGGCGCAGGAACTGCCCGAGCCCGAGCGAACGGGCCACGTCCGCCAGCGCGCGCGAGTTGACCACGTGCGAGCGGAACTTGGCCAGCTGTCCCTCGGGCAGGTCGGGATGCGTGTCGTACAGCGTGCTGGTGACCACGAGGCCGAGCACCGAGTCCCCGAGGAATTCGAGGCGCTCGTTGGTCGGCACGTTGCCGTTTTCGTAGCTGAACGACCGGTGGGTCAGCGCGCGCTGCAGCAGCCGCGGGTCCAGCGGGACGCCGAGGCGCTGCTCCAGCACGGCCGGGGGCACCTGGGAATCGGTCACGAGCGGCTCCCGGCCGTCAGACCGCGATGACCTGACGCTTGTTGTAGGTGCCGCAGTTCTCGCACAGCGTGTGCGGGAGCTTGGTCTCCCCGCAGCGGTCACAGGCGACCAGGGTCAGCGGCGCGGCCTTCCACTGGGCACGCCGCGAGCGGGTGCGGCTGCGGGACTTCTTGCGCTTCGGAACGGCCACGGTTCGAACTCTCCTGGTCATCGCCCGCGCGGGCCGCCGGCCCGCTACGGGTACTGAGTACTGAGTACTGCGTACTGAACTGCTCGGATCTTATACGTGCCGCGTCACTGCTCGGAGCCGCCGGTCTCCCGGCCGGCCCCCGTTTCGTTCCCGGCGACCTTACCGGAGCCGCCCGGCGTCAGCCGGCTCAGCGCGGCCCAGCGCGGGTCGACGGTCTCGTGCCCGTGATCGGGATCGTCGGCCAGTCGGGCACCGCACTCGGCGCACAGCCCTGGGCAGTCCTCCCGGCACAGCGGCTGGAGCGGCAGTTCCAGCATCACCGCGTCGCGCACGAGCGGACCGACGTCGATCAGGTCCTCCACCACGAGCAGCGCCTCTTGCGCCTCCTGGGCGGTCAGGTCGGCGGCGTCGTAGTAGAACAGCTCCTGGAAATCGGCGTCGAGCTCCACCTCGATCGGATCGAGACAGCGCACGCACTCGCCGACCAGTGAGCCGGAGACCCGGCCGGTGCCCAGCATCCCCTCCACCACGGACTCGACCCGCAGGCTCAGCTGCAGGTCCGCGCCGTCCGCCGAGTAGAGGCCGTCGAGCGTGGCCGAGTTCTCGCCGCCGAGCAGGTCCGCAGCGGGAAGCTCCCGGTCGAACTCGCGCATCGCACCCGCACGGCGGCCCAGTTCACGCACGTCGAAGACGAACGGCGACCGCGCGTCGAGACGGCGTGGCTTGGATACGGCAGGCATGACGACTTCCAGCGGTGATGGGGAGGGTGGAGCACAACCGGCCATCCAGCTTACCAAAGAGCCGGGCCGACTCGGGAACGGCCCGGCTCAGGGCTGGTTCAGCACACTCAGGCGGCCCGGCTCAGGGCCGGTTCCAGGCCGGTTCAGCGGGTGTAGCCGCCGTCATGCTGGAATTGCCGGACGTCGATCAGGCCGGTGTCGAAGTACGAGGTCTCCTCGGCCGGGTACTGCGCGGGCGGTCCCTGGCGCTGCGCCGGCGGCTGGCCGTACTGCTGCGGCTGGCCGTATTCGTCGGCGTACTCCTGGCCGTAGCCGCCGCCCTGCGGATCGGTGTGGAACTCACCGGTGCCGTAGCCGTGGGCCGCGCCCTGGTCGTACGCGCCCTGCTCGTAGCTGTAGCCGTCGTGCTGGTCCGAACCGTACGCGCCCGTGGCCGCGTAGTCGCCCTGCCGCTCCGCGTACTGGTCCGCGGCGCCGTACTCGTGCTGCTCGTAGGGACGCTCCGCCTCCGCGAATGCGTCCACCGTGAAGTCCTGGCTCTCGTAGCCGTCGAACCCGTTGTCGGCGCCGGAGAAGTCCCGGGAGCGGCGCCGCTCCGCGGCGACCGCGTCCTGCTCCTCGACATGCCGGCCGAGTTCTTCCATCGGGTTGCTGTTGCCGCGCATCTTCTCCCGGCCGCGGCCCACCGCCGCGATCGTCTTGGTGAGCACGACCTCGAAGTTGGCCAGCTTCTGGTCCACCCAGTCCTCGGCCTCAAGGCGCATCTGCTGGGCCTCGTGCCTGGCCTCGGCCAGGATGCGCTCGGCGGCGCCACGGGCCTCCCGGGTCACGTCCGTGTTCCCGATGATCGACTCGCGCTCGCTGCGAGTGCGCTCCAGCAGCCGCTCGGCCTCGCGGCGGCCGTCCTCCAGCACCGACTCGCGGTCCGCGAGCACCCGGCGGGCCCGGTCCATCTCGTCGGGCAGCCCCCGCCTGAGTTCATCGAGCAGTTCGAGCACCTGCGCTCGGTTGATCACACACGAGGCCGACATCGGCATAGCGCGCGCGCTCTCCACGATCTCGATGAGGTCGTCGATCTTGGCATTCACGTCCACCGGACTGGCACTCCCTGTTTCACGGGCGGCGCCCGGAAGCGGGCGTCCAGCCAACGGTACCCCGTACGGCTCAGTGTGCGAGTGCCATGCCCGGAATGGGCGGTGTGCCGTGAATAGTCTTATTGCCGGTAACACCGGTAAAGTCGGCAGCTGTTATGACGTATCGTCACTTCACGGCCACTGGAGCGTGATCGCGGCCGCCCGCCGCGGGCGCGTCTACTTGCGCAGCCGCTCGGTCAGCCGCTCCAACACCGCGTCGGGAACCAGGCCGGAGACGTCCCCGCCCAGCGCGCAGACCTCCTTGATCAGCGAGGAGGACAGGAAGCTGTAGAGCGGGTTGGTGGCCACGAACAGCGTCTCCACGTCGGCCAGCCGGAGGTTCATCTGGGACATCTGCAACTCGTAGTCGAAGTCGCCGACCGCGCGCAGCCCCTTGACGATGGCACGGATGCCGCGCTCCCGGCAGAAGTCGACCAGCAGGCCCTCGACGACCTCGACCTTCACGTTGTCCAGGTGCGCGGTGACGTCGCGCAGCATCTCAACGCGCTCGGCATAGCCGAACAGGCCGTTCTTGCCGGCGTTCTTGCCCACCGCGACGACCACCTCGTCGAACAGCAGTGCCATCCGTCCGATCACGTCCAGGTGCCCGTTGGTGACCGGGTCGAACGAACCGGGGCAGACCACGCGGCGCATCATCGTCTTCTCCGGGAGGCGGGATTCGGGTCCACGAGACAGTCCTTGTCGTCATCGGCGAGGGCGGATTCGGGGGAAGCAGGCGGGCGGTCCGGGGATCGTGCGTCCGCGAAGCGGACGGCGGCGCGGCGGTCCGGCGGCTGTTCGGCGTGGAGGCGTCGGCGCCGGCCGGTGGTCTTCAGCGAGCTTGGCGGCGACCGTACCAGACGGTGCCCTCGCCGTACGCGCGGGATCGCAGTGCTTCGAAGCCCGCGGGCCAGGCCCACTGCGGCCCCCGCGTCGCGCGCTCGACCGCGATCATGGCGCCGTCCGCGATCCAGCCGTTGCCGGCCAGCGCGACCAGCACCGCGGCGAGTTCCTCCGGTGGCGTCGCGTACGGCGGATCGAGGTACGCCAGGTCGTAGGGCTGGTCCGGGCACGGTGCGGCGGCGAGCCGTTCGACGCGGTCCGTGCAGATCCGCGCGCCGGGCAGGCCGAGCGCGTCGAGGTTGGCCCGCACCACGCCGGCCGCAGCCCGGTCCGACTCGACCAGCAGCGCGGCCGCGGCGCCCCGGGACAGCGCCTCCAGGCCGACCGCACCGGAGCCCGCGTACAGGTCGAGGACGCGCAGTCCGCCGAAGCCGTTCAACGAGGCGTCGAGCGCGGAGAACAGGCCCTCGCGGGTGCGGTCGGAGGTGGGCCGGGTGGTGCGGCCTTCGGGCACGGCGAGGCGGCGTCCCCGCGCGCTGCCCGCGATGATGCGTGTCATGCCGCCGATTCTGCCCGCAGCGGCGCCGCGGTTCGTTATGTGGTCCGGCCACGTTTCTCCGCCCGGCGGTCGGATGTCATCAAGGGTTCGGCTCAGCTCTTGTCGAGGAAGCCGGCCTGGTCCGAGCTGACCAGCGCGGCGACCGCGGCGGCCAGGGCGGGCTCACCGGTCAGCAGCGGATCGCTTTCCACCAGTTCGCTCGCCGCTTCGCGGGCCGCGCGCAAAAGTTCTTCGTCGTCCAGGACGCGCAGCAGTTTGAGCGAGGAGCGGCGCCCCGACTGGCTCGCGCCGAGCACGTCGCCCTCCCGGCGCTGCTCCAGGTCGATGCGGGAGAGCTCGAAGCCGTCGAGGGTCGCGGCGACCGCGCCGAGGCGTTGCCGCGCGGGCGTTTCCTCTGGGGCCTGCGTGACCAGTAGGCACAGTCCCGGTGCGGTTCCCCGCCCGACGCGCCCACGCAACTGGTGTAGCTGGGAGACGCCGAAGCGGTCCGCGTCGAGCACGACCATGACCGTCGCGTTCGGCACGTTGACGCCGACCTCGATCACCGTCGTGGCGACCAGCACGTCGATCCCGCCTGCCGCGAAGGCGGTCATGACCGCGTCCTTCTCCTCGGGAGCCAGGCGTCCGTGCAGCACTCCGATGCGCAGCCCGGCCAGTTGCCGCTCGGTCAGCCGACGTGCGGTGTCGACGACGGAGAGCGCCGGCCGGGGGGCGGGTGCGGCCTTGGCGAGATCGTCCAGGGAAAGCTGGGCCTGCCGCTCCGGTTCGTCCGCCGGATCGCCGCCGGCCCGGGCAGCGCCGTCCGGAGCCGCGCCGTCCGGAGCCGCGCCGTCCGGAGCCGCGCCGTCCGGAGCGCCGCCGGTCTCCTCGCCCTCGGCCTCGTCGCTGCCGGTGGGCTCCCCGTCCCCGATCCGCGGGCAGACCACGTACGCCTGATGCCCGGCCGCCACTTCCTCGCGGATCCGGTCCCAGGTGCGCGCGAGGTAGTGCGGCTTGTCCGCGGCCGGCACGACGAACGTGGAGATCGGCGAGCGGCCACCGGGCAGCTCCGCCAGCACCGAGGTCTCCAGGTCGCCGAACGCGGTCATCGCCACGGTGCGCGGGATCGGCGTCGCCGTCATCACCAGCAGGTGCGGCGGTTTCGCGGACTTGGCGCGCAGAGCGTCACGCTGCTCGACGCCGAAGCGGTGCTGTTCGTCCACCACCACCAGGCCGAGGTCGGCGAACTGCACGGTGTCCTCGATCACGGCGTGCGTGCCGATCACGATCCCGGCGGCGCCGCCTGCCGCGTCGAGCAGGTTCGCGCGCCGCTCCTTCGCACCCTGCGAACCGGTGAGCAGCGCCACACGGGTGCCCTCCGGATCGCCGTCGAGCTGCCCGGCGCGGGCCAGCGGACCGAGCAGGTCGAGGATCGAGCGGTGGTGCTGCTGCGCCAGCACCTCGGTCGGGGCGAGCAACACGGCCTGTCCGCCGGCGTCCACGACGGTGAGCATGGCGCGCAGCGCGACCACGGTCTTGCCCGAGCCGACCTCGCCCTGCAGCAGCCGCTGCATCGGGTGCGCGGCGGCCAGGTCCCGCTCGATCTGGTCGCAGACGGCGCGTTGACCGGAGGTCAACCGGAACGGCAGCCGGGCGTCGAAGCGGTCGAGCAACCCGCCGCGGCGCACCGGCCGCGGGACGGCCGGCAGGGCGAGCGCGTCACGGCGCCGCTGGGCCAGAACCACCTGCAGCGGCAGCGCCTCGTCCCATTTCAGCCGCTTGCGGGCCAACCGGTACTCGTCGCGCCGGCCCGGGCGGTGGATCTTCTCGAACGCCTCCAGCAGGCCGATCAGCCCGTGCCGCTCGCGCACCGGCCGCGGCAGCGGATCCGGCAGGTCGTCCAGGCGGTCGAGGGCGACCTGCACACACGACTGGATCTTGCGGCTGGACAGCTCCTTGGCCGCCGGGTAGAAGGGGATCAGCTCGTTCGCGTAGCGCTCGGCCTCCGCGGCCGCGTCCTGGTCCTCCTTAAGCAGTTCGAGCTCCGGCTGCGCCAGCTGGCGGCGCTTGTTGAACACCGTGACGCGGCCGGAGAACAGGCCCAGCCGGCCGGGGTACAGCTCGCGGTCGCGCCAGGGCTGGTTGAAGAAGGTCAGCGACAGGTCGGCGGACCCGTCGGTGACCACCACGTCGGTCACCGAGCCGCGCCGGCCCTTGAGCGGCCGCGTCCTGACCGATTCGACCTCGGCCAGCACGGTCACGTAGTCGTCCAGCGCGAGGCTCGCCAGGTCGGTCAGCTCCCCGCGCGTCGCGTACCGCCGGGGATAGTGGCGCAGCAGGTCGCCCACGGTGCGCAGGTCGAGCTTGCGTTCGAGGGTGGTCGCGGTGCGGCCGCCGACCACTTCCTTGAGCCGCTCGGCCAGCGGATCGGCATTCGCGACCGGCCGCTGCCCGACCTGCTGCGCCATCGCCTCGCTCACTCCACACCGATCAGCAGCGGCCAGCCGCTCTGGCCGCCCTCGTAGGCCACCACGTCCATCTCCGGCCTGGTCGCCTGGACCCGCGCCCGCACGGCGTCCGCCAACCGCGTGCCGTCCGGGTCGCCGTCCGAGCCGAAGCCGTCGCCGGTGACCAGGGTCACCATCTCACCACCCGCCGACACCATGCGGTCGACCAGGGCGAGAGCCGCGTCGCGCAGCGTCGGCGCGATCAGGGCCACGTCGCCCTCGATGAAGCCGAGCACGTCCCCGGCGTGGCAGACCCCGGCCATCGTCCAGGCGTCGTCCTCGGCGACCTGCAAGGCGCCGTGCCGGGTGGCTCCGGCGGCAGCGGTCATCGCGACGATGTCGGCATCGAAGCGGCGGCCCGGCTCGTGCACGGCGAGAGCCGCGATGCCCTGCACCACGGCCTTGCTCGGCACCACGGCCACGCGCACCCCGGAGGTGCCGCGGTGTACCTGTTCGGCGGCGGCGGAGGCCGCGGCCAGGCCGTCCGCGTCGTTGACCAGGACCACCACCTCCTCGACTCCGGCCTGGGCGATGGCGCGGCTCAGCTGCGCGCTGGTCGGCGGGCGCCCGGCCGCGCACGGCAGCGGGGTCGCCCCGGCCGCGGCGAACAACTCGGCGAGGCCGGGCCCGGGGGCCGCGGCCAGCACGACGCGGCCGGGCGCGGCGTGGAAGTGAAGGGGGCCCCCGCCGTGGGCGACGTCCGCGTGGTCGGCACCGATCCGGCCGGACAGCCGCAGCGGGGCCTCTTCCCGCGGCGCGCGCACCGCGCGTTCCGAGAGCGCGTTGACATGCAGATCGTGCGGCCTGCCGAGCCGGATGGCGGCCTCGATCACCGGGCCGGGCCGCTCCACGTGAATGTGCACGCGGTACGAGCCGGCGCCCCCGGCGATCACCAGCGAATCGCCTCCGCCCTGCTCGCAGAACTCTTCGAGGGTCGCGCGCAACTGCCGCAACTGCGGCTCGTTCGTGTCCACCATGTACACCACTTCGAAGGACGGAATGGTGGGCGGATCAGAGCTTTTTGCGGCGCGGACGGTGTTGTCGCGTATAGCGGTCATGGTCTGGGGCGGTACACGCACACGTCCCACAGTTACCGCTCGCATCGGGTCGTAACCCCCCAGCAGCGCGGAAAGTACATCGAGCAGGATGCAGATGCCTCGCCCTCCAGCGTCTACGACCCCTGCTGCGCTGAGCGCCGGCAACTGCTCCGGGGTGTGGGCGAGCGCGGACTCGGCGGCGTCCCGTGCGGCCTGCGCCACGGCCGCGAAGGTCGGTTCGAGGTTCCAGTCCCCGTGCAGGTCCGTCCCGTCGACGACGGCGCACGCGGCGTCCGCCGCGGCCCGCGCGACGGTGAGCATGGTGCCTTCGACGGGTGCGGCGACGGCCTGCCAGGCCAGTTCGGCTGCGTCGGCGAGGGCTGCGGCCAGGACGCGGGGGCCGGCCGGCTGCCCGTCCCGGATGGCCGCGCCGACCTCGTCGGCGAGGCCGCGCAGCAGTTGGCTCAGGATCACCCCGGAGTTGCCGTGTGCGGCCTTGAGCGCTCCGCCGGCCAGCGCGCCGAGAGCGGTGGCGGCTCCGAGCCCGTCCGCCTCGGGCGGCGGGTCGAGCGCGTCGAGCGCCTCGCACGCCGCTTCGAACGTGAGGAACAGGTTCGTGCCGGTGTCCGCGTCGGGGACCGGGAACACGTTCAGCGCGTCGATCTCCTCACGGGCGCGGCCCAACGCGGCCAGGCAGGCCCTGGCCCACAGTCGCACCGCCGGCCCGTCGAGCGTCTCAAGCACGCTGCGCCTTTCTGTCCGCCGGGGTGGCATACGTTTCGTACCGAGGATATTTGCATCATCGAACGTGATGGGCGCTACGTACACCGCCCGCGACCCGGATTGGCTCTTGCCGGGCCGGTTGGGTTAACCTGACCAGGTTGCCTATCGGCGCCTGCGTCTCCAGACGGAGAAAACCGGCCTCGGCGACTCACCTCGTACGTCCCATCGGTCTTTTGGAGTGTCTCCCGTGGCTGCCACCTGCGATGTCTGCGGCAAGGGTCCGGGCTTCGGCATGAGCGTCTCGCACTCGCACCGCCGCACCAAGCGCCGGTTCAACCCGAACATCCAGCGGGTTCGCACCACGCTGTCCAACGGGACGCCGAAGCGCCAGAACGTCTGCACCAAGTGCCTCAAGGCGGGCAAGGTCACCCGCTAGCCGGCTCGTGCCCGAGTCTGCGCCCCGCGTCGCCGTTCTCTCGGCGATCGCGGGGCCTTTCGTTGTGCCCGCGCCTCGTCGTCCCGGCGCAGGTCACAGATTCCAGCCGTGGTCGACGGGGCCGATGCCGGAGCCGAGCGGGAATCCGCCGGCGATCGCGTTCGTGACGTACAGCTTCGCGGCGCGGACCGCGTCGGGAACCGGGCTGCCTGACGCCAGATGAGAGGCGATGGCACTGGCCAGCGTGCATCCGGTGCCGTGCGTGTGCCGGTTGTCGCGGCGCTGCGCGCTGAACGTGACCTCGTGCGGGCCGTTCGTGAGCAGGTCGGTGGACTGCTCAGAGGCCAGGTGCCCGCCTTTGACCAGCACCCAGGCGGGGCCGGACGCCAGCAGTTTCGCCGCCGCCGCGCGCATTGCGTCCACGTCTGTCACGGTGATTCCGGTCAGCGCGCGGGCCTCGTCGAGGTTCGGCGTGACGATCGTCGCACGCGGCAGCAGTTCGGTGGTCAGGACGCCGAGGGCATCGGATGCCAGCAGCGCGTCACCGTGTTTGGACACCGACACCGGGTCGACGACGACCGGAACGGCCGGGTCGAGCCGCGCCAGCAGCCGCGCCACCTCGGCGACCAGCTCCGCGGTCCCGAGCATGCCGACCTTCACCGCGTCGACGCCGATGTCGTCGACCACCGCCCGGAACTGCGCGGCCACCGCGTCCGCGGGCAGCTGCCAGACTCCGTGCACGCCCAGGGAGTTCTGTGCTGTGACGGCCGTGACGACGCTCATTCCATGCACCCCGAGCGCGAGCATCGTCTTCAGATCGGCCTGGATGCCGGCGCCGCCGCCGGAATCGGAGCCGGCGATCGTCAGCACCCGCGCCCGAGCCCGAGCCCCAGCCCCAGCC
>NZ_JAGSXH010000039.1 GCF_018283645.1 Actinocrinis puniceicyclus | reverse complement strand
CTCCGGGAGGGTGGGGTCGGGCAGGGTCGAGTTAGGCATCCTCGTGCTCGCCGATCCGTCGCAGGGCCCTGGTGGCACGTTCGCGCGCGGTGAGCCGGTCGGTCGAGGCGAGATCGCAGGCCGGGTCCCCGGGGTGCCGCACGGCCTGCTCAAGCAGCGCGGCGGCCAGGGCGGCGGCCAGCAGCGGGGCGGCGAAGGAGGTGCCGCTCCACACGGCGAAGCCGCCGCGGAAGTCGTCCGGGTCGAGCGTCTCGCGCAGCCGGTGCAGCCTGCTGTCCGGCGGCCCCGCGGTGATCATCGGCTCGTGGCTGCCGTTCAGGTCGGACGGGTAGGTGCTGACCACGCTCGCGCCGGTCGCCCACGCGGTGACCCAGGACCCGTCGTTGCTGAACATCGCCTTGCTGCCGTTGGGGTTCAGCGCGCCGACGCTGATCAACGGCAGCACCGGATCGGAACCCGGCTGCGTGGCGAGGGCGGCCGGGAAGTAGGGCTGTGTCGTGGCCTGGTTGCCCGCGGCGGCGACGACCGCGACGCCGAGGTCTGTCATGCCGTCGACCAGCGCGGCGAGCTGGCCGGTGTAGGCCAGGTCCGCCGGGTATTCGTCGAAGTAGCCGAGGGAGAGCGACACCACGTCGACCAGCGCTTCGGTCTCGCCGGAGGCCAGCGCGGAGCGGATCTGCGCGGTGAGCACGGCGATGGCGAGCAGCAGGACGCTCTCATGCACGATGCCGTCGGTGTGCATGATGCGGATGGAGCGCACCCGGGCGTCCGGCGCGTGTTGCCGGGCGATGCCGGCGATGAACGTGCCGTGCCCGATGTGCGTGGGCAGCGCGCCGACGCTCGGCTCAACCGGGTCGGGCACGTCCCAGTAACCTTCGAGCACCGGGAAGTCGAGGCCGCCGGTGTCGCGCACCCGCACCTCCTCGTGGTGGATCGCGGCCTGCAGCGGATCGTCGACGGTCAGGAAGCTGTCCGGGTCGGCGTCGGGCATGCCGAGCCACTCGTGCGGGCGGATGCCGGTGTCGAGGACCGCGATGACGGGACGGCGGCCGACCGGCAGGGCCTTGATGTGGGTGCGGCGCGGGGCGGGTGCCAGCATCTCGACCGGGATGCGCGCGGTCGAGCTGAAGTAGGCCCCTGATCCGGCGCTGTTACCCTCGCTGATGGGGTTGCCCTCGCTGATGGGGTTGCCCTCGCTGATCGGGTCCCCGGTGATGGTCGCGGCGCCGAGCAGGTGGTCCAGGCCGATGCGGGCGGTGTCGGCGTCCGCGGCGACGGTACGGCCCGGGTCGGCCGGCCGCGCGGCGGCGCGAATCGCCTGGAGCGCCACCCACGCGTCGACCGCCGTGGGCGGCGCGCCCTCGCGCACCTTCAGCACGACCGCGCGCGGTACGTCGGCCAGTTCCCGCAACCACGGGCGCAGCGAGGGGGCTGATTCGAGCAGCGGCGCGGGGATCTCCAGCGCGAGCCCGACGGTCGCGAGCGCCTGGTCGAGGGCTGCGACGGCGTCCGGCTTGCGTAGTAAGGAGTCCGGGATGAGCAGTGTGTTGGCGCGGTACGCCGTCGCGGACGGCGGGCGCGCTCCGGGCGCGAGCGCCGCGGCGGACGGCAGCAGGACGCGGCCGCCGTGGCGGTTCACCAGAACGGGCGACAGGTACGGCGCACCGAGATTGCCCGGTGGCTGCGGTCGCGGCTGCCGCTGTTCGTCCCGCGGCCCGCTGAAATGCACCAACATGCGTATTTCCCTCCGACCGAATCGGCCGCCCTGTGAATACTCGGGTGGAGACCCGGTGCTAATAGAGGCACAGTGCGGCGGCGCGAATACACGATTCAGGTCACGAACCCGCAACGATTCGATGGATCAAGGGGCGGCGCTCGCGCGGTTATCCGTGCTCGTACGGCGTCCGGGGGGTGGGTGTACTTCCATGTATCTGGGACTGCGGCGCGCCACTCTAATCCTTCGCCACCCGCGCGGCTCAGGAAGCAAGGGCGGCCTGGGAGAGACACGTGAAACCAAGGGGGCTCACTGATGGTTGCGACAATGACGGTCACCCGCGTCGGGCAGGACAAGGGCGCGGCACTGGGCACCGTGCTCGGGCAGGGCGCGGCGCTCGGGCAGGGTGCGGGCGCCGCGGGCCCGGTCGGCGGCACCGAGACGGTGTGCGTGCGCATCGATGCGCGCGACCCGATTTCCGAGGCGGGCGTGCGGATGCAGCTGCGGTCGCGGCCGGAGATCCGCATGGCGCACGACGAGCAGGTCGCGCAGGTGGTCATCGCCGTGACGGACACGGTGGACGAAGACGCCACGCGCTGGCTGCGCGGACTGCACCGGCACGACGGGCTGCCGGTCGTGCTGGTGAGCGGCCGGGTGGACGGCCGGGCGCTGTCGGCGCTGGTCGAGGCCGGGGTGCGCGGCGTGCTGCGCAGGCCGGAGGCGACCGCGGACCGGCTGGTCGCCGCGGTGCGCGCAGCCGCGGCCGGGCACGGCGACCTGCCGCCGGAGCTGCTGCGGCAGCTGCTCGACCACCTGGCCGGGCTCAACCGGCAGGTGCTCGGCCCGCACGGCTACTCCTTCACCGGGCTGACCGAGCGCGAGCGCACCGTGCTGCAGCTGCTGGCCGACGGGCTTTCGACCCGCGAGGTCGCGCTGCGCCTGTCCTACTCGGAGCGCACGATCAAGACCGTGATCCAGGATCTGACGCTGCGCCTGCAACTTCGCAACCGCACCCAGGCCGTGGCGTACGCGCTGCGCAACGGCTGGATCTGAGCAGGCGTTCGCCACTCTGAGCCGGTCGGGCGCAGCGCGCGCCTTCGTCAGTGCCGGAATATCAGCTGATCGCCGGAAGACGGCTGCATGGAGCCGCCCTCGACCACCACGGGGGCGGCCGCGTGCAGCGTTGCGCGGGTCGTGGTCTGCGTCGCCACGATCCGGGCCACGCCGAGGATCTGGTGCGGGGGCGCGAAGCAGAACGTGTCGATCGCTCCGGTCGCGTCGGCGGACAGCGGCGGCGCGGAGTCCGCGGTCGGCGAGCAGGCGGTCAGTGCCGCGCCGTCCGGCAGTTGCCAGGCGAGCGTCACCGGCGCTCCCGGCACGAATCCCGAACCGGTGACGTGGGTCAGGGTGCCGTCGGTGACGACCGCGGGATTCGCGGTGAGCTTGAGCGGCCCCGACCGGCAGCCGGTGACCGTGAACGTGGCGCTCGCCGGCAGCGTGGGGAAAGCGTCCACGGTCGAGGCCGACGAGGACCGCGCCGACTGGATCACCGGCGGCGGCTGACCGTAGGCGACGAGCCGGTGCGCCCCGCAGGGCAGCGCGGGCCGGCTGGCGGGTTTGCTGAAGGCCCCGTTTGCGTCGGTGAAGGAACTGTCGAAGCTGTTCTGCGCGCCGTCCAGGTTGAACGTGACGTCCCGGTCCGCGGGGAAGCCGATGCCGGTCACGGTGAAGGCCGCCGGCCCGCCGGCCGAGTCGATCGGGTCCGGCGTGATGTTCACGGTCGGGCAGTAGACCCGCACGCTCGTGGAGGCCACCACGTCCCCGGCGAAGATCAGGTTCACCGCGTCCGTGCCGCAACCCGCCGCGCCGGGCGGCACCGGCACGTCGCCGGAGTTGAAGGTGTACAGCCCCTCCCCCGCCGTCGTGCTCGTGCCACTGGCGACCTGGACGCCCTGGAGCGTGACCGTCAGCTGCTCCCCCGCGTCGGTGCCGTCCACGAACACGTCCATCGTCGTGAACTGGGCAAGGGTCGTCTCGGCCGGCGCGACGGAGATCGAGAAACCCGTCGCGGCGCCGACCGCGCCGGGGTGCGCGAGCCCGCCGCCGATCAGCAACAGCACGAGCGCGCCGCGCCGCGCGCCGCTCATGCGACCGTGTGCGACAGGCCGCTGACGAGAACCGCGGGCGTGCACGAGGCCGCCGTTCCCCCCGGCTTGTCGCAGTTGACCGAGATGTTCAGGCTCTGGCCCGCGCCGACCGTGATCGCGGTGACGAAGTGCAGGTCGTAGTCGCGGAAGTTCTCCATCCGAGTGCTGATGAGGGTGTTGCCGCCGCGGGTGATGGTCAGCGAGCCGGTGTCGCCGTTCGGGTTCTGCAACACCAGGTCGGTGACCGTGTACAGCTGGTGCGTCCCGGCGGTCAGCGAGCCGTTGGCCTTGAGGTCCACGGCGAAGGCGACGGGCGCGGGCAGGACGGGGCCGGGCGGGCTCGCGTGAGCCGAGGCGGCCGGCGAGGCGGAGGCCGAGGCCGAGGAGCCCGCGGCCGGCGACGAGCCGCCCGCGCCACCGGAGCCGGACGGGCTCGCACCGCCCGCAGCGCCCGCGCCGGCCGCGCTGCCCGCACCGCCGCCCGGCGTGAGCCCCGCCGCGGTCAGTGCCTGGTTCGCCGCGCCGGTGGCCGCGTCGCGTACGACCGGCTTGAGCACGGTGAACCACAGGGCCGTGAGAGCCACCGCGGCGAGGACCGCGAGCGCGAGGGCCTTGCCGACCCAGGCCGGCACGGCCGCCTCCTGCAGCAGGCTCGCCTCCAGCGGCGCCGGGGCGTCAGCCCTCGACGGCCCGTGCGGGCTCTGGCCGGCTGGACCCTGGCCGACTGGACTCTGAGCGTCGGGGCTCTGAGCGTCGGGGTTGTGGGCCTGCTCCGCCGGCCGGGCGGCGACGGTGAAGCGGTGCAGCACGCTCGGCCCGCGCCAGAACCGGGTGCGGGCGCGGGCGCGGGCGGTGACGAACGCCGCGGCGCCGGGGCCCACCTCGATGCGGGGCGGCTGTACGGTCACGTCGACCAGATCCTGCGCGTCGAACCCCGTCAGGTCGACCAGCACGGGGGCGTTGCCGCGGTTGTCCAGCGCGACCTGGAACCGGCCGGCTCGTCTGCCCCTGGCGCGGCCGGTGCGCGGGGACAGGTCCGCCGACAGCAGCGCTTTGCCCGCGAGCGAGACGACGCCTTCCTCGATGCACGGATGCTGCGGGTCCTCGTTCGCGCTGATCCGCACCGCGTAGGGGCGCGGGCCCGGGGCCAGCTTCGGGTCGAGCGGCGGACGCAACCGCAGCTTCGCGCTCTCGCTCTGGCCCGGGAACAGCGAGAGGGTTGCCGGCTCGACCGCCGCCCAGGCCGCGGGTTCGCCGAGGACTTGGAGGGTGAAGGAGTCGACGACCGTGCCGGTGTTGGTCACGGTGAGTTCGACCTCTGCCTCTTCGCCCGGAATGACCGGCAGCGCGGCCGGTGTCAGTGACGCTTCTGCTCCCATGGCCGCGACGGTAGGCGCGGGCGCCGCGCATCGGCAGCCGCGGACGGGCAGCGCACCGGGCGGCAGCGCCCGCCCTTGCGTGCTGCCCGAAAGGGCGGCCCGGGCGGACCTTTCGCCTGCCCGTTGCGGCCTGCCGCGGCACCGGTCGCGGGCGGCACGCTTCCCCTCGTGATCCTCGAGACCGACCAGGCGCTGCTCGCCGTGACGAAGACGCGGGTGCTGGGAAACGCAGCGGTGACCGTGACCTTCGATCCTCCGGCGCGCCCGTGGATCCAGGCGCTCAAGACACCGGCGGTGAACTTCTTCCTGTTCGACATCAGGGAGAACAGCCACCGCCGCGAGGTGATGTACGAACAGGTGCGCGACGAAGGGGGAAAGGTCGTCGGGCACCGCCCGCCGGCCCTGCGCTACGACCTGCACTACACGGTCACCGTCTGGGGTGCGCCGATCGCGATGGAGCACCGGATCCTGGCGCTGGTGCTGCGCTGCTTCGGCGCGCTGCCGACGGTGCCGCGGGCGCTGCTGCCCGAGGCGCTGGCCCGGCTGCCGCACGAGGTGCACCTGAGCACCGCGCCCGGGACCAAGCGCGGGATGTTCCTGAACCTGGCGGGCGAGGTGAAGGCCGGCTTCGAGCTGACCGCCACCGTGGCGATGCCGGTACCGGACGAGCCCGCGGCGCCCGCGGTCAGCCAGGCGCAGGTCACCGTCGGGCCGAAGCCGAACGGCCAGAGCCCGGCGGCGCCCGGTCAAGCCGCGGCGGCCGCGGGCACCGGCGCACCGGAGACGGTGCGGCACGCCGCGCCCTCGCAGCACCCTGATACAGACGGGGCGGCCGCGGGTGCGCAGCCGCCTCAGGCGGAGCCGGGCACCGCTCCGGCCTCCGCGACCGCACAGACCGCAGCTCCGGCGACTGAGCCGGCTGCCGGACCGAACCGTTGAGAGAGGAAGCAATCATGAGCGGACTGGAAGACATCCCGCTGATCGGCGACGTCGCGGGAGTGGCGATCCACGGCGCGGAGGCCGTCGGCGACGCGGTGACCGGCGACTGGGACGGCGCGGCCGACCAGGCGCAGCGGATGGCGGGCGGCGCGATCGGCGTGGCCACCGACGGCATCTCGACCGCGGTCGAGGACGTCTACGACGAGCTGGCCCCGCACGTCGGCCTTCCGGACTCGCACGAGCTGGGTCACGAGGCCCTGCAGGGCGTCGGCAACGCGCTCGGCGACGGCGTGTACGACCTCGTGCACGGCGGGGACGACCCGCTCGGCGGGGGCGACGGCGGATTCGGTGGCGCCGGTCTGGGCGACGACCCGCTCGGCGGCGGGGGCGACCTCGGCGGCTCGGACCTGGGTGGCGGATACGGCGGTGGAGCCATGAGCGGCGGCGACGGCGGCGACATGGGCGGGGCGGACATGAGCGGCGGCGACGGCTCCTACGACATGGGTGGCGACGCGGGCGGCGGCGACGTCGAGTACTGACCCGACCCCGCACCGCTTGAACGGGTGCTGATTCCGGCGCTCCGGAGCCGGGATCGGCACCCGAGGCCACCGAACACGGAAGGAAGAGCGAGCGATGCCCAACTACCAGTCCCCGGGCGTCTACGTCGAGGAGTTGGAGTCGGCCACCCGCCCCATCGAGGGGGTGGGTACCGCGGTCGCGGCCTTCGTCGGCTTCAGCGCCCACGGGCCGCTGCACACCCCGACGCTGGTGACGAACTGGACGCAGTACACGAACACCTTCGGCGAGCCGGCCCCGGGCACGTTCCTCGGCCACGCCGTGTACGGGTACTTCCTCAACGGCGGCGGCCAGGCGTACGTCGTGCGGGTCGGCGGCGCCCCCGGCGCCGGTGCCGGAACAAGCGCACGCGCCGAACTGACCTCGGCCGCCGCGCCCGACGCGGTCGCCTACGTGGCCACCGCAAAGGACACCGCCAAGGGCACGGCGGCGCGCGGCGAGGTCACCGTCGAGGTCACCGACACCGCGGCCGAGGGAGCGCCACAGGACGCGTTCCGCCTGGTCGTGCGCGGCGGCGGCCGCGAGGAGGTCTTCGAGCCGGTCACCACGCGCCGCGGCCGCACCAACGTGGTCACCCAGGTGAACGCGACCTCGACGCTGATCGAACTGGCCGAGGCGCCCGGGCAGGGCGCCCTGGCCGACCGGCGCCCCGCGAACGCCGTGGTGACGCTGGCCGAGCGGCCCGGCGCCGAGGTCGCGGTCAATCCGGCCGACTACGTCGGCAGCGGCGCGGACCGCACCGGTTTCGGCGGGCTGGAGGCGATCGACACGGTGACCATGGTCGCGGTCCCCGACTTGATGGCCGCCTACCTGGCCGGCCGGATCGACCGCGACGGCGTGCGCGCGGTGCAGACCGCGATGATCGCGCACTGCGAGCTGATGGGCGACCGCATGGCGATCCTCGACCCGCTGCCGGAACTGAACCCGCAGCAGGTGCGCGAATGGCGGATGAACGAGGCCGGATACGACTCGAAGTACGCCGCGCTGTACTGGCCGTGGCTCAAGGTGCTCGGCCCGGACGGCCGGAGCATGGCGCTGCCGCCGAGCGGCCACCTGGCCGGGATCTGGGCCCGCAACGACGAGACCCGGGGCGTGCACAAGGCGCCGGCCAACGAGGTCGTGCGCGGCGCGATCGGCGTGCAGGTCGCGCTGACCCGCGCGGAGCAGGACAACCTCAATCCGGTCGGGGTCAACTGCATCCGGGCGTTCCCGGGCCGCGGCATCCGGGTGTGGGGCGCCAGGACCCTGAGCAGCGACCCGGCGTGGCGGTACATCAACGTCCGGCGGCTCTACAACTACGTCGAGTCCTCGGTGCGGATCGGCACCCAGTGGGTCGTGTTCGAACCCAACGACAAGAGCCTGTGGGAGCGCGTCATCAGGACGCTGCGTTCATTCCTGTTCACGGTGTGGCAGGACGGTGGCCTGTTCGGCGAAACGATGGAGCAGGCGTTCTACGTCAAGTGCGACGACGAGACCAACCCCTCGGAGTCGATCGAGATCGGCCGGCTCGTGTGCGAGATCGGCCTGGCGGTGGTCAAGCCCGCCGAGTTCGTGGTCTTCCGGCTGGCGCAGCTGCCGACCGGCACGGCCCTGTCCGAGTAAGGCCCGGCGCGTCGCGCACGTCAGCGTGCGCATTCACGAGGTAGGAGAACACCGATGGCGGGGATCACCGATCCGCTGACGAACTACAGCTTCGCGGTGGAGATCGACAGCCTGACGATCGCGCAGTTCAAGGAGGTGCAGGGGCTCGGAATCACGATCGGGGTGATCGAGAACCGGGCGAACAAGGCCGGCGGCCTGCCGGTGCTGCAGAAGCTGCCCGGCTCGGTCAAGTACGAGGACATCCACCTCTCCCGCGGCAAGGTCAACGACCCGGCGTTCTGGAACTGGATCAAGACCGTGCAGGAGGGCCGGATCGACGAGGCCCGCAAGGACGGCGCGGTGATCCTCTACGACCTGGCGCACGGCGAGGTCAGCCGGTTCAACTTCTTCCAGGGCTGGCCGTCGAAGGTGGAGGTCGGCAAGCTGAGCGCCGGCGGCGACCAGGTGCTGCTGGAGTCCGTGGTCATCACGATCGAACGGCTTGAGGTGAAGTGATGGCCGCCGGGGCGACGGTGTCACAGACCTCGATGGCCGCGGGGACGGCCGGATGGGCGGGATCGGGCGATGATGCGGTACGGACGCAGTTCTCTTTCACGCTCCCGGTCGGGTACGTGGACAGCGCGGGCGCGGTGCACCGCGAGGGCACGATGCGGCTGGCGACGGCTCGGGACGAGATCCTGCCGCTGCGTGATCCGCGGGTGCGGGAGAACGAGGCGTATCTGACGGTCATCCTGCTCAGCCGGGTGATCACCTCGCTCGGCGAGGTGTCCTCGATCAACCCGGGCGTCGTGGAGAGCATGTTCGCCGCGGACCTGGCGTTCCTTCAGGACCTCTACCGGCGGATCAACGCGGAGGGCCACACCCGGATCGCGGTGACCTGCCCGGCGTGCGAGCACGACTTCGCGGTGGACGGTTGCGGGCCCACGGCGAGCCGCCTGGGGGAATCGTGACGTACGGCACGGACCTGTTGCTGGAGGAAGTGTCGTACGTCGCCTACCACTTCCACTGGCCGCTGGAGACGATCCTCGACCTGGAACACCCGCTGCGCCGGGACTTCGTGGCGCGCATCGGCGCGATCAACGCGGCGGTGAACGAGGCCGCCGAGGAACGCGCGCGGACGGCGGCGGGCGCGGGCCCGGACGCGGACGCGGCCGGGAACGGTTGGTGACCCCGTGCGCTGGCCGTTTCGCCGTTCGCCGGCCGTGACACCGACCGCTGAGGGCTCGCAGCCGGGCGCGCTGAGCGCGTCCCCGGCGCCGGCCGGTCCGGCCGCGCGGTCTGACTGGCGCGATCTTCCCGGCGGGATGCCGGTCCTCGGCGCCGCGCCCTCGGTGACGGACGCGGGCTTCAGCCGTTCGCTGCTGAGCCGCTGGCACAACCCTCCGGCGCTCGGCCGACTCGGTCACGAGGTGCGCACGGACGTGCCGGGCGGGCTTGTCGGCGGCGTGGCACGGACCGTGGATCCGCTCGACACGCGCCCCGCGGACCTGGTGTACCGGGCCGCGGAAACCGGCAGCGCGGCCGAGCCGAAGCGGTATGTGAAAGCGCTGATGCCACGCGCGTCCTGGTCGAAATCCACCGCGGCGGCGAGCCCCGCGGACGCATCGGCGGGGGCTCCGGCGCCGGCCGCGCCGCTGTCCGGTCAGCGGATCAGCACCCTCGGCGAGCAGGCCGGCCTCCCCGGTCCGCCCGCTTCACGGGCCGCGCGCGGTTCGCGCCGTGCGCGAGCTTCACAGGACCCACAGCCGGGTCCGCAGGATTCGCAGAGTCCACAGATTTCACGGAACTCTCTGGACGCACGCACTTTCGTGCGCCCGCCCGACAGCTCAGCGGTCGCCGACACCGGTGCCGTCGCGTCGGCGTCGGGAGGCACGGCTCAGACTCGCCAGGCGCTGCCCTCTTCGGCGGCGGCCGAGGTCAAGGCGCGGGACCCTCGCCCCGTTTCCGCGGACATGACCGACGGCCTGACCGCAGCGGCACCTGACCGGGGTGCACACGCCGACCCGCAGCCGGGATCGCCCGACTCCCCGCAGGGCTCCCAACGCCGCGGCCTCGGCTCCCTGCCCGCACCCCGCGAGGCGCGGCCGGGGACGGACCCGCTCGGGTCCGCCCCGGTCGTCGCGCCCCTCCTGCCGCGCAACCCGATCGTCCGCACCTCGGCGCGGCCGCGGGCGGCCGAGAGCGCCCCGGCCGGTCCCGAAACGAGCTTGTCGCAGGCATCAGTGCCCGAGTACGAAGCGGCGGCCGCCGGCCTGTCTGCCAACCCGGATACGGCCGTGTCACCCACGTCGGCCGCGCTCACCCGTGCGGCCACGCCGGCGCCGGCGCACTCCGGCGACGCGCACCGGACCGCCGATCCCGGCGCGCGGGCGGCGAATCCGGTCTCGCTCGCCGCGGCGCCGTTGATCTCGGCCTCCCGGCTCGCTCCCGCCGCGAATCCGATCAGCATCCTGCGACAACCGGCGGCACCGGTCGACCAGCCGGTGCGCGAGGCCCGGTCGATCGCCGGCGGCTTCGCGGCATCGCTCGCGGCCCCTTTCCCGAACCTGGCGGCGCAGGCGCCGTCGCCGCCGCCCGCTGCTGTCGCGCGTGCCGCGACCGCTCTCGCACAGACCGCGGCCGGGTCCGGTTTCGGGTCCGGTTTCGGGTCCGGGTTCGGGTTTGGGGCTGCGACCCCCGCCGATTCCGTGCTCCGCGCGATGGGACAGTCCCCGACACAGGCACGGAGCGCCGCCTCCCGCCCGCAGACCGCGCCGGGCGCCGCAGCGGGCCCCTGGCCGGCGAGCCTGGAATCGACGAGCCAGGTCTCCGCATTTCAAGACGCTGCGGTTCAGCTGCCTGGCACTCGGGGCTCCGGCATCCAGGGCTCCGACATTCAGACCTCTGGCATTCAGCGCTCCGCCGTCGAGCACCTTGCGGCTCAGGACCCAGGCGCAGCCGGCCGGGTCCGCCCGATCGGCGGGACGAGCGCCGCCGGGATGGCGGCTTCCGCGACCGCCGCGCCCCACGACCCGGCCGCGCTCGACACGCTCGCCCGCCGGCTTTACGGCCGCCTCTCCCGGCACCTGGCCGCCGAGCTGCTGATCGACCGGGAACGCGCGCAGTTCCTCACCGACCTGACCTGACCTGACCTGACCCGACCGCACCGCACCCGCGCGGCCACCGCGCTCGACCCGGAGAAGGGACAGCACCGACATGGCGAACGAAGACCTCGGGATGGCCGGGCTCGCCTGGCGCTTCGGCGTGACGGTGGACGGCGAGCAGATCGCGCTGTTCACCGGCTGCGCGGGCCTCGACGCGGAATACGAGGCGTTCACCTGGAAGGAGGGCGGCGGCGACGGACCGGTGGTCACCCTGGCCGGCCGCCTGACCTACACCAACGTGAAGTTGACCCGGCCGGTCGACAAGGACAGCGCCAAAGTGCTGCGATGGTTCGCCGCGCAGGCGAGCAAGCCCAAGCCGCACCACGTGACCATCACCCTGTACGACGGCAACGGCGCACAGATCGCCGCCTGGGCACTGACCGACGCCTGGCCGGTCAAGTACAGCGGGCCCACCCTCACCACGCTCGGCGAGCCGGCCGAGGCCGTCGCGCTCGAATCGCTGGAACTCTCGCACCGGGGGTTCGCGTGACCGTCTTCGCCAACCTGCGCAACCAGGACGACATGACGATGCTGACCTGCCAGTTCAACCCCTCGACGGTCAAGCTGAGCAAGTCCGCCGGCTGGTCCACCCCGCCCGCGCGCAACGCCAGGGACCACCCGCGCCCGCAGTTCGTGGGCACCGGACCCCAGACGCTCACTCTCAGCCTCCTGTTCAACGCGTACGGCAGAGACGGCGGCGCCGCCGCGCTGCCCGTCGCCACCACCGTGCAGAAACTGCTGGACTGGACGCAGCCGACGCAGCGTTCGCAGGAGGCGCACCGGCCCGAGCCGCCCACGATCGAGTTCCGCTGGGGCGCGCACGTGACCATGACCGGGTTCCTCAAGAGCGTCGAGGTCGAGTACCTGCTGTTCGACAACGACGGCACGCCGCTGCGCGCGAGCGCCAACGTGCAACTCCAGGCGCTGCCGCAGCCGACGCCGGGCACGAACCCGACCTCCGGCGGCATCTCGGGCCGCCGCGGCGCGCAGATCACCCAGGGCGACTCGCTCGCCTCGATCGCCCAGCGCGAATACGGCGACGCGAACCTGTGGCGGGCCATCGCGATCGCCAACGACATCGACGACCCGGGCCGGGTGCCGCCGGGAACCGGCCTGCTGCTGCCGCCGCGCGCGCAGGCCGCCGCCCTGGCCGCGGTGGGCGGTGATCCGCGATGAGCCGCGCCGCGTACGGCACCAGGCCGCGGATCACGCTCGACGGCGCGCCGCTGGCCGAGGACGTGCTGCCCTCCCTGATCAAGGTCCTGATCGACACGCAACTGCACCTTCCCGACATGTTCGTGCTCGAATTCCTCGACCACGGCCGGGAACTGGTTCGCCGCGCCGGATTCGACTTCGGCAGCCGGGTCGAGATCACGGCCACCGCGGCCGGCGGGGACGACGAGGAGGCCGGCACGCTCATCCTCGGCGAGGTCACCGGCCTGGAGCAGGACTGCGACGCGACCGGCACGTGGACGGTGGTGCGCGGCTACGACCTGTCGCACCGGCTGTGCCGCGGGCGGCGCACCCGCACGTTCCTCGACGCCACCGACGGCGACATCGTGCGTCGGGTCGCGGGCGATGCAGGGCTCGAACTCGGCGGCGTGGACGACGACGGCACGGCGCACCCGCACGTGGGCCAGGTGAACCTGACCGACTGGGAGTTCCTGCGCGCCCGGGCCAACGAACGCGGACGCGAGGTGGCCGTCGTCGGCGGCCGGCTGCAGTGGCACGCCCCCGTCTCGCACGAGACGGCGCCGGGCGCGCTCGACGACCCGCAGACGCCGCCGCGGGCGGCGCAACTGCTGCTCGGCACCAACCTGCTGCGTCTCGCGCCCAGGGTGACCGCGGCCGAGCAGGTGAGCGAGGTGTGGGTGCGCGGCTGGAACCCGGAGACGAAGCAGCCGGTACGCGGCAGCGCGAAGACCTCGACCGTCAGCGCGCGTTCCGGCGCCGATCCGGGCGACCTGGCCGGGCGCTTCAACGCGGCGCCGTTCCTCGTCGCGGACCGGCCGGTGCGCGACGAGCGGGAGGCCGACGCGGTCGCTGCCGCCGTGGCCGAGCAGATCGCCGGCGCGCACGCCGAGATGACCGGCCTGGCGCTGGGCGACCCGGCGCTGATGCCGGGCGCGGCGGTGTCCGTCAGCGGCGTCGGGTGGCCGCACGACGGCGACTACGTCCTGTCCGCCACTCGCCACCGCTACGACGAGACCGGCTATCACACCGAGTTCACGGTCAGCGGGCGGCAGGAGCGCACGCTGCTGGGACTCGCGTCGCTCGGCGCGACGAAGCACGCGCACCGCGGCAGCGGACGGCCCTGGCCGGGACTGGTGATCGGCCAGGTCACCGACATCGACGACCCGGACCGGCGCTTCCGCGTCAAGGTCGCCTTCCCCTGGCTGTCCGACGACTACGAGTCCTGGTGGGCGCGCGTCGCCCAGCCCGGCGCCGGGGACGGGCGCGGCCTGGCCTGGCTGCCCGAGGTCGGCGACGAGGTGCTGGTCGGGTTCGTACACGGCGACGTGCGCGAACCGTACGTGCTCGGCGGGCTGTACAACGGCGCGGACCATCCGCTGCTCAACGACCGGCTCGTGGACGGCGACGCCGGCCAGGTGCTGCGCCGGGTCCTGGGCTCGCGCGCCGGGCACCGGCTGGTCTTCAGCGACGACGATCAGGGCTCGCAGATCCAGCTGGCCACCGGCGACGGCAGCGCGACGGTCACGCTGGACGCCACGAACACCAAGATCGTGATCGACGGCTCCGGCGCGGTGACGATCCACGCCGGCGGGCCGCTGAAGCTGCACAGCGACGGCGACATCGAACTGAACGCGAACGGCGGCGACCTGAAGCTCAGCGCGAGCGGACAGCTGAAGCTCTCCGGGAGCACCGGGGCGTCCCTCGACGGCGGACCGCAGGTCAGCGTGTCGGGGTCGGTCATCAAGTTGAACTAGCACGACACACGCACCGCACGAGAAAGACGGAGAGGGGCGGCAGAGACCATGGCAGCGCCGGCCGCGATCAGCGGCGACCAAGTCAACGCAGTGTGCTCACTGCACCTGATGCCGAACCCTGCGACCGGGGCGCCGCAGCCCTCTCCCCCGCTGCCGTTCAGCGCGCCGATCACGCTCGGGGTGTGCGCCACGGTGCTCATCTGCGGCGCGCCGGCGGTGGTCGTGGGCGCGAGCGGCGTCAACACGCCGCCGCATGTGGGACTACACCCCGCCGACCCCTTCTTCGCGCCGCCTGCGCAGCAGGCCGTCATCGCGGCCGGAAGCGGCAGCGTGCTGCTCGGCGGGGTTCCGGCCGCGCGCACCGGCGACAGCGCCACCTGCTGCGGGCAGCCGACCGGCACCCTCGTCGGCAGCGGCACGACCGTGCTGATCGGGGGTTGAGGCCGCGATGACGCATGTGACCGACGACTTCGTCGGGCGCGGCTGGGCCTTCCCGCTGCGGCTCGACGGCACCGGTGCCTTCGCGCTGTCCGCGGGCGACCGCGACGTGGCCGAGTCGATCCGGCTGATCCTGGGCACCAGCCCCGGCGAGCGGCCGATGCGCCCCGAGTTCGGCTGCCCCATCCACGAGCTGATCTTCGACACCGTGGACGCCGCGCTGGCCGGCCGGGTCGGCGCGCTGGTCGAGGCGGCGCTGACGCGCTGGGAGCCGCGCATCGACGTGCTCGCCGTTGCGGCGAGCCCGGACCCGGCCGCCGCGCACGTGCTGCGCATCGCGGTGGACTACCGGATCAAGGCCACCAACGACCGGCGCAACCTGGTCTTCCCCTTCTATGCGATCCCCGAGGACTGAGCCGGATGCCGCTGCCCGCCCCCGACCTGGACGACCGCCGTTTCCAGGACTTCGTGGACGACGCCAAGCGCCTGGTGCGCCGGCGCGTCCCGGCCTGGAGCGACCACAACGTGCACGACCCCGGCATCACCCTGATCGAGGCCGTGGCCACCATCGCCGACCAGCTGGCCTACCGGCTCAACCAGGTGCCGGAGCGCCACCACCGCAAGTTCCTCGACCTGCTCGGCATCACCCGCAGGCCGCCGGGCGCCGCGCGCGCCGAGCTGACCTTCAAGCTGTCCGCGCCGCGACCGGACGTGGTGACCGTGCCGGCCGGGCACCGCGTCGGCACGCCCAGGATGCCCGGGGAGACGCCGATCGCCTTCGCGACCCTCGCCCCGCTGGACATCGTCCCGGTCAGCCTGGCCGAACTGCGCGCCGCCCCGGCCGTCGGCGCGAGCGGTCCGGGCGAACCGGGCGCGGCGGGCGATCCGGCGGCCGCAGGGGCCGTGGACCGGGGCCGCGGCGCCGACCACCTGCGTGATCTGCGGCCCCTGATGCGCCGGGGCGAGCCGGCGGCCTGCTTCAGCGCGGTGCCGGCGCCGGGAGACCGTTTGTACGTCGGGCTTTCCGCGGCGGCGCCGTCCTGCCTGATCTCGCTGCGCACGGACAGCAGTATCGAGGGCATCGGCGTGGACCCGGACCGCCCGCCGCTGTACTGGGAGGCGTATCAGAGCTCTGGCTGGGCGCGCTGCGAGGTCGAGCGGGACACCACGGGCGGGCTGAACCGGCCCGGCGAGATACTGCTGCACCTGCCCGCGCAGCACACGCACTGCCTGATCAACGGCGTGCGCGCGGCCTGGCTGCGCGCCGTGGTCACCACGGCCGCGCCGGACGTGCCGGCGTACAGCAGGACCCCCACACTGACCAGGCTGACCGCGGCCTGCGTGGGCGGCACCGTCGCCGCGGTGCACGCCGAACAGATCACGGACGAGGTGATCGGCACCGCGCAGGGCGCGGCGGGGCAGCGCTTCAGGCTGCGGCACGCTCCCGTGCTGCCCGGCTCCGAGCCGCCGGTCGTCGAGGTCTGCGGCGAGGAGGGCTGGCAGCAGTGGCATCAGGTCCCGGATTTCGCCTCCAGCGGCCGGGACGACCCGCATTTCGTGCTCGACCCGATGACCGGGGAACTCACCTTCGGCCCGGCGGTGCGGCTGGCCGACGGCGCAGTGCGCTGTCACGGCAGGGTGCCGCCCGAGGGCGCGACGGTGCGGGTGCGCGAGTACTGGACCGGCGGCGGCGCGATCGGGAACGTCGCGGCGCACCGGCTGACCGTGCTGCGCTCGGCGATCCCGTACGTCTCCTCGGTGACGAACCGGCATCCGGCCCGCGGCGGGCACGACGGCGAGACGGTCGAGCAGGTCAAGGTGCGGGCGGCCCGGGCGTTGCGCGGCCAGGACCGCGCGGTGACCGGCGAGGACTTCGAGGCGATCGCGACGCAGGCGGTCAGCGGCGCGGTGCGGGTGCGCTGCGTGCCGCCCGCCGAGCCGGACGGACCGGTGCGGGTCCTGGTCGTACCGGACGTGTCAGGGTACGGATCCGGCCGCATTCCCTTCGACGCGCTCACGCCCGACGAGCCGAGCATGACGAGCATCGCGGCCGCCCTTGAGCAGCGGCGTCTGGTCGGCGTGCGTATCGTCGTCGAGCCGCCGCGCTACCAGGGCGTCACCGCGGCCGTGCGGCTGCGTTCGCGACGCACCGAGGACCTTGAGCAGGTGCGCGCCGCCGCCCTCGCCGCGCTCTACCGCCGGCTGCATCCGCGCGAGGGCGGCCCGGACGGGACCGGATGGCCGTTCGGGCGCGCGGTCACGCTGGGCGACGTGCATGCCGCGCTCGCGGCGGTTCCCGGCGCGGACTACGTGGAGGAGGCACGGCTCTACCCTGCCGATCCGACGACCGGGGCGCGCGCGGAGGCTGCTGCCGCAATCGAACTCGGCCCGGACATGCTTCCCTTCTCCTACGACCACCAGGTCCGGGTGAGCTGAATGAGGGGTCTGATCAGCGAGCAGGAGCCGGGCGTGCTGGGCGTCGCTGCGGCGCTGCGGCAGGCGATCCCGGCGGTGTATCAGGAGGATCCGCTGTTCATGGATCTGTGCGCCGCCTTCGACGAGGTGATAGCGCCGCTGGTGACCGCCGTGGACTGCTTCGACGCGTATCTGGACCCTTACCTGGCGCCCGAGGACTTCCTGCCGTGGCTCGCGGATCTGGTCGGCTGTCGCGGCGCGGTACGGCAGGGCGCGGCCGCCGAACGCGCGCAGATCGCCGCCGCGGTACGGGATCACGCGCTGCGCGGCACGCCGTCCGGCGTCCGGGAGGCTGCGGCGCGGGCGGCGGGCGTGCCGGTCGAGCAGGTGGAGTTGGACGATCCGGGCGGGACCAGATGGTCGACGGTACCGGGCGGGGCCGATTCCGGCTGGCCGCGGACCGCGCCTCGGGTGCGGGTTCGCGTCGGCGAGCAGGACGCGCAAGCTGCGCGGTCGGCGGTGCGGGCCGCGATCGAGGAGGCCGCGGGCGTGCATTGCGCCATCGCGGTGGATGTGGCCGAGGCCGGGGCGGCGCCGAACCGCCGGGCCAGGCCGCAGGGGGCGAGAACCTACGGAGGTACGAGCGAATCATGATCCTGTGTCGGGAATGCGGGAACAGCGCGCCGTCGACGGACGGCTTCTGTTCGTCGTGCGGCGCGCTGCTGGACTGGTCCGGGGAACGCGTCGAAACCCGGATCCTGCCGACCGTGCAGACGGCGGCGCCGACGCCGGTCGAGCCGGTCGAGGCGGGGCCGGTGATGCAGGGGCCACGCGCGCAGGGGCCGGTGCGGCGCACGCAATCGGCGGTGCCTGAATCCGCGGCGTACCCGCCGGGGCCGCAACCACAGCCGCGTGGCTGGATTCCGGCGGCCGAGGCCCGCCGGGCGCAACCGGTGCCGGCAGCGTCCGAGCCGGAACATACCGGCCCTTACTGCCAGGCCTGCGGGGTGCGCAATCCGCAGGAACGCCGGTTCTGCCGCTCGTGCGGCGCGATGCTGCAACTGCCGGTGCCTGCGCCTTCCGCCCGCAGGGGCTGGTGGCGGCGGCTGATCGACCGGCTCACCGGCCGCCGCCGCCAGTACGCCGCAGGGCAGCGGCCCGGCGGTTTCCGCGACCACCAGGCCGGCGGTACGGGCCGGGCGGGCCGGCGCGGGCCGCGGCTGCCGCGGCACCTCAAGCTCGGCAGGCTCGCACCGCTGCTGATCATCGCCGGACTGGCGGGCATCGGCCTCGGCCCGGCGCGCACGTGGGTGACGAACGAGGTGAGCACGCTGCTGGGCAGGGCCAAGGCGCGGGTGGATCAGCACTATGCCAACGTCACCCCGGTCGGCGCCTCGGCCGCCTCGGCGAAGGACCACGCCGCGGCGCTGGCGATCGACGGGCTGAACACCACGTACTGGGCCAGCGCGCAGCACCCTGACGGAGTGGGCGAGGCGCTGACCGTCAGCTTCGCCGCGCCGGTGGACATCGACCAGATCGGCATCCTCTCCGGTGCGGACGCGCAGAACTTCCGCGCCTTCGCCCGCCCGCGCGTCCTGGTGGTCACCGCGGCGGGCGCGGCGCCGGTCACGCTGTCCTTCGACGACTCCGCGGACTTCCAGAGCCGCGGCACCGCCCTGCGGCAGGTCACCACGGTCACGATCACGGTCAAGGACGCCTATCCGGGCCAGAAGCAGCACGCCCTGGCGATCCGCGACCTTGAGTTCTTCGTCAAGTCGGGCTGAACCCGCCGGGACCCGGGCCGCGCCGAGCGCCGGCCCGGCCCGGCTCAGGCGGCCCAGTGCGCCGGGCGCGCACAGCCCGGCGCGAGCCGCGTCGCGGCGTCCCCCTTCGCGCTCTGGAGCTGCGACCGGGTGAGGAAGAGGCAACCGCGCAGGTCCGCCCCGCGCAGGTCGGCGTCGCGCAGGTCCGCGCCGATCACGTCGGCCAGCCGCAGATCGGCCTTCCTCAGGTCGGCCGCGACGAGCAGCGCCCCGCGCAGGTTCGCGCCGCGCAGATCCGCGCCGGCGAGCTTGGCCCCGATCAGATCGCCGCCGCGATGGTTGCGCCCACGCCGCTCGACTTCGGCGCGCGCCAGCTCGCTCGCCCGGGTCAGCAGCACATTGACCCGCTCGCGCAACGCCGCGACGTCCGCGCTCAGGATCGTCTCGGCTCCGGCGCCCGTCAGCCGGTCGGTCTCCTCGATCGCGCGGCGCAGTGCGGCGTGCACCGGTTCCGCGGCCGCCAGGTCCAGCGCGTCGTTCATGTACCAGAGCAACTCGTGCAGCTGCCGCATGACGGGGAAGACCGCGAACATGCGCCGCGCGGTGTCCGGGTCCTGACGCCAGCCGACGCCTTCGAACGTGTGCTGCGACACCTTCTGGCCGGCGCCGAAGCACTCGAAGACCGTGCAGCCGGAGAAACCGCGTTCGCGCAGGTTCGCGTGGATGGCGCAACCGTGGTCCTCGCGCAGGTTCGCGCACGGCCGCCCGGCGGGCTTGTCGAGCGCGAACTCGGCCGACTTGAAGAAGTTCAGCGCGACGCAGCACAGGGCGAAGCAGCTGCCGCAGTCCGCGCGCAGGTCGGGCCGTTCGCGCTGCCCGCCGGCCGTCATGACCGCGCCAGCATCGCGTTGATCCGCCGTGCCTCGGACGGCAGCAGATTCGGGTCGGACAGCCGCCGCCGGCACGCGCCCGCCAGGAAAGGCGCGGGATCGGCATGCGCGGCGGCCAAGAACGCCCGCAGGAAGCGGCGGCGCAGCAGCGCGACGAACGGGCGCAACGGCCACGGCAGATCGGGCACCTCGCTCACGGCCATGACCACGAGCGTGTGCGCCAGGTCGCTGCCGGCCGGCCCCGCAGCCGCGTTCGACCAGTCGATGACCACGGGTCCGGTCGGCGAGAGCAGCACGTTCGCAGGATGCAGATCAAGGTGCAGGATCACGCCGCGGCCCGGATCCGGCGCCGGCCCGGGCAGTCCCGGCGGCGCGGCGAGCGCGTGCAGCCTGCGATGCAGGTCGGCCAGCAGCCGGGCGTGGCTCCGTGCCCGCCACGGGTGCCGCAGCAGGTCGGCGAGCATCGTCGGCCCGTCGGCGCGCTCGAAGATCATGTCGCGACCGCCGTCGGCCTCGTGCAGGAGCGGGACCGGGAAGCCCTGGGCGTGCAGGTATCTCAGTGCCGTTATCTCGTTCGCATGGTCGTAGTCCACCCGATACCGGCGCAGCACGCGGCCGTCGCCGAGGTCATACACGTCCGCGTCGCGCCCACGCCCCAGCAGGCGTCCCGGCGCCGCCGCGGCCCGCTCCCCCGTCGTTTCCTCTCCCACGCGCGGCAGTTTAGCAACCGCCGCGCCACGAAGCGCCTTCCACCTGCGCCGTCGCCGCGCTCTCGTGCGGCAGCACCCCCGCGCCATGGGGCCAGTGCGGCCCGGGTAGCGTGAATCGCACCGGAGCGTGCTCGCTGTGACGCGGCCGGGAGAGACGAAGGAAACCGGCAAGACGAAGGAAGAGCGCCGTGACCGACAACCCTGACGCGGCGCGCCCGCCTCGCTCGCGCCGGCGCGGTTCTGGACGGCGGGCGCTGCTCGCGGCCCTCGCCACCGCCTGCCTGCCGCTGTCCGCGTGCACCGCGGCGGGCGGCGACACCTCCGGCGCGGCCGCGCCGGCCCCCGGCGCGAGCGCGGGCAACAGCGCGATGGACATCGCGCTGCCACAGGCCATCCTGAACCTGCCGTTGGAAGACTCGTCCGGCCACCCGGCCGCCCTGTCCTCGTTCAAGGGCAAGATCCTCGTGATCAACGACGTGATGACGCTGTGCCAGGAGACCTGCCCGCTGGACACCGCGGACCTCGTGCAAGCGGCGCGCGCGGTGCAGAAAGCCGGGCTCGGCGACCGGGTCGAGTTCCTGAGCATCACGATCGACCCGCAACGCGACACCACCGCCCAACTGGCCGCGTACCGGCGGCTTTACGCCCCGGCGCCAGCGGACTGGGCGATCCTCACCGGTCCGGCGCAGGACCTTGCGACGCTGTGGCACAACTTCGGGGTGTGGATCCAGAAGGTCCCCGAGGGCGCCGTCCCGGCCAAGAACTGGCTGACCGGCGCGCCCCTCACCTACGACCTCAACCACAGCGACGACGTGTTCTTCATCGACGGCGACGGCCATGAGCAGACCCTGCTCGACGGGCCGGCACACGTCGAGCAGGGCACAGCGCTGCCGTCGGCGCTCAGGAGCTTCCTGAACGACAACGGCCGCCAGAACCTCGATCACCCCGGCGGGGACGCCTGGACGACGCAGCAGGCGCTACAGATCGTCAGCGGCCTCGTGCACAAGCCGATCCCGCTGTCATAGCGGGCGCCTTGATCGCCCGGCGCGCGCCGGTACGTCCGCCGGGTCCGCCGGGTCGGCCGGGTCCGCGGCGGCCGCGGTGCCGAACGCGACGACGCCGAACAACACCAGCGTCAGCGCGTGCACCGTGGTGCACCAGAGGCAGATCGCGTTGATCACGAACAGCTCCGCGTAGACGAGCCAGGCGACGAAGCCGACGCCGCCGAGTGCCGCCAGCACCCTGACATGCCGCAGCACGACCGGGCGGTCCGCGCGCCAGGTCCACGGCAGGCACAGCAGGAGCATCACGGCGAAGTACCCGGTCCCGAGCACGGCCACCGGCATGCCGAGGAACTGCGACTGCGCGCTGGTGGTGACCTTCTCGCAGTTGACGGTCGCGCTCTGCGGGCAGGCCAGGGTGACCGTGGTCGTGTAGTGCGCGACCGTCAGGTAGATCGACACCGCAAGACCCGCGGCGGCCGTCAGCGGCGCGGCGATCAGCGCCCACCGCGGCGCCCCGGGCCGCGACGCCGCGACGGCCTCGCGCCCGGTCCGGCTCGTGTTCGTGTTCGTGTTCGTGTTCGTACTCACTTCAGCGCGCCCTTCGCCTCGGTGACGCCCTTGGCGGAGCACACGTTCGCGGGCTGCTGTCTGGTCAGCGTGCACAAGGCGGCGGTCAGTGCGTTCGCCGAGCCGTCGATACCCTGCGCCTCCGCGCTCGAAGGGTCCGAGAGCGCCGATGCGATCTGCGACCAGCTCTTCCCGGCCAGCGTCTGCGGGCTGTAGCTCGCGCCACTGATCATGAACTTGCCGCCGAGGTCGAGGAACGGGATGCCGCCGGCCGCCGAGGACGGCACGTACGGGGGCGAGTCGTACACCGAGATCAGGCGCTGCTGCTCGGCGGTCATCGTCTGCAGCGGCTTCTTGTCCGCATCCTGCGTCTCAACCGCGCTGAAGCTGAGGTAAGGGCTGCTGTACGTGGTCTTCGCGAAGCTGAAGGTGTGCGTGTTCGGATATACGTCGTCGCCGGCGGACTGGGTCAGACCGAGGCCGCTGAAGGTGCCGAAGCGGCTGAGTGCGACGACGATCGCCCAGCGCTGTGCGGCGCAGTACGGGCACCACTCTTCGCCGATGTACAGCACTTCGGGCTTGCCGCCACTCGCCAGTGCCGGTGCCCCGGCGATGGCCGCCGGACCGTTGCTGACCGTGCCGCGGCCGATCGTGTCGAGCACCGGGCCCGGCACGGTGGTGGCGGACTGGACGACGCGGGCCGTGTCCGCGGCCGAGAGCCCGGAGGACTGGGTCGTGGAGGCGGTGTGCGATCCGCCGGCCGCCTTGGCGATGACGAGGGCCGCGAACACGGCGACGACGGCGAGGAGACTGCCCGCGGCCAGCCACAGCCGCCGGCGGCGGCGTTCGGCCTCGCGCTGCGCGGCGATCTTGGCTTGGGCTTTGCGGAGGCGTTCCTCGCGGGTCGTGCGGGTGGGACGGGTCGAACTCATGGTTGCTCCCTGATGCTGTCTGCGGAGTGAGGAGCCGCACGCGCTCACGGTCCGGCCGCCCTGGTGATCAGGGGGGTGGCTGGCGCGCGGCGTGCCCGCTTCCGGTGCGACGGCCCGGGAAGCGGGCGGGTCAGGCGGAGCAGAGCGGAAGCGGCGGCCCTCTGCGGACAACGGGGAGGTGCGACACGGCGGCCGGTCGCGGCGGGCGGCCGCGGCGCCGGGGGAATTTCGAGCGCTGCGGCCCGGCGTACGGGACGAAGGCCCGCAACAGCGCCGCGGGAATGGTCAGCAGGGCGCGGCCGAACTCCACGAGCAGCCGGCCGAGCGTGAACAGCGCGGCCTCTCCGCGCCTGAGCCACCAGGCGCACAGCAGCGCGGCGGCGACGTGCATGCAGATCAGCAGACCGGTCTGCGCCCAGCCGGGGACGGCGGTGCCGCACATGCCGGGCACCGTCAGGCCCGGCGGCAGGTTCGTCACGGCGACGCAGCGCGCGGCGGAGCCTTGCAGTTCGGCGGCCTGGAACCAGAGGAAGAGCGCCGCCTGCGCGCCCAGTACGAACGCGGCGATCGCCGGGAGGGCGCGCTCGCGGCGCGCGAAGGCGCACCCGACGCACAGCAGCACGATCCAAGCCTGCAACACCGTGCTTTGCGGCAGAACTGCCTGGGAGGCGAGCACGTGGCCGAGCGCGGCCAGCAGCACGCAGGCGGCAGCCAACGCCGCTGCACGCGCCGCGCGCGGAAGTAGGAGCACAAGCGGATGCTCGCCCATCGTGAGCATCATGCTGCCACAGCACGGGACCGGGTTGAACCGTCTTTCACGCTTCCACCAGGTGACATCCGGCCCTAGTGCCTCGGCAGCCGTGTCAGAGCGGCCGAGTCAGAGCAGCCGTGTCAGAGCAGCCGTGTCAGAGCAGCCGGGCCGCGAGGTAGCCGCGCAACAGCAGATCGGCCTCGGCGATCAGGTCCGGATCCCCGGCAGGATGCCGGCGGAAGGCCAGGCGCAGCACGCTGTCCGCGGCCTCGACCGCGACCAGCAGGGTCCGGTCCACGTCGGGGCCGTCCGGCAGTCCCAGGTCGTGCACGCCGAGCACCTTGAGCCGCTCGGCGACCATCCGGTTGTTCTCCATCTCGCGCCGCTCGTCGAGCAGGTAGTCCTTGCCGGGCCGGGCGTCGCCGAAGTCGACCGAGGCGAAGCCGGGCACCTCGCGCTTCATCGCCACGAACTCGGCTACCACCGCGGACGCGGCGTCGGCCCAGGTCTCGACGGCGGGCGCGGCGGCGAATCGGACGTGCAGCCGGTCGAGGAACAGGTCCAGGTTGCGGCGCGCCAAGGCCCGGGTGAGCGCCTGTTTGCCGTCGAAGAACTGGTACAGCGTGCCGATCGGCACGCCGGCGCGCCGGGCCACCTCGCTGGTGGTCAACTCGTCGTAGCCGACCTCGTCGAGCAGGCGCGCGCAGGCGTCGAGCATCCGCTCGAAGCGCTCCAGGCTGCGGCGCTGCACCGGCCTGCGGCGTACCGGGCCGACATCGGGCGCGGTCATGGCCGCGGTCTCGGCGGCTGCGACGTCCACGGCGGCGGCGCCAGGCGTCGCGGTCTCGGGCATCGGGAGCGCTTCTCCGTCGGCATGAGCGCGAGTCACGCGAGGAGGAGGAGAGCGCGCGAGGTCGCCGCTAGCGCGCATTCCCCGGGGCTTGCCGGGGGGCGCGTCCGTGGGCGCGCCTGGTGAGATCGCGCGGGCCGTGTCGCGGGACGGACGCGACTTGCGCCGCCGGCCCGAGAGCGCGGGTCCGCCGGACGATCTCCGCGCGAAAGCTCGTCGGTGCTCCATCGCCTGGCCACGCGCCCAGCCTACCGGTAGCGGGCCCGGCCGGATCCCGACCCTGACCACCGCAGCGGGCCGCCCCTGCGCAGAGCGTGCCGCCTCCGGTCAGCGCGCTGCGGTCAGCGCATCGCGGCCGACCGCGAACGGAACCCTGATCCGCGGCAGCCGGTCAGGTGGCCGCGGCGCCGTAGATCAGGGTCCGCCCCCTCGGGCCGGCGCCTCGCCGGGCCGCTCGGCGACTTCGCCCAGCAGCCGCGGACCGTTGACATCAGTAACCTGCGTCAGGACGGCTACGCCACCACCGCCGCCTCGTTCAGCCTGCCCGGGCTGAGCATGAGCTCCCAGAACAGCGGCTGCTGACGTGACCCTCCCGCAACCGCCCGCCGAACCCGAACCGGAAACCGAACCCGGAACCGGAGCCGGAACCGGAACCAAGCACCGGTCCGCGGCGGCGGGCGTGACGCAGTAAGAACCCGAGCACCTCAGTACACTAAGACGCGCGCTCCGCGAGAGGGGGCCGGCGACGCACGCCGCAGCCGGACACGGGCACGCCTGGTGTGAATCTGCGGCCGATATGGTTGGCTGGCGGCATGTCCTACTCGGCTGCGGCACCTGAACTCAACGTCGCGATCATCGGCTACGGACTGGCCGGGGCGGTCTTCCACGCCCCGCTGGTCGCCGCGGAGCCGCGCATGCGCGTCGCGGTGGTCGTCACGGGCTCGGCCGAGCGCGCGCAGCAGGCGCGCGCCGAACATCCGGGCGTGCGCGTCCTGCCGCACGCCGACGAACTGTTCGCGCAACCGCGGCTCGCGGACCTGGTCGTGGTGGCCTCGCCGAACAGCTCGCACGCGCCGCTCGCGCACGCGGCCCTGCGCGCGGGGCTGCCGGTCGTGGTGGACAAGCCGATGACCCCGACCGCCGCGCAGGCCGCGGACCTGATCGCGGCGGCCCGCGCGGCGGGGCTGCTGCTCTCGGTGTTCCAGAACCGCCGCTGGGACGGGGACTACCTGACGGTGCGCCGGCTGCTCGACGAGGGCCGGCTCGGCGAGGTCACCCGCTTCGAGTCCCGGTTCGAACGCTGGCGCCCGACACCCAAGGGCGGCTGGCGGGAACTCGGCGGCGCCGACGAGGCGGCCGGCCTGCTCTACGACCTCGGCAGCCACCTGGTCGACCAGGCGCTCGACCTGTTCGGGCCGGCCACGGTCGTGCACGCTGAGACGGATGGGCGCCGCGCCACGGTCACCTCGGACGACGACACGTTCATCGCGCTCCTGCACGACAACGCGGTGCGCTCGCACCTGTGGATGAGCGCGGTCGCCAGCGACATCGGCCCGCGTTTCCGGGTGCTCGGCACCACGGCCGCCTATCTGAAGTACGGGCTCGACGTGCAGGAGGACGCGCTGCGCGAGGGCAGCCGACCGGGCGACGCGGGGTGGGGAGCGGACGAGCCGGAGCGCTACGGGATGCTCGGCACGCCCGGCCGCAGCGAGCGCATCGAGACCGAGCACGGCTCATACGAGCGTTACTACGCGGGCATCGCGGCGGCGCTGCTCGACCGGGCGCCGGTCCCGGTCGACCCGGCCGATGCGGTGCGTTCCCTCAGCATCCTGGAGACCGCGCGCAGGATGGCCGCGCGAGACTGAAAGAGCGCGCGCGTCCGGCAGTCGAACTGCGCGGGCACGCGGAACGCTTCGTTACCGCTCCCCGCGCCGCCGCTCCAGCGGCGCGGGCGCGCCGGGGACCGGCAGCGAGAGCAGCCCGGCCAGCTGGTTCGCCGGGACCGCGCGCGCGAAGTACCAGCCCTGCGCCGAGTCGCAGCCGAGCGCGGCCAGGCGCGCGGCCTGCTCCTCGTCCTCGACGCCCTCGGCGGTGACCGACATGCCCAGGCCGTGCGCCAGCGAGACCAGCGCCCCGACGATCTGCTCGTCGACGTGCCCGTCCGTGCCGCCGGCCCGCAGACCGGCGGTGAACGACGCGTCGATCTTGACGATGTGGGCGGGCAGCTGGCGCAGATAAGCCAGGTTCGAGTAGCCGGTGCCGAAGTCGTCGATGGCGATGCGCACCCCGGCCTTCGCCAGCTCGCGCAACACGTCCAGCGAGCCGTCCTCGGTGCCGATGACCGCGCTCTCGGTGATCTCCAGCTGGAGTTGCTGCGGCGGCAGCCCGGTGTCGGCGAGGATCTTGAAAACCTCGGCGACCAGGTGCGGATCGTGGGTCTGACGCACCGCCAGGTTCACGTTCACCGCCGGCGGCGCGCTGCCCGGGCCGGTCGGCGGCCATGTCGCCGCCTCGGCGCAGGACTGCTCCAGCACCCAGCGGCCCAGCTGCACGATGACCCCGGTCTCCTCCGCCAGACCGATGAACCGGTCCGGCTTGAGCAGGCCGAAGTCCGGGTGCCGCCAGCGCACCAGGGCCTCGACCGCGGACACCGCGCCGGTCTTGAGGTCCACGATCGGCTGGTAGTCGACGACGAACTCGCCGCGCTCCAGCGCCCCGGGCAGCGCGGCGCTGAGCGTGTAGCGGGTGATCTCCGAGGCGCTGCGGTCGGCGTCGAACAGCGCCCAGCGGCCCTTGCCCTCGGCCTTGGCCCAGTACAGGGTGATGTCGGCGGCGCGCACCAGTTCGGTGGGGTGCGCCCCGCCGATGGAGTGCTCGACCACGCCGACGCTCGCGGACACCGGGATCTCGCGGCCGTCGAAACAGATCGGGCGGCGCAGCGCGTCGAGGATCTCGTCCGCGGCGTTGGTCGCCGAGGCGGCGTCGGCGTGCTCGGCGAGAAGCATCACGAACTCGTCGCCGCCCATGCGCGCGACCAGCCGGCCGGGCCGCTGCGCGCACTCCGCGAGCCGGTGCGCGACGCCCACCAGAAGCTGGTCGCCGACCACGTGGCCGAGGGTGTCGTTGACCTCCTTGAACCCGTCCAGGTCGAGGTAGCACAGGGCGACCTTGCAGTCCGGATCGGCGGTGCCGAGCAGCCCCTCCAGGTGCTCGAAGAACAGGGTGCGGTTCGGCAGCCCGGTCAGCGGGTCGTGCGTGGCCTGGTGGCGCAGGTGCATGTGCATGGAGCGGCGCTCGGTGATGTCCTCGAACAGGCCCAGCAGGAATCGGCGCCGGCCGATCTCGTCGCGGATGACGGTGGCGCGCAGATGGGTCCACAGGCTGGTGCCGTCGGCGCGGGAGAACTCCTTGTCCACCGCGTAGAAGTCGCGCTCGCCGCGCAGCAGCTCGGACAGCGAGCCCCACAGCTCCCGCGGGTCGGTGGGTTCGGCGATCTCGCGGATGTGCCGGCCGCGGTAGCTCTCCGGGGTGCGCCCGAGCATGGTGGCCAGGGTCTGGTTCACCTCGACCACCAGGCCGTTGAGGTCGGCCAGGCCGATGCCGATGGGGGCGGCCGAGAACACCGCCCGGAACCGGGCCTCGCTCTCGTCGCGGGCGGCGAAGGCGGCGCTGCGGATGGCCTCCTGCTGATTGAGCGTCAGCTCGCGCAGCGCGGTGGAGTAACCGGCGGCGATGCCGCCCTGCAGCGCTCCGAGTTCGGCCGTCCCGCCGCCCAGGCGGGTGCCGTGCCGGGCGAACACGGTGAGCGTGGCCGCGAGCGACGCCGGGTCGGTGTAGTGGCCGGAGACCAGCGCGGCGCCGATGGCGCGGCCGGCGCTGGCCGGATCGCGCTCCCCGCGCAGCGCGCAGGCCGCCTGACGGGTGTATTCGAGCAGCAGCGCGTCGGCCTCGGCCGGGGTGTAGGTGACGTAGCTCGTGTCGGCGATGGCGCGCGTCCACGCCCGCGCGACCGACTCCACAGCCTCGGCCGGGATCAAGGCAGCCGCTCCGGATCGATCAGCCGCCGGGTGAGCATACGCGGCGCACCCGGAAGGCGACCCTGCGCGACGCTGTGGTGGCGGCCGCTCTTGCAGCCGCACATCCGGACGAGAGCGGAAACCACCGGATGCACGTCCTCGGGGGTCAAAATCGGTCGTGCCATAATCGCCAACCCTCCGCCGCGTGCGCGATCACCTTATGCGTTCACGACGGCGTCGCGAAAGAGGACTGCGCGGCGCGGTGGCGCGACCGGGTGAAGCACCGGAACAAAACACATAGCCCCAGCGCATACACGGTTAAGCATGGATGGAGTGGACGTTGCGCGGCGCCGTCGAGGGACGCCGCGAGCCGCCGGCTTCCCGGCCGTACCCACGAGGGTCGCGCCGCTTGTCCTCCGGCTTCCCACCAGGGCCGCGCCACGGCCCGCAACCACCTGCATTCTTCTGTCCTCCTCCTCGGCACCCGTCCGCGGTCTGCTCGGCGCGGCCGCCGCGTCGCACCCGATCCCGTTGTGCCGCGTCCCAATCCCTACAGTCTCATAGTGTTCAACGTCACACTGCACGATCGGGTGCCGCGCCGTCGCGTCGTACGATGGCCGGCTACGCAGAGACCTCGCGGCGTCGCGCGCGACGCACGACCGGCGGCGGCGACCTGTGGCGCGGATGAGCTGACGCGGAGGACTTCGTGATCCATGACGCCTTGCGATCACACCGCTGACGAAGGTGACCGCCTCGCAGCGCCCTTAGGGCAGCCGAGTGCGCAGCCGTCCAAGGTTCCTTATATACAGCGAACGTGCGGTACACCGTCACGTGCGCGACGCCGAACTCCTTGCCTGGCAACGGTGGAATCGAGCCCGCCCGCGACATGACGGCATGTCAACCCGGCGATCGAAGCCTGTCAGCAGGCTGGTAACAGCTACCGGTCTCCGGTCTCGTAGTCCCGATCGTCGGCGTTCGCTGCGTCGGCGTTCGCTGCGTCGGCGTTCGCCGCGTCGGCGTTCGCTGCGTCATCGGCGTGCGCTGTGTCGGCGTTCGCCGCGTGCTCGGGACGCGGCCAGTGCGGGGAGCCGCCGCGGCGGGAGACCAACGTCTCGCTGATCTCGCGCAGCTGGCGCACCTGCTGCTCGGTGAGCTGATCGAAGAGGCTGTTGCGCACGGCCTCCACATGCCCGGGCGCGGCCGCCTTGAGCACCTCGTATCCGGCTTCGGTGAGCACGGCGTAGACGACCCTGCGGTCCCCGGTGCACCTCTCCCGGCGCACCCAACCCTCCGCGACCAAGCGGTTGACCGCGTGGGTCAGCCTGCTCTGGGAGGCATGGTTGAGCGAGGCCAGATCACTCATCCGCATGCGCCGGCCAGGCGAGTCGGACAGCGCGGCGAGCACCATGTAGTACGCGTGGGACATGCCGGCGTCGCGCTGGAGTTGGCGGTCCAAGTCCTCGTCCAGCAGGTTGATGGCGGCCAGCAGCGCGAGCCAGGTGCGCTGCTCCTCGGCGGTGAGCCAGCGCGGATCGGGTGGTGCGCACGTCTCGGGCGTCCACGTTGCCCCGGTCATACACGCAATCCTAACCGGGCGTCGGCGGTAGATTCGCGGATAAGCAGCCTGAACCGCTAAGGAGCGCGAGATGGCACGGGAAGACGCGGGCGACAACGGCACGGACGACGGCAAGAAGGGAGCCCGTGCGGCGGCTGACGCGGCTGACGCAACGACGATCGACTACGGGCGGATCGAGGCGGAACGCACCCGGATCCGGGCGGCGTATCTTCACGAGCAGCGCCCGGAGAGCAGCGCGCGCGGCGTACACCATGTCGCGCTGCTGTGTTCCGACGTGGAGCGCACCGTGCGGTTCTACCAGGGGGTGCTGGAGTTCCCCCTCACGGCGCTGTTCGAGAACCGCGACTACCGCGGCTCGAACCACTTCTTCTTCGACCTCGGCAACGGCAACCTGCTCGGCTTCTTCGACCTGCCCGGTCTCGATCTGGGCCCTTACGCGGAGGTGCTCGGCGGCCTGCACCACCTGGCGATCTCGGTCACGCCGCAGCGCTGGGAGCGGCTGCGCGGCAGGCTGGCCGAGGCCGGGGTGCCGTGCCGGCTGGAAAGCGGCGTCTCGCTGTACTTCCGCGACCCGGACGGCGCGCGCCTGGAACTGCTGTCCGACCCGCTCGGCGAGATGTACGGCACCCGGGTGCTGTGACGGCGCGGCACCACGCCACGCCGCAGGGCGCGTCGGCACCGCGCGCGCCACTACTCCGCCTTCGCCGCGCCCTTGAGCGACAGGGCCGCCGACCCGGTCAGTTCGATCTGCCCGGGCGCGGCCTCGATCAGCTTGTCGCTGTACTCGTCCAGGATCGGCTCGACCACGGCGGTGCACGCGCTGCACCGGCGGGCGATCGCCGGGATCTGGGTCAGGCACTCGGGGCAGGCGCGCTTGGCCCTGGCCAGGTCGTGGTGCGGATTGAGCTCCTCGCTGATCTTGTTCACCGGCAGCACCACGAGGAAGTAGATCGCGGCGGCGGTCAGCGTGAAGGCGATCACCGCGTTGATGAACGAGCCGTAGCCGAACGTGCTCTTGCCCAGGTGGAAAGCCATCTTGCTGTAGTCGCCGACGTTGCTGGTCGCCCAGTCCACCAGCGGGGTGAGGAAGGCGGAGACGAAGGCCGAGACCACCGTGCTGAACGCCGCGCCGATCACGACGCCCACGGCCAGCCCGACCACGTTGCCGCGGATCACGAATTTGAAGAAGCCGTTCATCAGTGCACGTCCACCCCTGGTTCCGCGGCCGCGCGACCGTCCGCCGCGGCGCATCCGTCTGCCGTCATCGGGCGCGCACCCGTCACGGGTTCCGCACGATGCAGAGGGCAGATTCGCCTATCGCGCCGCGGCTTGTCCAGTCCTACGCATAACGATGCGGGAACACGGGAACGGACAGCCCCCTTCGATCGCCGCGCCCCTGCCGCCGCGGACCGCCGGTATCCTCTCAGCGCGGCATCAGAGGACTGCTCGCAGAGCCTTGACCAGCCATTCCATGGACTCGAACGAGGGAGCCCCCTGCGACGCGTGGCCGGTCCGGCCGGCCACGATCGCGACCAGCTCCCAGAAGCGGTTGACCCGCCGGTCGAGGAACACCTCCAGGCTCTCCAGAAGCGCGGCGCGGGCCTCCGGCCCGTCGGACACTGCGGACGCCTCGGCCCACCGCGCCACCATCGCGCCGACCCGCTCACGCCCCTGCGCCGAGAGCGGATCGACACCGTCGCCGTATGCTGCGATCGCCTCGGCCACCAGCACCCCGCCGAACGCGGCCTGGTCGCGCTGCCACTGCTCGTCCGACATCCGGGCGCGCTTCGCGGCGCCGTGTTCGGCCATCCGCCGGCAGCTGGCGACGAAGTCCTCGTCCTGGATCAGCGAGACCAGCTCGACCCAGGCCTCGACCTGCCGCGCGCTGGGTTCCTCGGGCAGGTCGGGGAAAGCGCAGCGCATCATCTGCTCGAAGTCGCCGCGTCCCGACTCGCGCTCGTCAAGGCCGCCGAAGACCTTCTCCAGGTAAGCGTCGAGAATGCGCCGGCGTTCGGCGGCGTCGAGCTTGGCCAAACGATGCATCAGTTCCATCCCCGTCCAATCGGATCCGCGGACCGCCACCGCGCGCAGCACGGCCTGGCGCAGCCGCAGCACCCTGACCGTCGCCTCCAGGGCCTGCGCGTGGGCGCGGGCCACCTCGGCGACGCTGACCTCACGGGCGAGCACCTTGGCGATCGTCGGCAGGTCGATGTCCAGGTCGCGCAGCGTGCGCACCAGTTCGAGCCGGGCCGCCGCCTCCGGCGCGTAGAGCCGGTAGCCGGACGCGCTGCGCCCGGCCGTCTCGACGAGCGCGGCGCCGCCGACACGGGTGTCCGAGTAGAACCGGATGGTGCGCACCGGCACCCCGGTCAGCTCGGACAGTTCCCCGATCGTCAGCAGCCGCCGCGCGGCGCGGTCCTCCATGGGCTCCACGCTTCCGGTTCCAGTTACTGGAGACTCAAGCCGGTGACCGCCGAACGCGGTGTGACCGTGGTCACAGCCCGGTGCGCGACAGGCGCGGATCAGGGCATGAGGACGATCTTGCCGCGCACGTGACGGCCCTCGCTCTCCCGGTGCGCGTCGGCGGCGCGCTCAAGCGGGAACTGCTTCCACACGAAGACGCGCAACTCGCCCGCGGCGGCCAGGGCGACGAGTTCGGCCAGGCGCGAGCCGGAGCGCCGCGTCCCGAGAGCCTTGACGGCGAGGCGCGCGGCGGCGCCCTGGTCGACGATCGTGCCGACCCGGTCCCGGTCGCCGACCAGGTCCAGCGAGACCTCGAGCGCGTCGCCGCCGGCCGCGTCGAGCGCCGCGTCCACGCCCTCGGGAGCCGCGGCGCGCACCCGGTCCGCAAGGCCGGGACCATAGGTGACCGGGACGACACCGAGTCCGCGCAGGAACTCGTGGTTGGCCTCGCTCGCCGTCCCGATCACCTTGACGCCCCGCGCGACGGCGATCTGAACGGCCATCAGGCCGACACCGCCGGCCGCCGCGTTGACCAGGATCGTCTCGCCCGGCTTGACGGCCAGGTCCTCGAGGACCGTCGAGGCCGTCTGTCCCGACGCCGCCAGCGCCCCGGCCTCGCTCCAGGTCAGCGCCGCCGGCTTGGGCGCGAGCAGCTTGACGGAGGCGACGACCGTGTCCGCGTACGCGCCGTTCGCCGGGCCGAGCACCTCGTCGCCGACGGCGAAACCGGTCACCTCCGGGCCGAGCGCGTCGACGACCCCGGCGGCCTCGTTGCCGAGCCGTCCGGGGAAGGTCACCGGCGCCCAGCTCTTCCAGGCGCCGCTGCGCAGCTTGCTGTCGGCGGGCTGGACCCCGGCGGCTCGCACCCGGATGCGCACCTGCCCGGGGCCCGGTACCGGATCGGGCAGATCTACCAGGCGCAGGACCTGCGGTCCGCCGTACTCGTCGAAGACGATCGCTCGTGTCATGGTTGACATTCTCCCCGTTCTGCGCGGCGCACACCCCGGCACTCGCCGGACGCCGGCCCGGCGTCAAGGCGCGGACGGTGCCGCGCGCTGTACTCAAGCCGAGGCCGCAGCGGCCCCCGGAACACATCCGGGGGCCGCGTGGCGGCATGTGCCGCGACCGACGACAGCTATCGGTGTTTTTGTTCAGCGGGCGCATGCCATGGGGGTGAGACCTGGAGACCTGGCGCTCTCGGCCCCGGCGGGGTTCCCGCGGTCGCGACCGCCCGGCCGGCGGGCCCAGAACACGGCTCTCACGCTATTCGAAGCAGAGTGCTGCCATAAGCGGGAAAACCCTTGTCTTCCCCCGCAGTCGGCGGAAATCCCGAAACTTGGTGGTAATCTGCGCAACCGGCGCCGTTCGGCAGAGGAAGGCGCCCGGGCGCGGCAGGACCACTTGGGCCCGACCCGAGAGGCAGAAGACGTATTCGGCCGCGCGCCCGGACGGATCCGCTCAGCTCGCGCGCAGTCGCGCCGACGGCGCGGGGGCCGCGTCGGCGAGCATGCGCGCCAACTGGGTGCGTGAACGCACGCCGAGTTTGCGGTAACTGCGCGAGAGTGTGGCTTCGACCGTCTTGACGCTCACGAACAGCGCCGCGGCGATCTCCCGGTTCGTGGCCCCGGCCGCGGCCAGTTCGGCGCAGCGCCGCTCCGCGCCGGTCAGCGCCGCGTTGTCGGCTCCGCCGACTGCCTGCGCGACGGGATCGCCGAGCCGTCCGCGCTCGCGTTCGACCTTCTTCGCCCACAGCGTCGCACCCGCGGCCTCGGCCAGGCGCTGCGCCTCGGCCAGCGCGTCGCGCGCCGCGCCCGGGTGCCGGCGGCGCCGCTCGACCTGTGCGAGGGCCAGCAGCGTGCGCACCCGCTCCAGCGGCAGATCGCCCTGCTGCTCGGCGACCGCGCGCAGCCGCGCCGCGGCCTCGGCCAGGTTGCCGAGCGCGGCGAGCCGCAGCGCGTCAGAGCGCTCCAGCGCGGTCAGCACCCCGCGCCGGCCCAACTGCCGCGCCTGCCGGGAGACCACCGCGACCAGGTCGGCGGCCTGCGCCGTCTCCCCCACCGCGACCAGCGCCTCGGCCAGGTCGGCATGCCAGTTCCCGGAGGCCGGGTCGCTGATGCCGATGCGCCGCTCGATCTGCTCGGCCTCGCGCAACGGTTCGAGCGCGCGGGCCGGCTCGTCGGCCAGCAGGTGGACGCGGCCCAGGACCGCGAGGTTGCGCACCAGGCCGTGCTGGTCGCCGTCGGCGCGCGAGGCGGCGATGCCGGCCTCGGCATAGGAGAGCGCGCGTTCCAGCGTCCCGCCGGCGGTCTCGGCCAGCGCGGCCGCGAACAGCACCGGGCCGCAGCTGTCACTCAAGTCCTCCAGCAGCCGCAGCGCCCGCTGCGCGCTCTGGGTCGCGTCGCGGCAGGCCCCGGCCCGCACGCGGATGTCGGTCTGGGTGATCAGGATCGTGCACAGGTCCTCGACGCCGATCGCGTCGCCGGCGCGGTCCAGCAGCGCGACGACCTTGCGCTCGGCGTTCTCGAGCCGGTCGGCCTGCATGTCGTAGAGCGCCTCGCGGCGCACCGGCTCCCACAGGCCGGCCGGTCCCCCGGCGGCTGCCGGGTTGCGCGCGGCGAGCTCGAATGCCTGCCGCAGCGCGGCGCGCCCGGCCGGGTCGCCGGTCAGTCCGTGGCTGTGCGCGAGGGTGGTCAGCGCGGAGATCTCGGTGGCCGGGTCTCCGGCGCGCCGGGCCAGCTCAGCGGCCTCCCGGGCGAAGGCGGCGGCCGCCGTGACGTGTCCGACCACCAGTTCGACACGCGCCGACCAGCAGCGCAGCTTCGCCTCAAGCCCCGGGTCGCCGGCCACCTCGGACAGGCCCTGCGCGATGATCGGCGTGACCCCGCCGAGCGAGTTGCCCGCGCAGCGCAACAGCAGGATGCGCGCCTCGGTGCGGTGCGCCGGTGACGCGCTGTGGCCCAGGACCTGCTCGGCAAGGCGGCGGGCCTCGCCGCGCAGCGCCGCGTCGCAGGCGTACTCGGCCGCGGCCAGCAGCCGCTCGGTGCGCAGGGTGCCCTCGTCGCAGGGGGTGCGCTGCGCGGCGAGGGCGGCCAGTTCCGCGGCGGTCGCGGGGGCGCCGCGGCGGCGGGCCGAGGCCGCGGCCTCGGCCAGGGTGGCGGCCACCTGCTCGTTCTCGGCGGGGTGGGCCAGCGCCAGGTGGCGGGCGCGTTCGACCGGCTCGACCACTGCCGCCGCCAGGTCCGCGTGCGCGGCGCGGCGGGCCTTGGAGGACGCGTCGGCGTAGACCGCGGCGCGCACCAGCGGGTGCTCGAACTGGATCAGGCCGTCCGCGCAGACCCGGATCACCCCGAGGCGCTCGGCCACGGCCAGGTGGTGCGCGAAGTCGGCCTCGCCGTCGACCTTGCCCAGCAGGGTGAGCGTCGGCCGGTCGGCGGTGCTGGCCAGCAGCAGCACGGAGCGGGTCGGGTCGGGCAGCTCGCGCAGCCTGCGCAGCAGCACCGCGCGCAGCCGCGACGGTATCGGCAGCAGTTCGCCGGGCGCCAGGGCGCACTGGTCCGGGGGCAGCGCGCGAGCCAGTTCGAGCGCGTAGAACGGGTTTCCCCCGGCGGCGCGGTGGATCTGGCGCACGGTGGCCGGGGGCAGCTTCGTGCCCGTGTAACGGTCCAGCACCGCCGCCAGATCGGCCAGCGCGAGCGGAGCGACGGCGAACTCGGCGATATCCGGCGGTACCAGATCGGTGTATGCCGGCGACCCGCCTTCCGGAGCGCGTTCGGCCGCCAGGACCCGCACCGGGAGATCGGCCATCCGCCGGGCCACGAATCCGAGCACCTGCGCGGTCGGCCGGTCGACCCACTGCAAGTCGTCGATGACCAGCCACACCGGCGCGCGCGCGGACAGTTCCCGCAACAGGTGCAGGACGGCGAGTTGCACCTTGAGCCGGTCCTGATCGCTGTGCGGCACGGTGCCGCGCAGCAGCGCCGCCCGCAGCGCGGTGCCCATGCCGCCGGGCAGCCGGGCGATGGTCTCGTCCGGGATCGGGCCGAGCAGATCGATCAGGCAGACGAACGGCAGCCGCAGCTCCGCCTCCGCGGGCGTGCAGCGCAGCACCCTGACTCCGGCGCCGGCGGCCTCGGCGGCGAGCGCGGTCAGCACCCTGGACTTGCCGATCCCGGCCGGTCCGTACAGCAGCGCCCCAGGCCCCTGCCTCAGCCGCTCGCGGGCCTGGCGCAACAGTTCGTCGCGGCCGAGCGGCGGGTCGGCGATCTGCTGGGGAGAGGGTGCGAGCAACGGACCCCGCCCGTGGGCGACCCTGATCGCGACGGGTCGGACGAGGGTGGACACGGTCGAACCTCCTCGAAGGACGGCGCGGTGCGGACCCGCCCTGCGACGGCATCGCATCGCCGTTGAACGAGGTCGCGCAGCCCGGGGATTCCTACTGCGCACACGCAGCGAGACCGTGCAACTACCGTATAAAGCACTGCCGGGACTATATACCTGAGATGGGGGAATCGGCAATGGTAGGCATAGTAGATGCCTTATATACAGCGTGCGTGTCCTGCCGGCGACGGCATCAGGCCGCTACCGCCACCCGGCGCGCCGAAGCACCCTGCGGGCCCGGATCCCGGTGCGCCGAGCCGGGCCGCCTGGTCGCCACGGCGCCCGGATCGTCCGGTTTTCGCCGACCGTACCCTTGGCCCGCTCAGATCTCGGCCAGGTCGCCGATCCGCCGATCCGCCGCGAAACCGGGCTGTCCGCGAAACCGGGCCGGACGCCTTGTCACGGCTTGCGGGCGACCACACCGTAGATGTTGAGGCGTTGCTGCGGCAGCGGCCTGGTTCCGTCCGGCCGCCAGTCGGCCACGTCGACCAGGCCCGGTTCGAGCGGTTCGAAGCCGTCGAGCAGCACGGCGATCTGGGCGCCGCTGCGCGGGACGAACGGCGCGGTGGCGTCCCGGTAGACCCGCGAGTTGTTCAGCACCTTGATGTTGAAGTCGTAGGTCGCGTGCGACAGGACCAGGTGGCTGCCGGGCGCCATCGCGTCGCGGAAGGCGGCCAGGATCGCGGCCGGCTCGTCGCTGTCCGGGATGAAGTGCAGGATCGCCGCGAGCAGCAGCACCACCGGCCGGCCGAAATCGATCACCTCGCGCAGCTGCGGGTCCGTCAGGATGCTTCGCGGATCGCGCAGATCCCCGGCCAGCACGGTGGTGTGCTCGGGCCTGCGGCGGGCCAGCAGCGCGCGGCTGTGCGCCAGCACCACCGGATCGTTGTCGACGCACACGACGTGCGCGTCGGGGGCGACCGCGTGCGCGGCCTCGTCGCTGTTGCCCATGGTGGGGAAACCGGTGCCGATGTCGAGGAACTGGCGGGCGCCGCCCGCGGCGAGGATCCGCACGGCGCGGCCGACGAAGGCGCGGTTCTCCCGGCACGCCTGCGTCACCTCCGGGGCGTTCGCGGCGACCCGCTCGGCGACCAGCCGGTCGGCGGCGAAGTGGTCCTTCCCGCCGAGCCAGTAGTCGTACACGCGCGCGGGGTGCGCCTTACCGGTGTCCACCATGTTCCGCGACCGCGATGCGCTGCCGACTGTCAAGCTCCGCCCCTCCCCTGGGATTGTGTTACCGCGTCCACCGCCGGCAACAGCTACTGTGCCGCCGGCGTGGCGCAACAAGACGCTGTGCGCGCAGCGAGCGGGCGGCACGAAACGCCGCGCGGGGCAGCCGTTTCGCGACCGGGCGCGAGTCAGGACTTCGCGCGCCGCCCGGGAGGCGCCAGTCTGTCAGACTTCGATGACGAAGGCCACCACCTTGCCGCCGTCCGGGTGCTGGCGCACCCGCCATTGCGCGGTCAGCGCGTCGACCAGCGACAGGCCGCGGTGGTGCTCGTCGTCGTCGCCGGCCTGGCAGACCACCGGCAGGTCGCGGGCGGCGTCGCTGACCTCGCATTCGATCCGGCCGGGCGCGATCGCGACCGCGACGGTGACCGGGCCCACCCCGTGCAGCACCGCGTTCGTGACCAGCTCGCTGAACGCCACCGCGGCGCAGTAGCACGCCTCCTCATCCAGCCCGCGATCCGCGATCCACGCCTCCAGCCAGATGCGGGCCATCCTGGCGTGCACGGGCTGCGCGGGGAACTGCCAGCGGGCCGAGGCCGCCGGCGCGAGGGCGGCGAAGGCACACCACGGCGCGGACAGCGCGGCGGAATCCGGCGACTCGCTCTCCTCGCGCGACTCGGCGCCACGCGATCGCCCGCCCTCGTCCGGCGCCACCGCGGGCGGCTGCGGTGGCTCCTGCCCGGGCAGTTCCGGAATCCACGGGTGGTGCCCTGTTTCCGCCGCTGCCGATTTCATCGGGCTGCCACCTTAAGGTCCCGTTCATCGTGTTCTGACGCCCCGCGTGCCCCACCTTGCGAGGCGCGCACGGCTTACAGGCAGATGCTACGAATCGTTTGCGCTCGCGTGGATGCAATTTGCACTGCTGCAACTCTTTCAGGTGAATACGCGGCGGTCGGCTCGCCCGGCGGCTCCTGACCCGTCAGGATCGGCGCCGTGAAAAGCAGCGCCGTGAGAAACAGCGCACTGAAAAACAGCGCCCTGAAACCGTCGCGGCCGCGCGCTGCCGGACGGCGCCCGTCTCGGCCGCCGCGCTCCGGCCCGGGGCCGCGCCGATGACGCCGGACCGGTATCCGACCGCGCGCCGCAAGCGCCTGGCCGGGGAGCTCAAGCGGCTGCGGATCGCGGCGGGCCTGACCGGGGAGCAGGTGGCCGAGCAGCTCGCGCCGCTGGGACGCTGGTCGGCCTCGAAGGTCTCCAGGATCGAGACCGGGCGGGTCGCCGCGCACCACGGCGATGTGGCGGACCTGCTCGACCTCTACGGCCTGGGCCCGGGCGTGCTGCGCGAAGAACTGGTGGAGATCGCCCGGGAGGGCGGCAAGCACGGCTGGTGGCAGCCGTACCGGGACGTGCTGCCCGGTCATCTCGCCCCGATCCTGGCCTTCGAGGCGGTCGCGTGCTCGATGCGCTTCATGCACAACCAGCTGGTTCCGTGCCTGTTGCAGACTCCGGACTACGCCAGGGCACTGGTGCGCAGCCACCGGCCGGACGCCGCGGCCGGGCAGGTGGACCGGCTGGTGGAACTCCGTCTGGACCGGCAGAGGCTGCTGGAACGCACGGATCCCCCGCAGCTGTGGGTGGTTCTGGACGAGGCCGCGTTGCGCCGCCCGGTGGGCGGCTCACGGGTGATGCGCGGACAGCTCGACCGGCTGCTTGAGCGCGCCGAAGGTCCGGACACCGTCGTGCAGGTGATCCCGTTCGCGGTGGGTGAACACACGGCGCTCGACATGCCGTTCACGATCCTGTCCTTTTCGGGGAGCGATCCGGACGTCGTCTACCTGGAGCAGCCCACGACGGCCTGCTACGTGGACGACGAGCGTGACGTGACGAGCTATCACACGTTCTTCGACCGCCTCCGGTCCTGCGCGCTCGATCCGCGCCGCTCGCTGGCGCTCATCCATCAGGCGAGCAGGGACCTGATTTGACGCCGCCGGGCCCGGGCCCCGGGGCCCGCGACAAGGCCGTGCGGGCGCCGGCGCGGCGGGCGCGGACCGGGCCTCGCGCCGGTCCTGCGGCGCGTGCGAAGCTGTCGCCATGACGACGGCATTGATCACCGGCGGCACGGCAGGCATCGGGCGGGCCTTCGCCGCGCGGTTCGCGGGCTCCGGCTACGGACTGGTGCTGGCCGCGCGTGACGCGGCGCGCCTGGACGCGGCGGCCGAGCAGCTACGCGCACTGGGCGCCGCGCGCGTCGAGACGATCGCCGCGGATCTCTCGACGACGCAGGGCCGGGCCCTCGTGGAGGCGCGGCTGCGGGCGCCTTCGGGCGCGCAGGGCCCCGGCGAGGAGGAACCCGCGCCGATCGACATCCTGGTCAACAACGCCGGTTTCGGTCTCGGCCACGGGTTCCTCGCCGGCAGCGCCGATGAAGAGGAACTGCTGCTGGACGTGCTCGTCCGCGCGCCGATGCGCCTGACGCACGCGGCGCTGCCCGGCATGGTCGAGCGGGGTCGCGGCGCAGTGATCAACGTCTCCTCCGTCGCGGCGTTCGCGCCCCGCGGCACGTACAGCGCCGCGAAGGCGTGGGTCGTCACGTTCAGCGAGAGCGTCGCCGCCGAGTTGCGCGGCACCGGCGTGCGGTGCATGGCGTTGTGCCCGGGATTCACGCACACCGAGTTCCATGAGCGCGCGCAGATCGAGACCGGCGACATCCCCGGCTGGATGTGGCTGGATGCCGACGAGGTGGTGCAGGCGGCGCTTCGCGACCTGCGCCGGGGCCTGCGCGTGAGCGTCCCGGGAACGCAGTACAAGGTGCTCACCGCGGCCACGCGCTACGTGCCGCGCGCCATCACGACGCGCGTCAGCCGCGGCATGTCGAAACGCTGGTAGAAGAGGAAGCCGGCGCCCGCGGATATACGCGCACGCGCGCTCTATCTGTACGTTACGTTCCAATCACGCTTAAGGCGGTGGGTTCGGGTGGAAAGCGGCATCGTCAGAATCGAGACCGGCAGCCGCCTGGTCACGGACGTGACCGGTCGCGTCGTCGACGCGTGCCGCGGTCGCGGCGACGGGCTGGTCAACCTGTTCGTGCCGCACGCGACCTGCGGTCTGGCGCTGATGGAGACCGGTTCCGGCAGCGAGGACGACCTCGCGGGCATCCTCGACGACCTGCTGCCGCCGGTGGACCGCTACCGGCACCGGCACGGTTCGACCGGGCACGGCCGCGACCACGTGCTGCCCGCGTTCATCAGCCCGTCGCTCTCGCTTCCCGTCCTCGGCGGCGAACCGCAGCTCGGCACCTGGCAGAGCGTGGTCATCGTGGATTCGAACACTGACAACCGGACGCGCACGCTGCGCATCTCCTTCCTCGCGGGCTGACGCGGGAAGCGCACGGTCGCGGCCGCGCGGTCCGTCAGTCCGACGACGCCGGCTCGCTGTGATGCCGCTCGGCGTGTTCCGGTTCGCTCAGGTAACGGGGCGGTACCGCGGCCGTGAGCCAGACGCCGTTGCCCGTGACGCGGAAGGTGTGCCCTTGCGCCACCATCGCGGCCGCATCGACGGCCAGCACGATCGCTCTGCCGTGCCGGGCTCCGACGTTACGCGCGGTCGTCGCGTCAGCAGACAGATGGACGTCGTGCCGGTTCATCGGAAGCAGCCCGCCGCTGCGGATCCCGGGCAGGAACCGCGTCGCGGTGCCGTGGAAGAGCACCGCGGGCGGTTCAGCGTCGGCGTATCCGAGATCGACGGCGATCGAATGGCCCTGCCGGGCCCGGATCCGGGCGCCGCTCTCGTCGAACTCGAAGCGGCGCTTGTCGTTCCCGGCCACGACCGCCTCCAGCGCCTCCCGGTCGAAGCGCACGCCGCGGCCCGCGGACGCCGCGATCAGCTCTTCGACGCTCGCCCAGCCGGCCGCGTCGAGGTTCAGCGCGATGGCCGCCGGGTCGTGGCGCAGGCGCAGCGAAATCCATTTGGAGAGCCGAACGAGTTGTTCGTCGGCTAATCCGTTCAATCCGTTCGATCCGCTCTCATGCATACGGCTGCAACTTCTACGCCACGCCGCGGCCCGGGCGCCAGCGAATATCCGTCTACGCTTCCGGGACCTCGTACTCGGCGATCAGCTGGGCGCGGCCGAGCGTGTGGAAGAACAGATTGAAGCCGACCGCGGCGGGACTGGTGTCGGCGTCGACGCCCAGCGGCTCGTCGAGCGCGTGCACGGTGAAGATGTAGCGGTGGCGCTTGGGCCCGGCGAGCGGCGCGGGCCCGCCGTAGCCACGGGTACCGTAGTCGTTGCGTACGTGGAAGGCGGAGCCCGTCAGCGCATCGTCGCCGGAGCCGGCGCCCCGCGGCAGCTCGGTGGTATCGGCGGGCAGATTCACCACCGCCCAGTGCCAGAAGCCGCTGCCCGTCGGAGCGTCCGGGTCGAGCACGGTGACGACGTAGCCGGCGGTCCCGGCCGGGGCGCCCGACCAGCGCAGGTGAGGCGAGGTGTTGCCGCCGGTGAGCCCGAAGCCGTTGAAGACGTGCAGCTCGGCCAGCATGCCGCCCTCGGCGACATCGTCGCTGGTCAGCTGGAAGGCCGGCTTGTCCGGCAGGAACTGGTACGGGTTGGGGGCGCGCTCGGCCATCGGGTTCGTTCCTCTCTCGGCGGCGTACGGCGGCGCGGGGTCCGCGCGAACACCCGCGCCTTCGGGGGAAACCCTAGTGCCCCGGGGCCCGGCCACGAAGAAACTTGAAAGTTGAAATATATCGGCCCAGGCTGCGGTTACAGCAGCGTGGAACCCGATTCACCTGGGTCAAGGAGCCGCGAGAATGTCCCCAGTCACCCCGGTCGCTGAGCGACACCCGTGCTCTCGGCCGATACCGCGGGCCGTCTCGCCGCTGCCCGACGCCGCCGTCCGCACGCGGGTGCGCGTTCCGCTGCGGTTTCCGGACGGCTGGGAGACCGAGGCCGAGATGTTCACGTTCACCGGTTTGGTCGACGGCGAGGAGCACCTGGTGCTCGGCCTCGGCGACTTCGCGGCCGCCGAGACCCCGCTGGTCCGGCCGCACTCCGAGTGCCTTACCGGCGACGTGTTCGGCTCACGGCGCTGCGACTGCGGTCCGCAGTTGCGTGAAGCCGCCGAGCTGATCACGCGGGCCGGCGGGTACCTGCTGTACCTGCGGCAGGAAGGCCGTGGCATCGGCCTGTACGCGAAGCTGGACGCTTACGCCCTTCAGGACCAGGGGCTCGACACATACGCCGCGAACCGCGCTCTCGGGCATGGTGACGACGAACGCGACTACAGCGCTGCGGCACAGATGCTGCACGCGCTCGGAGCGGACCGCATCCGCCTTCTGAGCAACAACCCGGACAAGGCGCTCCAGCTGGACGCCCTGGGCGTAGACATCGTCGAGCAGTTGCCGACCGGTGTGCACGTGTCCGAGACGAACCTGCGTTATCTGCAGGCGAAGGTCTCACACACGCACCACTCCCTCGACCTGCCCGCGTGACGGAAAGCAAGAGGACGAAAGGGAGCAGCGAGACCGCGATGAACGAGGCGACGATCCCGGCGAGAGCCGCGACAGGAAACACACACACGGAGAAGTCCGCATCGGACACTCGGGCCGAAGCGGTCGACGCCGCGGCCCGCACGCCGGGCAGAATGCCGGCGATCTATCTGAGCCACGGCGCGCCGCCGCTCGCGGACGACGCGACCTGGCCGGGTCAGCTGGCCGACTGGTCGAAGAATCTGCCCCGGCCCGCGTCGGTCCTGATGGTCTCCGCGCACTGGGAGGACGCGCCGCTGGCGCTCGGGGCCACCACGACCGCGCCGCTGGTCTACGACTTCTGGGGTTTCCCGCAGCACTACTACGAGGTGCGTTATCCGGCGCCCGGCGCGCCACGGCTGGCCGAAAGCGTGCGCAAGCTGCTGCGCGGCGCGGGCCAGCCGGTCCAGGACGTCCCGGACCGGGGCCTGGACCACGGCGCGTACGTGCCGCTGGCAGAGATGTACCCGGACGCCGACATCCCCGTGTTGCAGATCTCGCTGCCGACGCTCGACCCGCGCCGGCTGCTGGAGGTCGGGCGCAGGCTGGCGCCGCTGCGCGACGAGGGCGTGCTGATCGTGGGCAGCGGTTTCTTCACGCACAACCTTCGGGCCCTGAGCCTCGGCGGGCAGGTGCCCTCGGTGATGGCGGAGTTCGACGACTGGGGGCGGCGCGCGCTGGCCGCGCAGGACCTCGACGCGCTGCTCGACTTCGAGAACAAGGCACCGGCCGGCCGGCTGGCGCACCCGCGCACCGAGCACTTCGCGCCGCTGTTCGTCACGCTCGGCGCCGCCGAGGAGGAGCTGGCGACGCAGCGCAGCGTGATCGACGGGTTCTGGATGGGCATGGCCAAGCGCTCCGTCCAGGTCGGCTGAGCGCGGCGGCGGCGCCCGGCGAGCAGGCGGCCGGTCAGTTCACCGCGACCGGCTCGGCGCCGGTGGCCGCGAGCAGTTGCGCGTAGGTCGTCGGGAAGACGGTGTGCGGGTGCCCGGCGGCGGCCCAGATCCGCTCGTGCCCGGCCAGCGTCTCGTCGATCAGCGTTCTGATGGGCGCCGGATGCCCGACCGGGGCGACGCCGCCGATCACCTGGCCGGTGTGCTCGCGCACGAAGGCGGCGCTCGCGCGCGCCAGCTTCGGCACACCCAGGTGCGCGGCGAGCTTGCCGGTGTCCACCCGGTGCGCGCCGCTGGTGAGCACGAGCAGCGGCACGCCGCCCATGTCGAAGATCAGGCTGTTGGCGATGGCGGCCACCGGGCAGCCGAGCTGCTCGGCGGCGGCCGCCGCGCTCGGCGCGGTCTCCGGCAGCACACGTACCTGCGGGTCGGCCCCGGCCGCGCGCAGCGCATCCTCGACGGCGCGTACGTTCTGATGACGGGCGATCTCATCCACGTCGCGATCCTAACCGCGCCGCCGCGGACCGCCCGCTGTTTTCCGCCATCCGGAACAGGACCCTGCCCGCGCGCACCGGGTCACAGCCCCAGTTCCCGCGCCGCCGCCGGGTCGCTGTCGCGCAGGAACTGCACGCAGCGCCGCGCTTCGTCCTGTTCGCCGATCTCCTCGGCGGCCCGTGCCAACGCGCCGAGCGCGCGCAGGAACCCGCGGTTGGGCGCGTGCTCCCACGGAATCGGACCGTGCCCCTTCCAACCGCTGCGGCGCAGCGCGTCCAGGCCGCGGTGGTAACCGGTGCGCGCGTACGCGTACGCCTGGACCGGCTCCGCTTGATGCAGTGCCCGCTCCGCGAGGACCGCCCACGCCAGCGACGACGCCGGGTGATCCGCCGCCACCTTCTGCGGATCCGCGTCCCCGGCCAGTGCCGCGCGCGCGGCCGGATCTTCCGGCAGCAGGGTCGGCGGCGGGCCGCCGAGCAGGTTCTCATGAGCCGTCATGCCCGCTTGTTTATCACGTTTCGGTCGCGAGGCGTTCGCTGTGCGCGAGCAGAGCCGCCCAGACCCGGATGCGAGGTCACGATGGACCCATGGGTAGATTCACCGGTCTGGGCTGGTTCGTCGCGATGGGTCTGCTGGCCCTCCTCCTGGCGCCCGTCGTGCTCCTGGCGGGAGAGCCGACGCTTGAACGGCATCGGTACAGCGCGCGCGCGGCGGCGACCCCGTGGGGACGGCGCCACCGCGGTCCGCTGACCGCCGCCCGCTACCGGGTGAATCTGGCGCTCTTTCACTTCGCCCTGCATCCGTTCGTGATCGCGCTCACCGCGCCGGCGCGCTGGGTGCGGACCCGGCTGCACCACCTGCTGCGCAGCCGCAGCGCGCGACGGCGCGACGGCGGCGGCGGGCGGCACGAGCGGCTCTTCCCGGACGACCCCGGCTTCCTCGGCGGGGTCCGCGAGCCGCGCCGGCCCAATCCGGCGCCCCCGGCCGACGCGGTGGCCCTGCGGCCGCCGACGGATTGACCGAGCGTCAGCGATCGCGCACCCTGCGCATCAGGATTCGACCGACACCGCCGGATCCACCTGCCCCACCTGCGATGAGCACGTTTCGATGCGGCTTTCGCGGGCATCCGCGGGCATGGCCGAATACGCTACCCGCCGCAGCTCCGCGGGGCACATCGTGGAGCTAGCCGCCATCGTCATCGCGGCGATCATCGTGCTGCACATCATCTTCGTTCTCGTCGGCGCGAACGGTGGAAACAGCATCGTGAGCACGGACGCGGACTGGGCCAGCACGCTCGCCGCCTGGTTCAGGGACCTGTTCACCCCCTCCAACGCGAAACTCGCCGTGGTCGTGAACTACGGCCTGGCCGCACTGTTCTACCTCGCGGTCGGCCGCATCGTGGCCACTCTCGTCAACCGCGTGTGAAACACGGATCGAATGCCTCTGATCGAGCACAACTGAATCGGTAAAGTCAGCGCCATGACGGAACCGACCGCGACGCACGGCACGCACCGGGCCTGGGCTGTCGAAGTCACCGACTTCGCGGCGGGCCCGGTGCTGCTGCGCGGGGCGCTGGACCTCGAACGCACCGAGTCCGGCTGGCTGCCGCGCCGGCTGCCGAGGTGGACCCGCGCACAGTACCCCGAGCCGGGCGTCGAGGACATGGTCGTGCAGCCCTCCGGGGTGCGCCTGGCCTTCAGCACGGCCGCCGACGCGATCGAACTGGATGTCCTGACCACGCAGGCGGTGTGGCCGGGCGACCCGGTCCCGACCCGCGCGGACGGCTTCGACCTGGTGATCGACTCGGTGGTGCGGCGCGCCGGGGCGAGCGAGGTCACCGGGGCGCTCGAACTGCGCGACGGGACCGGCGCGATCGCCGAACGCCGGCCGGGCCGGGTCGGCACGGTGCGGTTCGACGACCTCGGCGATCAGCCGAAGGAGATCGAGCTGTGGCTGCCGCACCACACCCGGGTCGAGCTGGTGGCGCTGCGGGCGCGCGCCCCGATCCGGCCCGCCGCGGCGGCCGGCCGCAGCCAGTTGCGCTGGGTGCACCACGGCAGCTCGATAAGCCATTGCCACGCGGCGCTGCGCCCGACCGAGACCTGGCCGGCGCTGGCCGCCCGGCGCGCCGGGGTCGAGGTGGTGAACCTCGGTTTCGGCGGCCAGGCGCAGCTCGACCCGTTCACCGCGCGGGCCATCAGGCAACTGCCGGCCGATCTGATCAGCCTGAAGCTGGGCATCAACATCGTCAACGCCGACTCGTTCCGGCTACGTGCGTTCATCCCGGCCGTGCACGGCTTCCTCGACACGGTCCGCGAGGGCCACCCGAAGGCCCCGCTGCTGGTCGTCTCGCCGATCATCTGCCCGCCGGTGGAGGACCGGCCGGGGCCGACGATCGCCGACCCGGGCCGCGCGCAACCGTGGTTCGTCTCCTCGAGCGACCCGTCGCAGACCGCGCTGGGCCGCCTGAGCCTGGGCGTGATCCGCGGGACGCTGGCCCGGATCGTCGCCGAACGCTCGTCGCAGGACCCGAATCTGCACTACCTGGACGGGCGGCTGTTGTTCGGACCCGGCGACGTGGCGGACCTGCCCGACAACCTGCACCCGAACGCGGCCGGATATCGCCGCATGGGGGAACGTTTCGCAGACCTCGTCTTCGGCCCGCAGGGCGCGTTCGGCGGGCACCCGACCCGTCAGGACAGCGCGGCGTAGGCACGGCCGCCCTCTGGGCCCAGGCCGCCTTCGGTCCGCACTCGATCTGGCGGCTGATCGTGCTGCCGGCCGTGCAGCAGGGCCTGTTCGGGGCCAACTCGGCGGCGCGCGGCTCGGCGGTCGCGCGACTCGTGCCGCCGCGGGAGGTTCCGGCGGCCAACTCGCTCGGCGCGACCGTCCTGCTCGCCGGTGCCCTGTTCGGGCCCATGGCCGCGGGCGCGCTGACCCGATCGCGGGCCTGCCGACGCTCTACCTGCTCGACGCGGTCGGGCTGACCGCCACGCTGAGGGCGGTCCACCGGCTGCCCACGCTGCCGCCGCTGCCGGCCGGCGGCCGCCTCTCCCCCGGCCCGGCGGGGATGGTCGCGGCGCGGCGCACCGGCTGGGCGCAGGTGGCCGACGGTTTCCGGTTCGTCGGGGCCAACCGGCTGCTGCCGGGCGGGCTGCTGCCGGGGACCTTCACCCGGGCACGCCGGCACGGCGCGATGACGATCGGCGCGGTGGCCGTCCGGGGCCCGGCGATGCTGGGTCTCGGCCTGCCCGGTTCGATCCTGTGGGCCTGCCTGTCGCTCGCGCTCGGCGGCGCCGCGGACTTCGTCTCGATGGTCTTTCGCGGCTCGATCCTGCAGACCGCGGCACCCGACCAGATGCGCGGGCGCATGCAAGGGGTCTTCACGGTGGTCGTGGCGGGCGGTCCGCGGCCGGCCGATCTGGTGCACGGCCTGGCCTGCGCGGCGCTCGGCGCGCGGACCGCGGTGGCCGCAGGCGGGCTCGCCGTGCTCGCCGGCGTTGTGATTCTCGCCACTGAATCACCCGCATTCCGGCGTTACCGCTTGCTCTCTTAGCGTTATAAAACCACGTCAGATCGTCGCCCCCGCGGTAAAGCGCTGAAACGGCGAGAAGAATATTCCCGGAACCGTCCCGGTATCCGGTTCGTTCTGGCATGGTGAGTCGAGTTGGCCGTTGTGTACCGCTCGAAGCGCATAGCTCCGAGTGATCACGATTTGTCCCGTACCCCTGGGCGCGGGCGAGCCGCGCCGCGCTGCCCGGCGCACGGACCGGCCCACCGCCAACCGCATAGTCCGCTTTCGCACAACAGCACGTTTCCGCACCGCGCGCGACACTCGCTGTTCGACCCCGGGAGACCGAGTGACCGCACTCGCGCGCTGGTGCCACGCGCACCGCCTCGTCGTAGTCCTGCTGTGGATCGCCCTGCTGGTCGGGCTGGGCTCGGCCGTGCTGGCCTCGGGCAGTTCGTATTCGAACTCGTTCTCGCTGAAGAACACCGAGTCGGCGAAGGCCTCCCAGTTGCTGGACACCGCGTTCCCCGGCCACGGCGGCGACTCGGCCACCGTCGTGTGGCACGACTCCGCCGCCCCGGTGCGCGACCCGGCGGTCAAGGCGCGGGTGACCACCGCGCTGGACTCGATCGCCCGGCTGCCCGGTGTGCTGAGCGTTTCAAGTCCTTATGTGGCTGCGGAAACCGGGCAGGTCAGTGCCGACGGGCACACCGCCTACGCATCCGTGCAACTCGTGGACGGCGTGAAGGCGCCCTCGGCGGGCGCGCTGCAGACCCTGGTGCGGACCGCGCAGAACGCCTCGGCGGGCGCCCTGGACGTCGAGGTCGGCGGCTCGGCGGTGCAGCAGCTTGAACAGAACCCGAACACGCACAGCGAACTGGTCGGCATCCTCGCGGCCGCGGTGGTGCTGTTCGCCGCGCTCGGTTCGCTGTTCGCGATGGCGCTGCCGATCCTGACCGGCGTGGCGGGCGTCGGCGGCGGGCTGCTGGCGATCGGCCTGCTGAGCCACACGCTCAACGTGGCGAATTTCGCGCCGACCCTCGGCGCGCTGATCGGCCTGGGCGTCGGGATCGACTACGCGCTCTTCATCGTCAGCCGTTACCGCAGCGCGCTGCGCTCCGGGCTGCCGGTGGGCGAGGCGATCGGCACGGCCGTGAACACCTCCGGCCGCGCCGTGCTGTTCGCCGGCGGCACGGTGTGCATCGCGCTGCTCGGCATGATGGTGCTGGGTCTCGGTTTCCTCAACGGCGTGGCCTTGGCCGCGTCGATCACCGTCGGGTTCACCGTGCTGGCCGCGCTCACGCTGCTGCCCGCGCTGCTGGGCATGCTCGGGCTGCGCGTCTTCAGCCGGCGCGAGCGGCGGCGGCTGGCGCTCGGCGGCGGGGGCGGGCAG
>NZ_JAGSXH010000399.1 GCF_018283645.1 Actinocrinis puniceicyclus | reverse complement strand
CGGCGATCTCGGCGTCCGAGGACAGTACGGCGAAGCGGGCGGTGGCGATCGTCGGGGACTCCAACGGGTACACCGGCTCGGCGTCGGTGACTTTCAGCGGCCTGTCCTCGCTTTCCTGGCTCTCCGGCGGCGGCAGTGTCAACGTCCAGGTGCAGCGGATCCCGGACCAGGCGCCGCTGTCGACGCCGCAGGTGGTCTACAACCAGTCCGTGAGCGCGTCCAGCGGCTCGATCACGGTGCCCTTCACCTTCCAGGCCGCGCACGACGCGTTCGCGATCTATCTGACGCCGGCCAGTTCGAGCAGCGGCGGTGGTTTCCCGAGCGGTTATCACCGGCTGGTGGTCGCGAACGACAGCCTGTGTCTTGACGTGTACGGCAACACCAGCAACTCGGGTGCGGCGATCGACCAGTACACCTGCAACGGGCA
>NZ_JAGSXH010000398.1 GCF_018283645.1 Actinocrinis puniceicyclus | reverse complement strand
CGTTCAGGCCGAAGGGCACGGCGCAGCCCAGGCAGAAGGTCGGGTCCTTGCCGTAGAAGTAGTAGGGCGCCGTGTGCGCCATTTCGACCGACGCGTTCTGCACGCCGTCCACCACGCCGAAGGCGGGCATCAGTTCGCCGCCGGCATGCACCGAGATCTGGAACTTGCCGCTCGTGGCTTCGCTGACCTTCTTGGAGAACACTTCCGCCGTGCCGTAGATGGTGTCCAGCGACTTGGGGAAGCTGGATGCGAGGCGCCAGCGGATGCTGGCCTGGGCGTGCACAGCGGGGGCTGCGCCGGCGGCCAGGACGCCGGCGATGCCTGCGTGCTTGAGGATGGAACGACGGTCCATGGATGGGTCTCCGGTGATGATTGTTTGCATGCCTGCTGCCGGGCGCCTCTGGCGACAGGCAGACGGACTGTTTCAGC
>NZ_JAGSXH010000397.1 GCF_018283645.1 Actinocrinis puniceicyclus | reverse complement strand
CGATGTTCCTGGCGAACGGCGGGCCGTTACGCGGCCGGCTGCGCGTCGATCTGCCGACCGAGTTGGCGCGCAGTGTCGTGGTTCCAGCGTTGCCGCAGCTGATGGCGGCGCACCCGGAGCTGCAACTGGAGCTTTCCAGCACGGACCGGCGCGTCGATCTCGTCCAGGAAGGCTTCGACTGCGTGATCCGGTTCGGGCCGATCACCGATGAAACGATGATTGCGCGGCCGCTCGGCAAGCTGCGCATGACGAATGCGGCAAGCCCCGCGTATCTGGAAAGGTATGGCGTCCCGCATACGCTGGAAGACCTGCTCAGCCAGGGGCATCAGATGGTGCATTACACGCTCACGCTCGGCGCCAGGCACGCCGGGTGGCAATACCCCGACGGCGACGGCTATGCGTGGCTTCCGCTGCCCAGCGCCATGCAGG
>NZ_JAGSXH010000396.1 GCF_018283645.1 Actinocrinis puniceicyclus | reverse complement strand
ACCCGGCAGACCACCGACTCCCGCGCCAAGCCCGCCGCCCGGCAGACCCTCAACGCCACCAGCCCCGGTCGTACCGCCGTAGCCACCGGCACCACCACCGTATGTACCACCCGCGCCCGTGCCGTATGTTCCACCGCTGCCGTAACCACCACCAGGCCCGCCAGCCCCGCCGAGGCCCTGCGTGAAGGTGTCTCCGCCGGGGTTGTTGTAGGTGGGGACCTTTACGTCCGAGCCGCCGCCACCACCAGCAGAGTTGCCGCCGCCGCCATAGCCACCGCCGCTTCCGTAGCCGCCGCTACCTCCGGCTCCCCCGCCGCCATAGCCGCCACCGTAACTCCCACCGCCGCTTCCGTAGCCGCCGCTACCGCCAGCTCCCCCGCCGCCATAGCCGCCACCGCCAGAACTGCTGCCGCCGCCCCCACCCGTACCC
>NZ_JAGSXH010000395.1 GCF_018283645.1 Actinocrinis puniceicyclus | reverse complement strand
CTACAAGGGCGCCAAGCGCCATCCCACGCTGGGCCGCGACGTCGTGGTGAGCGCGGGTGCGAGGGTGCTGGGCGGCTTCGAGGTCGGCGATGGCGCCAAGATCGGCAGCAATGCCGTCGTCATCAAGCCCGTGCCCGCGGGCGCGACGGCGGTGGGCATCCCGGCGCGCATCGTTCCCTCCAAGGCCGGGCAGAGCGCCGACGTGACCGAGGCCAGCGCGCCCCGGTCCGCGCCGCGCACCTTCTCGGCCTACGGCGTGACCCAGGAGGACGACCCGCTCTCGTAGGCCATGCGCGGCCTGATCGACAACGCGTCGTCGCAGGAGCGCCAGATCGCGCTGCTCTGGGCCGCGATCGAAAAGCTCTCGCATGCGGCCCCGCAGGCGCGCGACTGCGTGCCCTGCGACGCCGCCCGCAACGAGCAGTTCGAGGC
>NZ_JAGSXH010000394.1 GCF_018283645.1 Actinocrinis puniceicyclus | reverse complement strand
CATCAGATCACCATACGTCACGATGACCCGATGGATCGGTTTGTTGACGAACTCTGGCACCTTCCGGACGTGAGAGGCAACGTTGGCCAGTTGGGTATTCGCCTTGAGCAGCGTCTCCTTGAACTTTGTCTTGTACTTGTTCACCGAGGCCGACGCGGGGAGATCTAGCGACAGCGACTTGTTCTTGACCTCGAACACGATGGTTGCATCATCCTCGATGACCATAAAATCGCTGCATGGCCCGCCTACCTGGAATCGCCGGCGGACATCGTCTTCGTCGAGCACGGGAAAGCCGCTACGCCTCAACGATTCCCCGGTGTACGCTTCGAACGCGTCCTCGAAAGCCTGCTTGGCGGTTTTATCCTTGGCGTTCGCGACGATGTCGCTGAAAGCGAATTCGATATGCCGGTGCAGACACGGCGCGCCCCAGAAATACAG
>NZ_JAGSXH010000393.1 GCF_018283645.1 Actinocrinis puniceicyclus | reverse complement strand
CCGCCCCCGCCGACCATCACCGCGTCCGGCTGCGGCAGATCCAGCAACGCCGCCGGCGCCTGCCCGCGCACCACCCGCACCCGCACCCCGTGCATCGTCGCGTTCAAATCGATGCGCTCACACGAATCCGCATCCCGCTCCACCGTGATCACCGCCGCACCCAGGCGCGCGCACTCGATCCCCACCGAACCGGAACCCGCCCCGACATCCCACACCAGCGTCCCCGGCCGCGGCGCCAACCGCGCCAACGCCAAAGCCCGCGCCTCCGAGGTCGTGATCCGCGCCGTACGGTGCACGAACGCGTTCTCCGGCAGCGCCCACGCCCCCGGCGGCCCGGCCCAGCCCGCCACCAACGGCGCCCGCGGCGGCGCGAGCCGGTCCTCATCGACACACAACACGATGCTCGGCTCACCCCAGTGGTGCCGGCCCGCCGCCTCCTCAAGGC
>NZ_JAGSXH010000392.1 GCF_018283645.1 Actinocrinis puniceicyclus | reverse complement strand
GTATGCCAAGAGCATCAACGGCGATGCCTTCTCCGATGAAGTGAAGGCGAAGACCATCGAAATGATCAAGGCCGATCTCGGCCAGGTCGACCAGGTTGTCTACAGCCTGGCGGCGCCGCGCCGCAAGCATCCGAAGACCGGCGAGATCATCAGCTCCTCGCTGAAGCCGATCGGCGAGCCGATCACCCTGCGTGGCCTGGATACCGACAAGGAAGTGCTGACCGAGACCCACCTGCAGCCGGCTACCCCGGAAGAGATCGCCGGTACCGTCGCGGTGATGGGCGGTGAAGACTGGCAGATGTGGATCGACGCGCTTGCCGATGCCGGCGTGCTGGCCAACGGCTGCACCACCACCGCCTTCACCTACGTGGGCGAAGAGATCACCCAGGCGATCTACTGGAATGGCTCGATCGGTGCGGCCAAGAAGGACCTGGACACCAAGGTGCTGGGCC
>NZ_JAGSXH010000391.1 GCF_018283645.1 Actinocrinis puniceicyclus | reverse complement strand
GAAACGGACATCCTCACCGTCACGCCGCGGACCGCCGGAAAGCAAACCCAGGACCCCCACACAGACCATCACCAGCCCGGACGTCGGCACCGACCCGCGGGAACCTCACACAGACTGACGCTCAACACAGGCGCAGTGCCACCAGGTCGGCCTGGAACTCCGCTTGGCGGCCCACGGCTGCCTGAAGATACGGCAGGACCGCGGCCACCAGAAGGACCGGACTGGCGAGAACCAGCAGAGAGACGGCCAGCCAGAGCACCACGAGGAAGAACAGCACGGCCGCTTCGATAAGCCTGACCGAGACGACAGGAGATCTGAAGACCAGGAGGATTATTCAAAAGCCTCATTCGTGTAGTCGCAGGTGGGCGGCATAATTCACAGGCTGTGACTTACGCGGAAACCCTGGACAGCACGACGGCCCCTGCCCTTGAATCGAGTCTTCTCACAGAACT
>NZ_JAGSXH010000390.1 GCF_018283645.1 Actinocrinis puniceicyclus | reverse complement strand
GTCGCGGACGCGTTGAACCGGCTGCTGTTCGAGCTGTCGCTCAAGTGCGCCAAGGAGGAGGGTGTGCGCGACTATTTCCATGTCGCGGTGCTCGGTTACGGTGCGCGGGTCGGTTCGGCTTTCGGCGGGGCGTTGGCGGGCCGGGATCTGGTGCCGCTGAGCCAGGTCGCGGACAATCCGCTGCGGGTGGAGCAGCGCGCGAAGAAGGTGCCTGACGGCGCGGGTGGTCTGGTGGAGACCACGGCCCGGTTCCCGGTGTGGGTTGATCCGGTGGCGCACGGTGGTACGCCGATGGCGCAGGCGTTCGGGCAGGCCGTGGCGCTGGTGGAGCGCTGGGTGGGGGAGCGGCCGGGGTCCTTTCCGCCGATCGTGCTCAACTTGACGGACGGGGAGTCCACCGACGGCGACCCGTCCGAGGCGGCGGCACGGCTGCGGTCGCTGGCCTCCGCCGACGGCCC
>NZ_JAGSXH010000038.1 GCF_018283645.1 Actinocrinis puniceicyclus | reverse complement strand
CCTGGACCCACCTGGTCGGCGTCTACGACGCCACCGCCAAGACCGCAGCCTTCTACGTCAACGGCGCCCTGATCGGCACCACCGCCGTCGCCGCCACCTTCAACGCCCCCGGCCCCCTGGTCATCAATGCCGTGAAAACCACCGGCGGCACCCTGTCCAACCAGGTCCCCGGCGAAGTCAGCGACGTGCAAACCTATACGCGCGCCCTGACAGCCACCGAAGTCAACGCCATGTACTCCGCCGCCAACGTCATCATCGCTCCCCAGTCCAACGGTCCCCACACGCTGTGGGTCTACGCCCGCGACGCCGCCGGCGACAGCAACATCGGCTGGACGTCCTATCCCTTCCTCGCTGCAGGCCATGCCAACACCGTCTGCGCGAGCTTCATCGCATGCCTGAACAACACCGCCGTCAGCCCCGACAACAACCCTTCAGAGGGCGCCGCCGACGGTTACTTCAGCTTCTCAGCCACCGACCTGACCAACGCCGGCTGGAAAGCCCAGCAAAGCGTCACCATCGACGGCGCCACCTTCACCCTCCCAGCCTTCGGCACCGGCGCGCACGACAACATCCTGGCCGCCAACCAAACGATCCCGGTCACCGGAACCGGCAACGCCCTAAGCCTGCTGGTCACCGCCACCAGCGCCAACGCGGCCATCACCGCCACCGACCCCAACTACAACGCCGCACCCTACGCTCCACCCGGCACCGCCATCGCCGACAACTGGTGCGATCTCGGCACCAACACCCAGGCCCCCTGCCCGGCCACCTTCGGCACCATCAACTACACCAGCGACAGCTCCACCTACGACCTGACCGTCCCGGACTGGGTCACCGGACCCGCATCGATCGCGGCCGTCACACTGCCGCACCGCAACTCCCCCGGCGGGCAGCAAACCACCCCCGCGAAGATCTACATGTTCACCGTCCCGCTCAACGCGAACGAGACCATCACGTCGATCACCCTGCCCGACCTGACCGGTCAGCTTGTCGCCGGCGGCCCCGCGCTGCACGTCTTCGGCATCGCGCTGCGCAACATCAACACCTCCACCACCCAAGTCAACACGACCGTCACCCCCAACACGATCACCGCATCCACCCTGCCGACCGGCACCAACTGGACCGGCGCCTGGGCCAACCCCTCCGAAGGCCAGTACAACTTCCAGGGCTCCAACTTCAACAACCAGACCTTCCGCATCGCCCTGAAACCCTCGATCTCCGGCAGCGCCGTGCGCATCAAACTCGACAACGCCCTGGGCGCCAACCCCCTCTCGATCGGCAAAGCCACCATCGCCCTGGACGCCACCAGCGGCGGACTGCCCACCGCACTACCCTCGGGATCCTTCACTCCACTCACCTTCGGCAGCCAGCCCGGCACCAGCATCCCCGCCGGCGCCATGGCCTACGCCGACCCGCCCGCCTCCTTCCCGGTGACCGCCAACCAGTGGCTCCTGGTCTCCTTCAGCCTCACCAACACCGTGCCCTACCTCGTCCAGCACTCCTGGGCCAACACAGCCTACGAATACCTCTCCGCCACCGGCACCGGCGACAAGACCACCGACACCAGCGGCACACCCTTCACCGGCACAGGCACGTATCAGGGCTGGTTCACCGACGTCCTAACCGACCTGGACGTCGCCACCACCGGCGACGCCACCCAGGCGGTCCTGGGCGACGGCCTGATCGACGCCTGGCAGCCCAACACCAGCCCGATCGGCTCCACCAGCATCCGCCTATCCGACGACCTGGCCGCCGCCGAACCCAGCACCCCAGTTCCCTACGGCACCATCGCCGAAGGCATCGAATCCAACCAGATCATGACCGACAACCCCGAGACCTACTCCGGCGGCGCGGTCGGCGGCCCCTCGGCGCTCTCCCGCATCGACCGCGACATCCTCGACCACCCCGAGATCACCACCGTCCTGGTCTACGAAGGACTCGACGACGTCCTCAACGGCGCCGACAGCAACACCCTGATCAATGATGGCTACAAAGCCCTGAACAACGAACTGGCCGCATTCAACATCACACCCGTATACGTCCTACTCACCCCCTGCGACGGCTACGCCGGCGACGGCGCCGCCGCGTCACCAGGCACATACGGCAACGACCCGTGCACCACCACCGTCGATCAGACCCGCCAAGACGTCAACAAGGACCTGACCAACTACGCCTACTACATCGACGCCCCCGGCAACCTCGGCATCACCGACACCAGCAACGGCGAAACCCAACTCGACCCCAACGCCCAAACCGCCGACCACGTCAACCTCTCCATACCCGGCTACGCCGCCCTCGCCAACGCCTACCTCATCCCCCAGGACACCTGGCCCCTCGCAGACGGCGCCGACGGCGCCACCTTCCTGTCCACCGCCGTGGACACCGCCGCCCAGAACGCGGCCGCACACGACCCGTACCTGGGCACCATGAACAACCCCGGCCAGAACCCGATCAACCTCAACGGCACCAACGCAACCAACTACACCTGGACCACCGACACCACCCGCGCCAACACCCTCGACCCCGACGGCACCGTCCTGAGCCTCGACGGCACCGCCGGCTACGGAGCCAGCAGCGGACCGGTGCTCAACACCTCGCAGAGCTTCGGCGTCTCCGCCTGGGTCAAACTCTCCTCCACCACCCACAACGCCGTGGTCGCCGCACAGGACGGCACCACCGAAAGCGGCTTCTACCTCGGGTACGGCACTGCTAGCGGCGGCGAGTGGAACCTGTACTTCATGGCCTCCGACACCACCAACCCCGCCTGGCAGCCGCAAGCAGCCGCCACCGGCGCCACCACCAACTGGACCCACCTGGTCGGCGTCTACAACGCCGCCACCAAAACCGCCCAACTCTACGTCAACGGCGCCCTCGCCGCCACGGCAACCGGAATCACCACCTGGAACGCCGCCGGCGCCTTCACCCTCGGCAGAGACCTCTACAACGGCAACCCCGCCGACTACTTCCCCGGAGAAATCAGCAACGCACAAGACTGGGACTATGCGCTGAGCGCACCCCAGATCACCGCCCTCTACCACCAGATCCGGTAGGCACCACAAGTGCGTGACTGCGCGGCCGCGCCGACAGCAACCATCGGCGCGGCCGCGCAGTCACGACCGGCATACAAGCAGTTTTGACAGCGCATACCGAACCGTCACCACTTGCCGACCGCGACGGCTGACCGCACCAGCGGTGAAACACCCGTACCCGCACCCACCGCGTGGCAGGTCCAGGATTCGAACCTGGGTAGCTTTCGCGACGTTTTTGAGACCTGCTCACACAAGCCTCTGACCAGCTCCTTCGCCTCCAGACCGCGGAACTTGGGCACACATTCGGCAAGAACACCCGTCGACAGCCGCGCCTCGCCGGAGACGCAGGGCCAATGACAAAGTGATCTTGTGGGTGGGTTTGCGGGGTTTTACCCGTGGTCTGTGCGGGGCTGCCGGGGGCCGGCTTGCAAGCGGGCACGACGTCTGAGGAGCATTCAGGTGTCTACGCTGTCTGATCCGGGAGCCGTCGTGCCCGCCGTTGAATCCTGCCCCATCCCCTGCGCCTCTGGCCAGCGCGGTTTGAGCCCGGCTTGCCTGCCGGCGTTCTTCGCGCAGGTCCCGGATCCGCGTGACCCGCGCGGGCGGCGTCACGCGCTGCCGGTGATCCTCGCCCTGGCCGTGTGCGCGATGGCGGCCGGACACGGCAGCCAGGACGCGATGGCCGAGTGGTGCGCCGACGCCCCGCAGGAACTGCTCGCGCAGGTCGGGGCGCGGTGGGAGGCGCTGCGTGGCAGGTATGTCGGCCCGGAGGGCCGTACGGTGCGCCGGGTCCTGCAACGCGTGGACGCCGGTGTGCTCGATGCCGTGGCCTGCGGGTTCACCGCAGCGCACACCCCGGACCCCGACGCCGGGAGACCCGTGGCATCGCGCCCGGCGCTGCGGGCGATCGCGGTGGACGGCAAGGTGCTGCGCGGCTCGGGCGCCACGGGGTTCGCGGCGGTCACCCTGCTCGCTGCGCTCGACCACGTCGCCGGCACGATCCTGGCCCAGCGGCAGATCGACTCCAAGACCAACGAGATCCCCGAGGCGCGCATCCTGCTCGGCGGCATGGACATCGCAGGGTCCGTCATCACGATGGACGCCCTGCACACCCAGCGGGAAACCGCACGCCACCTGCATGAACACGACGCGCACTACGTTTTCACGGTCAAGGCGAACCAGCCCGCACTGCTCGAAGCCTGCCACCGGCGCATCACCGTACAAGGACGCACGAACGGGGAGCACCACGAGAGCGAACGCACCCGCGGGATGATCCGCGAACGCCACCTGACCACCGCGGACGCCGCGGGGATCGACTTCCCCGGCGCGAAACAGATCGCCAGGATCATCCGCTACACCCGGCGGGCGGGCACCACGGGCCGGCTGACCAAGGAGGTCGTCTACGTGATCACCAGCCTGCCGCCCGAACTGGCCGGGCCGGGCGAACTGGCGGCCCTCGTGCGCGGACACTGGCGGATCGAGAATCAATGCCACTACGTGCGCGACGTCGCCTTCGGTGAGGACAAGTCCGCGATCAGCACCGGAACACTGCCACGGATCATGGCGACCCTGCGCAACCTCGTCATCAGCATGCTGCGCCTGGCCGGCGAAACCAACATCGCCAAAGCCCTGCGCAAACACGCGCGCAGGCCCGAACTCCTGACAGAACTACTCCACCTGATCTGACGATCACTCATAAAACGGACGAAAGCCTACTTTGACATTGGCCCTGGCCGGAGACGGCCGGACCGCCACCAGGTTGTCGCGGCCGTTGCATCACACCACCGAATTACTGCTACGACGACGATAATCTGACTTGCGGCCCCAGTGCTGCAGGTCGTGCTGCAAAGTGCAACCGTAGGCAGCTGATCGGATCCGCCTCAGGCGCCGCAGATTCGGCGATGCGTCGAGTGGGTTCGCCAACGGCACAGTGAACTGCTCCGGCATCGGATCAGGCCGGAGCTGTTCAGTTGTCGGCAGGCCCGGACGCGGCAGCACCTCGAGCGGTGCGACCCGCGGCACGAGCCGGCCGGGCGGGTACCGGTCCGACGTGGTGATCCCCGCCGGCAGCTCCCCACCCGGGCCGTCCCACGGGCCGAGCAGATCCCGCTCGAGGAACCGCTCCAGTTCGGCCCGGACCTCATACGATGTCGCCTGCCCCGCGGTGTCCCCAGAAATCTGCGCACTGGCTGATGTGCTCACCCTGCCGGGATTACGGGACGGCCCGGACAGTCACCGGTCGATCCGGACCGAATCCGCCGTCGGCGGTGTCGTCGTCTCTTCGGGGATTGCAGCTCCCGCCGAACCGCCGGGCGCTAAACTGAGCCAGCACCCTGCCGTGTGGTTGCCCGGTCTCCGACTCCGGATCGGCATGACAGCTGTTCGTCCGTTGAGCGAGGAGTGGCCCCGTGCTTGTACTCGATGCGAGCATCTGGGGTCTGGGCGGCGCGCTCCTCGTGGAAGCCTTGGATCTGACCAAGGCGATGAAACGGGTCAACGGGTTCCCGTGGAATCAGCCGGGAGAGTTCTCATTCCTGTCGTTCGCAATGTACACGGGCCTGAGGCTGGGCATCGGGGCCGGGGTAGCGGCTGGGCTGGGTTCCCAGGGGTCTGTCGGGAACGGCTGGGGCGCCCTCCTCGCCGGGGTCGGCGCCGTGGCGACGTTGGAGAGGGCTCTTCAACGGTCGGTGCCGTTGCCGGCGGCACAGGCCGTCGCCCCCTTAAGCGGGGGCGACGATGCGAACTGATTCGCCGGTGCACCGTTTCCTCCTTGGACTAGGCAAGGTCACCCCGGCTTTCGCACCGGTGCCGTCCGCCGCTCCGGAGCGCGGAGTGTTCGCGCGTTTGCGTGCGGGTCTTGCTCGAACCACTCCGGCCTTCTCTCCGCTGCCGCGGCTGGCAGGGTCCGTGGCGGTTCGCGGCCGTCGTGCCGAGCCGTCGCTGGTGCTACCCGGGTTGGGCGACTTCATCGGTGTGCTGCCCCGGTTGGACCGGGTCCGCGCGAGGGCAGCGAACACCCAGGAGGAGGCCGCGCCGCTGGAGACCGAGTGGTCCAGCGACGAACGGGACATGCGGTGCGTGTTGCGTGAGGCCGGCCCGGACGAGGTGGAGCTGATCATCGAGGCGTACCAGCTCCCGCCCGGGCAGCAGCTTTTTGAGGTCCGGGTGGCCACGGTGCGGGGCAATCTCGATTTCCTGGTGCCAGCGACGACCGGCGACGCTGGCTGGTCCGCCGCGGCGTTGTCGATCCCTGATGCCGGCAGTTCGGTGGAGGTGGCGGTTCTGCGTCTTCGCCCTGCGACGTCGCTGGGGGCCGGGGACCTGCCGGTCATCGGCCGTTCGGTACGGAGTACGGGCGGGGCCGGTCACGCTGCGTGGGACGCGATCCGCGGAAGGCTTCCCGAGGGCGACCCAGTGCGAGAAGGGATCTCCGCGGAACTATGACGGGCGGGGGCGAGCAAACGGTCAGGGAGAATTCGGCGCCGAGTGCGCCGGACCGCAGCATGCCCCTCAGTCTGGGTGCGTCGAGACTGCGGTTCCGGGAGTTGACGCAGGATCGCGCGGGCCGCTGGTTTCAACTGTGCTCGGATACGTTGCGCACGGACCCTGCCGGCTTGTCGGCCTTGCTGGACGCGCAGGGCGAGAACGTCAAGGCACTGCTGGAGAGGTCGAAGCCGTGGCCGCGTCAGGCGGACGGTCCGGCGGCTGAGTCACGCGAGCGTCCCGCGTTGTCGGCTGCCCGCGCGGTCCTGTCGGTGGCGCTCGCTCTCGCCGCCCCGGATTCCGCGGCGGAACTGGTTCGGCAGTCGTCTGCGCACTGGCAGCGCGCCGAGGTCGTACCGGGCGGATTGCCCCACGCTTTTCCCGATGCGCTTTTCGCGACCTCGGACAGACAGTTGCGTTCGGTGCTGCATCAGGTGGAAGAGTCCGCAGACGGCCCTGCTGCAGCCTACGTCGCGCTGGTCGCTCTGGCGCTGCGGGCTGGCCTGCCGAGCCCGGCCGCCCAGGTCGAGCTCCCGGTGCTTTTCGACCGGGGCGGGTCGGGCGGCTCGGCGGTGCTGCGGCTCAGGGCACTGCCGGTCGGTCCTTCCGGGCTTTATCCTGATCCGGTTCTGATGCCGTTCCTGGTCAGCGACGCGGCGTTCGGTGAGTCGTTGCTCAGGGCGTGGTCTGCAGCTCCGCAGCGGCCTGAGGGATGGTGTGTCACGTGGGCGATCGTCGATCACGAAGTGCCCTGCAACGATGTCATCTACGGGTCACTCGGCGCCGCGTTCGCGGTGGCGCTCGATGAGTTGACGCGGCGTCTTCGCCGCTGGCTCGGTCGGATCCCGGTGGTCCGGCTGAAGCAGCTGGACCACCGTTGGGCGGTCAGCGGCGTGGTCGGCGCGGACGGGAACTTGGGGACGGTGACCGGCTGCGACCGAAAGCTGGAGGCGGCACGTCAAGCTGAGCTTCGCGTCGTGTTCCCCGAAGTCTGCAGTCCGGACGCTGCCCCGGCGGCGAAGCGGCTGCACGTTACGGTCGGTTATGCCGCCGATGTGCGTCAAGCCGTCCAGCTTACCCGCAAACGGTTCACCAAGGGGTTCTGGGCCGCCGTCACGACCGTGGCGGTGACCGCGGCTGTGGGCGGTTCCCTGCTGTACAGCCAGCATCTGAGTACTCAGGCACGCGACAGGGTCCAGGCGACCCGGGACACCGCGGCGAGAGTCGCGGCCACGGCCGACCAGTTGTCCGTCGGCGACAGCGGCGGCCTGTCGCTGCTACTGGCGATGGCCAGTGACGACATCGCGGCGAGCACAGGACAGAGCACTGACACGTTCGACTCTTTGGCGCGCAACTACTCCACGCTCGTGCACATCCTGCGTCCACAGCACGGCCGGTATGAGGAGCCCGCGGTTTCCGGTGACGGGACCTTGGCGCTGCTCGATACGACCGCAGGGTCGGTGCAGCTCGTGTCGACGAAGGCCGGGCGGGTACTCTGGCAGCACGACTACCCGCCCGGGCTGGAACTGTCCGCACGGCAGGTCTATGTCGACGGGCTGGCTTTCTCGCCGAAGGGCCAGGCGGCCGCATTCGCTTCATCGGACTTGAAGATCACGGTGCTTGCACCCGCAGGCGCGGCGTGGACGCCGGGAACCACGCTGACTCTGCCCGTCCCGAGCAAACGCGGGCCACTGAATTTCGAGCTCAACGCCGCGAAGCTGCTCGGATTCTCCCCGGACGGAACGTCGATCGTCGCCTACGGCGACCGGTCCGGGCTGTTCCGTTTCGACCTCGGCCATCCGGCGGCGCCCCCCGTGCACTGCACTGAACCCAGCGACGTCGTCGGTCTTGCCGTCGCCGGCGACGGCGCCCTACTCGTGCGGCCCCACGAGATTACGAAGGTGAATCCGGGCGACTGTTCGATGTCCACGGTCATGACGGCCCCCGCTGAGGCGACATGGCAGTGCGCTGTGATCCAGGCGAACGGCGTGCCGGTCGGATTCGCCACCCGCGGCTCGCAACTGCTCGCGCTCCAACCCGGCGAGGCCGAAGTGGTGCTCGGTGACCGCGGCCCCTACTCTCAGGTCCATGCCACGCTCTCCAGCGACGACGTCCACGTCAGCGCGAGCACTTCCGCGGTGACCGTTGGCTGGCAGGTGACCAGGCACGCCCAGGAGTTCGGCCTCAGGGCGCCCGGTGTCGCCGCCGCATCCGAAGGGGACACCGTCTGGGTCCATGACGGGATAGCCGAGATACTGGATCGCGGCCACACCCCGGCGACGGTCAAGGCGGTTCGGTTCATCGGCGGCCAGTCGGTGGCGTGGGCGGGCCCTGATCTGGTGATCCGCCGTTTCAGCAATGTGTACGTCGCTCCCGGCGGCGCCTCCGGGTTGAACTCGGCGAGTGCCCGGATGCTCGCCTCGCCGCCCGGTGAGTCCGTCCTCGAACTCGCCACAAGCCCGGGCGGTCCGTGGGCCGGCGCCATCCTGAGCGACAAGACGGGAACCAGGAAGTCCGTCCTCGTGTGGGACGTGCCCAGCGGCCGGCAGCTCCCGACGGCCACCGGAGCGAACGACGTGCCCATGCACGTCGCCTTCTGCGACGCGGAGCTTTTCGTCTCCTACCGCGACGGTGACCTGCGCAGATACGGGCTGCGCGATGGTCACTGGGCCCAGGCGGGTTCGCTGCGCCTGTCCGGTCACGCCCAGGCGATCGGCTGCCGTGACGGCGCCGACAGTCTGTACGCCGTGGTGGCCGACAACTCCGACTCGCCACCGACCGCGGTCAAGGTCCGCAGGTCCGATCTCGCCGTGGTGGCCACGACTCGCCTCACCGGCGCCACCGGACTCGCTCGGCTCGTCGTCCTCCAGGACGGTCAGGTCGTCATCGGCTATGGCGACGGACAGGTGATCTTCCTCGACCCGCAGTTGTTCGTCCGCGGCACGTACGCCGACAGCACGTTGGCCTACGTCCTCGGCATCGCGGAGGTGCCCGGCTTCAACCAGGTCATCGTCTCCGGCAGGGCGAAGTCCATCGTGTTGGACCGTGTCACCCGCCTTCCGCAAGCCGGTGTCTGGACGATCGGAGGGCCCTTCATCTCCGCCGATGCATCAGGCGACGGCCGGCTTCTCGCCACGTACAACTTCTTCGGCGCGGAGCTCGATATCTGGTCACTCACCAAGCCGGACCTGCGCAGACGCGTGTGCCAGGCAGTGGGGCGCGACCTGACCGCCCGCGAGTGGGCGACGTTCGTCGGTCCGAACCCCACCTACCACCCGGTGTGCGCAGGCTTACTTTGACCGGGCGTCATAGCGCTGCTGTTTGAGGGTGCGCAGCCGGTCGAGAATCTCGAAGCGAGCCACCTTCGAGACCGTCCAGCGCACACCGATCTTCGAGTCGTGGAAACCAACCCGCGGATCGACGTCCGACCAGCCGTAGGCGGCGACGACCGCGTGGTCGATCTCGCGGTGGACCTCGCGCAGCGCCTGCGCCTTGGGGTCGGCGACAGAGGCGTCGCGGACCTTGTTAGAGGTCGTCTTCAAACCCCAGCCAGCCACGTGACAGCAGGAGCTCGCGGCGCGAGGAATCAAACACCCGTGAGTCGGCAACGGGCTTGGTGGGCCACATTTCGCCTCCTTGCTGCTGCCTTTCAGTTGCCGTCCGTCATGCCGAGGCCGGGAATCGCCGACGGCCACCGTCTTGCTCTCAGCGGGGAGGACGAACGCAGGGTGAGGAATTACGCGGCCGTCGACACTCTGCCACTATCTGTCGAACCGGAATCCAAACAATCCCCCACGAGGGTCGGCGTCGGTCAACCGCGGTTCGATGATGTAGGGCTCCGCGTCGAATCCCAGCGCTACAGCCTTGTCCAGATCGTCTTCGTTGATCGTCAGAACGTATTGAAAATTCTCGCGCTCGGTCAGTTCGGCCGCAGCTTCAAGCGCATGCTTGAGCTGGCGTTCGTCCACTCCGTCGAACAGGTGGCTGTCGTGGACGAGGAAGTCCGGGCCACGCCGGCCGCGCTTAGCCAGGATGGCGAGCGTCATATCGAAGCAGAAGATGGATACATGGTTGATCCCCGTGCTGTCATCAGCGTCGATCTTGGGCGTGATCTTCAAGCTCGTGGCGGTCGGCTCAATCGAGAGGTACCCCTTGTGCGCATTGCCGTACATGCGCCTGGCCAGTTCGAGGAAGAGCTTGTTCGCCTCGTCGATCTGCTGGCTTCGCTCCGCCAAATCGGCAACGGCCTGACGTCGCAGCTCAGCCTCCGCAGCCTTGATCTCGGCGGTACTGGCCTGCAACGACTCCGCCACCGCCAGCCGTTTCTCCAGCTGGGCCAGTTCCGCCTGGCGTTTGGCCAGTTCGGTTTGCAGGACCTGCAGGCCTTCGAGAGCACCGCCATTTTGAAGCTGCTTCATGACCTCGGCCAGTTCTTGGCCGAGCCGCTCACGTTGCGCGGAACGATCAGTGAGGCGCGCTCGCGTGTCAAGCAGGTCCTGCTGGAGGTAGGCCCGCCGATTTCGCACCACGGCGGCGTGGAACTCGCGTACTTCGTCGAAGCGCCTGCTCACCTCGTCGGGGAGGGCGATGCCCAGATCCTCGTACACCTGCTCCAGGTACTTCACCTCAGGGTCGACGGAGTCGGCGATAGCCTGCTCCAACACTTCCAAGTTCCTACGATCCGCGAAGTCCTGATCGAGCAGACCACGAATGGTTTGGTTGATATCGTCAGCTCGATCCTGCAGATCCTCATACTGCGGAACGACCTGAAACGCCTCGGCCTGCTCCCGGTACTGCTCGATGTCGTTCTTGAGCACACCGATCTCACCTTTGAGATCTCCGGTCGTTCCGACGACCATGCCCAGAAGGTCCGGGTCGGAACTTGCCTTCTTGAGATCCTGGCGGGCCACCCGCCTGTCCGCCAGCCGCTTGTACTTCTCCGCCAGCCCGACGTCGAGTCCGAGGAGATAGGCGAGGTTGGGCGTCGCGTCCACATCCCGCTGCTTCGGGAACGATTGGACGGGGCTGTTGAAGCCACCCGAAGCCCTGCGGATCAGGAAGGAGAGCAACATACGACCAGAGAGGCCGGGGCGCGGTTCGACCAGCCCGAACAGATCCGCCTCGATCCGGCGCTGCCAGTCTGCCAGCCGGAGCCGGTGTCCGTTCACTACGGAAGGAATCGCCTGTAGGCGGACAGTCGACGGATCCGCCCCGGTCCGCTGCACCGAGAGCTGTTCACCGGTGCCGGGGCGCCCATTCAACCTCAGCGAGAAGGTCCAGTTCCGCAGCGCGTCGCAGCGCACGAGATCGGAGGTCTTCGGCTGGCCGCCCAGCAGAAAATGCAGCAGTTCGATCACTGAGGACTTGCCGAGACCGTTGCGGCTGTCGGTGACAGCCGAGTGCTCGGTACTCTGCGCGACAAGGATGTTGAGACCGGGCTGGAATTCGACCGTACGGAACCGGGGATCGTCAGCGGCGAGGCGGTGCAGCATCCTTCCTCCGGTCCACTCGATCTGGTCGTGTCAGTGTGAGCAGGTCGTCGCGCAGCTGCACTCTCTCCAGCGCGAAGAGCGTGTCGAGGGCGAGCACGAACCAGCCGAAGGAGATCGGCGCGGGATGCCCGTTCTCTTTGCGCCACGCGCGCACCCGTTCCCAGGCTTGGCTGACCGTGAGCGGCTGGTCGAGTTGAAGAGCGATCTGAGCACCCACGGCGAGCAGCGCACGATCGGGGGCAATGCCTTTGGTCGGCGTGAGCATCAGACCCACCCGTGTGGTTGACCAGGCTGCCATTCGGCAGGTGGCCGGTCGAAGATGTCGCAACGCTCGAAAAAGTGCGCCAGCACGGCGTCGGCAGCCACCTGCAGTTCTCGCAAAGGGCGGCGGTTGCCGAGCACGTAGACCTCCATCTCCCACATCACGGCGTCCGGGTCACCGGGATGTTCGGCGCGCACCTGCTGGTAGTGGGCGTTGAACCCGGCCGCGACCTCATCGTGCTCGGTCAGGTCGGCCACCCTGGCATAGTAGTCGTCAATCACGTGGCTGAGTTTGAGCCCTGCCGTGATCGCGTCCACATAGTCGTCGTTGAGCGCGTTGTAGGCGAGTTTGGTGGCCGGCGGCGGCGCGACCGACAGGGCCCCGGACAACCGCTTGCGTTCCTCCCGCAGATGATCGAGCAGTGGCTGGATCTCTCGCAGCCCGACGCCGTAGACCACCTCCTGAACCGGGATCTCGGGGACACCGAGCAGGAGCGCCATGCCGACCTCGTCCAGGCGCACTGCCCTGTTCCAGAGCTTTCGCGGGTTCAGTTCGTGGAACTTAAGGTTCGGATAGTCCCTCTGAGCCTCGACGAGCAGACCGGAGACAACCGGATGCACGCCTCCGCGAGGATCGTTGTGCACGAACGTGAAGTTCTCGAAGTGCTCAGGACGCTGAGTGACCGCGCTGAGCAGGTCGCTGCGGAACTTGCGCCGAATCTCTCGCACGTCGACCGTTTCGGGGGCGTAGCACGCGTAAAGGGTACGGTCGTGCAGGCCAAGTCCATCGCAACCCAAGTCGCCGATGTTGCCGTGAGTGCGCACGGCGACATAGCCGGGATGGCACAGTTCCATCAGCCGGTCGAAGAGGTCCTCGAACGCACAGCCGTGATTGCCCGCAAAGAGTTCGCGAAACTCGATTCGGGCCCACTGCCGTTGGTGCGGAAGCACGCCGCCCTCCCCGTTGCACTTAGTCCCGCCGTCGCACCTGACTTGCCGTCAGGTGGATACCTGAATGATAGTCAGTTGGCTGACGGTTGAGAAGAAATCACAGAGAGTGTCACTCGGGGAGCCATAGTTGCGCCCCGAAGCCGTCCAACGCCGCCCGCCGGGTGCCGAAGTCAGGCATCGCGCGACCCACGATCCGCCAGAACGCGGGTGGATGGCCGCTTTGGTGCAGGTGAGCGAGCTCGTGGACCAGCACGTAGTCGACGAGCGCCACGGGCAGCTGCATCGTTGCCCAATGAATGTTCACCCCGCCAGTCGACGAGCAGGACCCCCATCGATAGCCGAGGCGTCGGACGGTGATCTCGCTCAGAGGCGCCCGCATACGTTCGGCCCAAGGCATAACGCGCTGCGGGAGCCATTCCTGCCCACGTGCCCGGTACCAGGCGATCAGGTCATCCTCGGCAACGTCGATCCGGTCGCGCCGCAGCAACAGCCGGCCCTGGACCAGGCCGACCGGCGCCGGCGCCGTGTCCACCACCTTGAGCCGGTAGCTGCGGCCGAGGTAGTGGAAGCCCTCTCCGCTGACGAACTCCTTGACCGGCCGTACGGCCACGGCCGCTTCGCGCTCCCCGAGTTTGCTGTAGATCCAGCCGGTACGCGCCTTGAGCAGCGCTTCAAGCTTTTCTCGGGACAGTCCGGGTGGCACCGCCGCCACGATCCGCGCGTCGCGTTCGACCGTGAGCCGGACGGTGCGGCGGCGCGTCGAGACGGCGACCTCGATCTCGAGGTCGCCGATCCGCAGCGAGTCAGCGGCTTCGGGCGAGTTCATGTTTGTGGTGCCCCACCATGTCGAAGAGACCGTCGGCGAGCGCGTTCGCGTCGGCTCGTTCGTAGCCGCGGTCGAGGAGCAGCCGGAAGAAGGCCGTGCGCAGGTCGCGCTTCGCGGTGGCGTTGGACCAGAAGTTCTTCTTGGCCGCGTGCTTCAGCGCGGTTTGGTGGACTTCCGCCGAAACGCTGACCATATGGTCGCGATCATCGGGGGAGATCACGCCGTCGGTGAGCGGCTGGGTCAGCAGCCCGTACGCGGCCCGCTCCAACGGACTCAACCGGACCAGCCACTCGTCCACGCCGACGCCGCCGCCGACCTTGATGGACTGGGCCTCTTCGACCAGTTGGGAGAAGAGCTCGACCTGCTCCTCCCAGGTCTTGAGGTGGTCCTGCAGAATCTTGTTCAAGCGATCGAGGAGGCTCTGGTAGGCGGCCGGGTCCTCAGCGTAGTAGAGGTCGATGTGGTGACGGATGGCGTGCGCCATCGTCGAGGCCTGAGCCTTCGCGCCGGGCAGCGCCTCCACTTTCGCGGTGAAGTCCGCGGCAGTCAGCTGGCTCGGCGGTATGGCCTGGCGCACGGAGACAGCCATGACGTGATCGTCGATCAGCTCCTTCATCTTGTCGCTGTACGCCGTGGGGTCGAAGTCACTCGAATCCTGGTAGCGAGTGCGCGCCCATTTGCCGATGTAGGCGTAGAGGCGCGCATCGGCCATGTACTCGCCGGCTTCCTGTCGGGGCATCACGAGCTTTACGACGTTAAGGAACTCTCGCAGCTTCTTGGTGAAATCGGCCCGCAGTTCAGCGTCTTCGAGGGCGTCGACACAGCGCTCCACGGTCTCCGCGTCGTCCGCGGGAGTGACCCGCTTGGCCGGGTCCGGATGATCGGCGAACAGCAGGCGCAGCCGGTCGCGGCACGGCTTGAGCTTCTTGATCTCCATGTCGATGTCGACGACAGGGACTTCGACATCCTCGGCGGCGTACGCGGCCAGAGCTTCTTGAAGGGGCTTCGAGATTCCCGCGTAGTCGACTACGTAACCGGCGGTCTTGCCTTGGGCGGTCCGGTTGACGCGGGCGATGGCCTGGAGCAGCTCAGCCTCTTTCATCCGGCGGTCCAAGTACATTACCTGTTCGATGGGCGCGTCGAAGCCGGTGAGCAGCATGGTGCGCACGATGAGGACGGCGACGGGTCTCGTACCGTCGTCGTCCGACGGCTCGGGCAGGCTCTCGGGATCCGGGAAGGGCTTCAGGAAATCCGAGACCGCGCGCTCTTGGGCCTTGTCCGCGGTCCACTTGTCCCAGGCGGCTTCCTCGTTGTTACTCGCCGAGATGACCGGGACGAAGTCCATCGCCTTGAGCAGCGCCAGGTTCCGCTTCGCCGCGGCCTGGATGGCCTGGCGTCCGGTGAGTTCCTCGGCGGGCTTGTCCAGCAGCGCGTCCAGGGCCCTTTCGGCTTCGGCGACCAGATCGCGCCGAGCGTCGAGGAATGCCTGCCGGTATGCCACGGCGACGCCTCGCGAGTGCGCGACCACCTGCGCCTTGAATCCGTCGGACAGGGCGTTGACGACGTAGTGGTTGAGCATGTCGCGCGCCTTCTTGCGCAGCATGTCGTCGGCGTTGAGGACGTCTACGGCCCGCGCGTAGCGCTCCTGGAGCTGGTCGTACTCCTCGTCGGTCAGTTCGGGGAAGTACTCCGCGAGGGCGTCGTCGAGTGTGTCGCCGTCCTTCACGACGGCCTTGGTGATGCGGCCCTCGTAGATGATCGGGACGATGGCCTCGTCCGCCTCGGCTTCCGCGAGCCGGTACTTGTCGATGAACTCGCCGAAGGTCCGGGTGGTGGCCTTCTTGGCGTTCATGATGATCGGCGTTCCGGTGAAGCCGATCCGGGCTGCGTTGGGCAGCGATTCCATCAGGTTCTGGTGCAGCGCCGAGCCGTGCGAACGGTGCGCCTCGTCCACCAGGATCAGCACCGACTCATCCGCGTTGATCAGGCCCCAGCCGGGTGCGGACTTCAGCGAGAGCTCGCTGGCTTCGCGCTCCTGCTTCTGTTTCTCTGTGTCGATCTGCTTCTGGATCATGACGAAGACGAGGCCGGCGCCGGGGCGCCCAAGCAGTTGCGGCACCTGGCGGGCGCGGTTCGCAACGTCGGATTTCTCCCCGGTGATCACGGCCGTTTCAGCAAGCTGCTTCTGCAACTGCTTGCGGTCGGTCACCAGGACGACCTTGAATTGGGCCAGATCCGGGGTGGAGCGCAGTTTGCGCACCAGGAAGACCATGGTGAGCGACTTGCCGGAGCCCTGCGTATGCCAGATGATGCCGCCGCGCTTGTCGGTGTCGCCGTCCTCTGCCTTGGTCTTACCGGTTCGCAGCCGCTCCACCGTCTTGCTGACCGCACGGTACTGCTGATAACGCGGCGCGATTTTGACGCGCTTCTTGCCGCTACCTCCCTCGACCTCCATGAAGACCACGAAGTTCTTCACCAGGTCGAGAAGCCGGGCGGGGTCGAGGACTGCGGCGACAAGGATCTCCTGCGCCTCGATCGCACTGACGGAGTCCGGTGCCCTGCCAACGAGTCGCCTGACCTCGTCCTTGCTCAGCGGATACGGATCGCGCCACACCGCATAGTCCTGTGGCCGAGACGTGAACGTGCCGAGCTTCGCCGTGTCGCCGGTCGTGGCAACGGTGAGCTGGACGGTGCGGAACAGCCGCTCGCTGCCTTCCGGGGTGCTGGCTCCGCGCTGGTTCGCGTAGCGGCGCAGCTGTGTGATCGCGTCGCTGAGCGCGCCCTGCTGGAAGGTCGGTTTCTTACACTCGATCACGACGAGCGGAATGCCGTTGACGAAGAGGACTAGGTCCGGCACGACGCACTTCGCGCCCTGCGTGCCGGGCTCGTCCATCCGGAACTGGGAGACGGCGAGGAACTCGTTGCGCTCGGGGTTCGACCAGTCGATGTACTGGACGGGCTGCAGGCGGCCCTGGTCCCAGTCCGCGCGCCCGGGGACGGTTGTGCCTGCCAACAGGAGCGAGGTGGCCTTGGTGTTCGCCTCGAGCAGCGAGTCCGCGCCGCCGAGCCGGGTCAGCTCAGCTGCCATGGTGCTGATTCGCTGCTCGTCTAGCCATTCTTGGCCGTCAGAGTCCAGATTCAGGGCGCGGAGTTGCCGGCGCAGCGTGGTTTCGAGGATGGAGTCGGTGAACGACTCCCGGCGCGACAGACGGGGGGCGGCAGGTTCCCGCTCTTTCCCGACGCTGCCGCGCACGTGCTTCCACCCCATCGCTTCCAACTGCGCGATCAGCGGCGACTCGACGAAGATGTACTCCGGCCCTGACTCGGCCATAGCGCCTACCCCCTATACCTCGGCGAGTGTCTTGGTTTCGACCGGCACCCTGACCCGCCCCGTGAGCAAGTCGTCCATCAGCGCCGATTTGAGTTTGGCTAGTTTGGCGAGCTCAACCTTATGAATGTTGATTTCATTTTCCACAGCCTGGGCAATTCGCACTTTCCTCGCTTGCGCTGTGATATCAGGCACGTGGATATCGAGCTTCTCCAACAACGGTGTTTCGAGACGTCCGGTGCCATGACCTGCCTCATCCACCAGCGTTAGAACCTTAGGTTCAAGTGCACGCACCGAGTAACCGAGATACCATGGGTCGATCCCGTCTACGGGAATCAGCGCTTTACAATCTTGACCGAATGCTACATGCTTAGTCGTGACGCCGACCCGGAACTCATTCTTTAAACTCATCCCACGTACGATACAGATCGTTGTGCCAGGTGGAACTACCCGGCTTCCGCTCGAGACCCCTAAAGCGGTGACACTCCTGCTTGATGAGGAGATATAGAAGTCCTTCAGGCTTGCTGCGCTGATCCATGGAATATCGCCATCCCAGAACTCTGGCGTACCTGTATTTGGTGTCCCTCCAGAGAGCCACTTGGCGGCATCTCTTAGCGGCACGACGGCCGAATCAAATTCCCCGCCTGTGCTGAAAAGTCTTGTGAATACCCCGTCGGCCTTAGCCTCAGTTTTGCGCCGAAGTTCCACTACAATAGCGATCTGTTCGTCGATGGCATCCAGAATCTCGGCGATCCGGCGTTGCTCGCCCAGAGGCGGCTTAGGCATCCTCATCTTGCCAATTTGGCCTTGTGTAACTAGCGGTTGGCCCGTCTGGCTCTTAACTTGAGAGAAACCTCTCCACCTCAGATATGAAGTGGCAAATCTCAGATCCCAGCCATCGCTTATGCGCCTGGCCCAGAGTGCATTATCAGTGATCCACGCTGGGCCGTCAGTCAGGTAAATTGACCCACAGTATTCGCCGACGCGTCCGATTACGAGTGTGGAGCAGTGCGTAAGGGCTTCTGAAGTTCGCCCGTTCACACCGTTTCCGCCATACACAGGGATATACCCGACTCGATCTCCGCGAGCTGGTTTTCCGCTTGCGAGCTCAAACTCATCGGCCAGTGTGACTACTTCCCAGCCCTCAGGCATATCCCAGCTCCTTCAGGTAGAAGCCCAGGCGACTTGCAGCAGCGTCGCGCTGCGCCTCCAGATCCGCGAGCGTCACAGCGTATTTCTCGCCCCACAGCCGATACGCGTCTACTAACAGCCTGCGATCCGCAGAGACGAACCTATCGAGCCTCGACTTCAGGTCCTCGTTGAGGAAGCGCAGCACCAGCGCTTGCGCCTCGTCGTCCGTCAGCACTGCGGCAGCGGTCTTCAACTCCATGATGAAGGCCGCCCTCAGCGCCTTGACCGAGGCCTTGGCCTTGGCCAATTCCGCCTTGAGCTTCTTCAGCTGAGTCGGAGTCAGCTTCTCTTCGGGCTCGTCGGCTTCGTCCTCCGCGTCCTCGTCCCCAGCGGGCTTCTTCGCCGTGGCGGCTTTCACCTGTGCGTCCAAGTCAGCCGCTAGCGCCTCGGCCTTGTCCAGCTCTGCGACGTAGCTCGGGATGAGGGCTGGCACCAACCGGTGCTCCCTGGCCTTGCGTTGGTCAGCCCGGATCCTCGCCATTGCCTTGGCGTCAGCGTCCTCCGGCGGATCATCGAATGCCGACTCGATGTTCGCGACCCAGCGCTCGATGACGCCCTGAAAGCCAACCTGCGCAAGGCTCTTGAGGTCGTACTGCGAGTCGAACCACCAGGCGGCCACCGAGCCGGCCAGCTGAAACCTGTCGAGCACACCGACCGGCACCAGCTCCTGAGCGAAGGAGTCCAGCAACTCGGCCCGCGTCGTCATCAACTGCTTCGAGCTTGGCAGCTTGACGAGACGCTGCTCATGCTTCGCCCACCACCGGCCGTACTGCACTGCTAGCTCGCGTTCCTTCGCCGCTGCCAACTGGGGAATCCGCGCGGCGGTCGCCTCGTAGCCCTCGTCCAGGAAGTCGAAATACTCCGCGTCGCGCTCCTGGAACAGCTCCGCCGGCTCGATCCCGAACGCGCCGAACTGCGCCGCCCTCCCGGCGACCTCGCTCTTCGGCACGCCACCGTGCAAGTGCGCGCGCACGTCCTGCGGCTCTGGCGGGGGCGTGTTGTCCACGTATCGCCGGATATTGAGATTGAACTCGTTGTCCGCCAGTTCCTTGACAGGCACGACCCGCGCGAAGCCGGGGATGTCCTCCCAGTCCTCAAATGCGGACACGATCTTCTCAGCGTGCTGGGCTTCCAGGATGTTCTGAGCCCGTCCCGCCGTCACCTCGCGGTCCGCGTTGATGAAAAGCACTCCGCCGCGCCGCGCTTCCGGCACGCCGTCCGAGCCACGCAGGACCAGGATGCATGCCGGGATGCCCGTGCCGTAAAAGACATTCGGCCCTACACCGATGACCGCTTCGAGCCGGTGATCCCTGATGATCGCCTCACGGATCTTCTTCTCCTCGCCACCGCGGAAGAGCACTCCGTGTGGCATGACCGAGGCGGCGATACCGTCGTGCTCCAAGACGGCGAGCACGTGCTGGACGAACATCAGATCGGCCTTCTTGCCCGACTCCGGGCACCAGCCGTACTCCATCCGCTCCTGATGCGGCATCCCCTTGCGCGTGTAGTTCTGCGCGAAGGGCGGATTGGTCAGGATCCGGTCGAAGCGCAGCAGATGACCATCGTCAGTCTCGTGCCCAGGCGCGGCCAGCGTGTCGCCATGCACCAACTCACCGTCGGCGATCCCGTGCAACAGCATGTTCATCCGGGCCATCGCCCAGGCGCTGCCGTTGTCCTCCTGCCCGTACGCGGTCAGGTCCTTCGCCGACTGGCCGTGCTCCTCCACGTATTCCTTCGCCAAAATCAGCATGCCGCCCGAACCCGAGCAGGGGTCATAGACCGACTGGCCCTCCTGCGGCTTGACCAGGCGCACCATCATCCTGATCACAGAGCGCGGGGTGTAGAACTGGCCGCCCTTCTTACCGCCCTCGTCGGCGAACTCGCCGATCAGGTACTCGTAAGCGTGACCAAGCAGATCAGGGAACTCGAAGTCGTCATTGCTCAGCCGATAGCGGCCGAAGTGGTCGATCAGAGTCTGAATGGTGAGCGGGCTCAGCGGCGAGTTGCCGACCTTCCGGCTGAAGTCGATGTACTCCAGCACACCGGTAAGCGCGGGAGAGTTCGCCTCCTCCAACGCCGCGAGCGCCTTGTTGAGCAAATTACCGGGCGTGCGCTTCTGGCCGTCCTCGTCGTCCCCCGTAGCACGCGAATTGGCCGCGATGTACTCCCAGCGGGCACGCGGCGGTACGAAGAACTGGTCGCTCTCGTAATAGCTTGAGTCGTTAGCGATCTCCTCTGCCTGTGCCTCGGTCTTACCGGAGGCCTTGAGCTTCGCGACGGCCTGAGCCCGCAGCACGTCGAACTGGTCGGACGCGCGCTTGAGGAACAGCAACCCGAAGATGTACTCCTGGTACTGCGCCGCGTCCATCTTGCCGCGCAGGATGTCCGCCGCAGCGAAAAGGTGCCGCTCCAACTGAGGCAGGGTCAGCCGTGCCACGAAAGAACCTCTTCTCTATCATCCGAGTCGGTTGCCCGACTTGCGCCAAGCCTAGACACCGGCTACGACAGCCGGTTGCCTCTGCGTGAAGGCGAGTTGCGGCGAGGCCCCCGCACCATCGGACCGCTCGCGGTTACCTCCGGCAGTCGGTCGCCCAGGAACTCGCTCAACAAGGCCGGACGCATCGCCTCATACCTGCGCGCCATCTGTCGATATGACTCTGCTTGCGTATCGATCGCGTCCAGCGCGCCCGCGACAGCCCGCTGCTCAGCAAGGCCGGGCAGCGCAATCAGCAGCTCCGCGAACGTCGCCTTGTTGAGCGTCGGCACCGTCCCCGGGTTGGCCCGCGCTATCAAAGCATCACGGACAGGAGGATGCGCCATATAGCGGTGTAGATACGCCGAGAGCACGCCGGCCTCCGGCCGAACCCTCAGCCGCATGCACGCCGAGCCGTACAGCCAGCTTTCTTGCTCCGCCCCGATGAGCACCGTGCGGCCCAGCGAACCCTGCCGAACGCATACCAGATCGCCGGGCAGCAGACGGAACTTCGCGAGGTCCACAGCTCTGCGCTGAGGGATCATTCGGATAGCCCTGGCGTCGATCGTGTGGTCCGCGGTGATTTCAGGCGGCGTCAGGACCGGTACGCCGTCGACGCCTTCGGAAAGTTCGCCCTGAACCGTTCCGGATGGGCCGGGCGCGATCTCACACAGGTCGTCCAGCCGGATCCATGTCCACGTATCAGACGTCATAGTGCAGCCTGCCCTCAACATCCGCGACGCAGAGGTGGCCGTTCGGGCATCGCCCCGGTCTAAGCGCCAGCAGCGCGGGAACTCTGTCGTGCCGCTCCAGCCACTTGACCTGCAACTGGCCCAAGTACCCGACGATCCGGTGAATGGATTCGTGGTCTGCAGGCAGATGCCGGGAGCCGATCGGCGCGTGATGCGCGATCTTGTTTCGGAGCGTCACGAGGTACGCGAGATCCTGGTGCAGCGCGGCCCGGCTCCCGCGATATTCGGGGAACGCATGCCGCAACATAGGACGCCACAGCCGGTTGTCGTAGTCCGATCCGCGACTGAGCAGGGAAACCCAGAACCCCAGCATCAACTCATTCGCAAAGCTGCCCACCGGCGCTGTGCCGCGCGTGCGCCCGATACGTTCGGCAGCCTTCTCGATCATCGCGTTCCCGGTATATGTCAGGTCGAGAGTCTGTGCGTTCCACCAGTCCGCCCGAGCGAACCCTGCCGCGAGCCGAGCCGACATGGCACGGCCGAGCGCGTTCTCGAAGTGCCTCAGCAACTCGAAGAACCCCGCCGCCACCGCGGCGTCCCACGCGTACCAGACCATCGCCCGTTGACAGCTTCCGGAACATAATTGGCCCAGCGGTGCGTACCGCCGAGCACCCATCGCTTCGATGAGCGCGATCATCTCCTCGTCCGCGCAAGCCACGTCTTTCCCCCAAGCTTTAGACAGGTTGTGCGCGGGCAGGTAGTGTAAAAGACAAGAGCCCCGGGTGAGCCTCTGCATGCATGCGCCCCGGGGCCCAGCCATGTGCCGTGGAGCACAGCTGGCTTGATCGTCGTCACTTCACCCGTTCGAGTGGAACGGTACTCCCGTCGAGTTCAACTGTACAGTACCACGTACTAACGTCATAGGGGGTTCCGCGAAATCTCAACGGATGCTCTGTAGAAGGTTGCCGTCGGCCGTGATCGTCCAGAACGACCAGCCGTTCCGGCTGGGGCTGACGTCAGGTCGATACTGCTTGATCACGGCGGCAGCAGCACCGCTCGGCGTAGAGAACGCCTGCCCTGCCAGCGGTCCACTCGAGATGGTGATCGACCTGGCCACCTGGTCGTAGACCGCCTCGGTGCGAACCTTCTCGAAGATGACGTGCACGGGCACCTCCGTCTCAGGCCGATCCGTCGATCCTTCAACGGTCGCCGGCTTCTGGAAGCTTTCTAGAAGCCGCCTGATCACCTCGTTGTCGTCTACCCCCCATGCCTGCCCCAGCAGTCTTACCTTGCTGTACACGTCATCGGCGACATCGACAGACATCTTCACTGCATGCTCCATTCGAAGCGGATAGCGTCTACAGTAGATTATAACACTTCCGTGAGCATTTTCCAGCAAATCTAAGCACAATCCGTCGGCTTCCTTCAAAGCGCGCTTCGCGCTCGGGTCGCCCGCAAGGCAATCAATCCGCTGCCACTCGCCACTGGCAACCGCCAAGGCCGCGCAGGGCGGGTGTATGCACGACGAGGGATCCGCGAGCAGCGGGAGACAGCGGCCCACACGAACGCGCCATCCAGGCGGCGAGCAAGCTGAAACGGGCTGGAAACCAGAGCCCTGACAGTGGGAGAATTCTCCTGTGGCACGGGCCGAGGGCATTGCGTTCCGGAGCATCGGGGGGACCGCAGTCGGCCTCGATGAGGTGGCGGCGTGTCTGTCTGCTGACGGGATCGTCGTGTTCACTCGCGCTCACCGAACGCGGCTTGCCGATCTTCTTGAACCGTGGACCGTAGCGCGAACGCATCCGCACGCCGACGGCGGCGCGGTCACGGTGATAGAGCCGCACCCGTCGGCATCGGAGCCGGGGAGCAACGGCTTCTCACGTGGAGCGGTCGCTCCGCACACCGATCGCGCGCTCATTCGGCAGCCTCCTGCGCTGGCCGCGGTGCTCGTTGAGAGGCCCGCAACGTCAGGCGGGCTGAGCCTACTGGTCGATCTGAAGGCGGACCGCTGGTTCCGCCTGCTCGCGCGCCATCGCCCGACGCAGCGCTCCCTGTGGCTGCATGCGGCGGACGGCAGCCGATGGCCGGTCATCGAGGCGACTGGCGGCCTGATGCGGGCGCGTTTTCGCGATGACGACCTGGCGCGGCCGCGGCACACAGGCGTGCCCGGCCGTGTCCTTCTCGCCCGCCTTCGGACGCTGTCGGCCAAGCCCCTGGTGCTGCGGCTCGGCGAGGGAGAAGGGTACATGGTGCACAACCATCGGGTGTTGCACGGCCGATCCGCGTTCCCGGGATACCGCCGAGTGGTCCGCCTTCTCGCCGATGTACGGCCGGAGCACCCGTTCACATGGCTCAATGACGGCTTCGTCCTCGAAGGCCGACGCGGTTGAACACCACAGCGCCGACCACAAGTCAGATCGCCACGGCGGCAAGCCTGCTCGCCCGGCTGCCCGAACAGCACGACCCCGGCTTCGCGACGGGCGCACGGCAAATCCTTGCCGCGCTGCTCGACGCCGAGGAAGTGCTGCGCGCCGTACTCGACGACGTCTCCCAGCCCCGCGAGGTGCGGTTCGGCGCGCTCTACACCCTGCTGGTGCGTCTCAACCGGGAAGAGCGGTCTCGGGACTACGCGGACCTGGTGCGCGCCCACGAGCCCGAGTTCGGCGGCGAGCCGTACTTCAACACCTTCCGCGCCCTGGTGGCGCGCGGCCGCGGCGTCGGCGGGCTGCGTCCCGAATCGCTGCGCGCAGCCGCGGACTACGCCCGCCGCGCCGCCGCGCACCTGCCCGGCGTCATCGGCGTGCAGCACCAGATCGCCACCTTCCTGACCGACTACCTGGAACTGGTCGGGACGGACTCGTCCCCGGTTCTGTTGGATGAGGCGGAACGCGCCATCGACGCGGTTCTCGCCCAGCCCGACGGGTACCGCTCGCACTACCTGGAAACCCGCGCGCGCCTGTACGTGCTGCGCGGCAATTACGGCGCGGCGCGCGCCGCGATCGCCGACGCCATCGAAGTCGAACCCGCAGACACCCCCGACCTGGCCCGGCGCATCGCCCGATACCAGGCCACCCGCGTGCGCATCGACCTGCTGGAAGAACGCGACCGGCTCGCCGCCCGCCAGGAGGAGTTCCGCGGCGAACTGGACCGCTTCCGCACCCAGCAACTCGAACTGCTCGGCCTACTGGCCGCCGTCGTAGCGTTCGTCGCCTCCGCCGCGTCCATCGCCGCCCAATCCGCCAAGGCCGCCGACGGCGCGCGACTGATGACCGCGATGGCCGGCGCGGTCATCCTGGTGTTCACCTCCTTCGCCTACACCAACACCCGCGCCCCCTGGACCCGGCTGGCGCCCCCTGCGCTGCTCGGCGCGGCACTACTGCTTATCGCGACCCTGCTCGGGAGATGATGGCCCCATGCCCTTCAGCGTCCTGGACAGCATCAGCGAACCCGGCGGCACCAGAGCCAACGAAGACCGGACCGGTTCAAGCCCACACGCGGCCTGGGTCCTCGACGGGGCGACCGACGTCTACACCGAACCGTTCCTGCCCGCCCACAACGACGTGCATTACCTCGTCGACCACCTCGGCGAACTGCTGTTTGACCGCACACGACAGGGCGCGGATACCCCGGCCGACGCGCTGCTCAATCGGCTCGCTGCCGAGATCGGAGACGACCTCGCCGGGCACGGCTTCCCGGCCGAGCGCACCCACCCGACCTGCTCACTGGGCCTGCTGCTCGACCGCGGCGACACCGTGGAGCTGGCACGGATCGGCGACACCACCCTGATCGCAGTCGGCGCCGACACGACCGAACTGTCCACCACGTTCTACAACCAGCGGGAAGCGGCCGCTGTCGCCGCCGCCGGGCCGAGCGGCCTGTCCGCACCCGAGGCGCGCGCCGCGTTGCTGCGCCGCCGCCACGAATACATCACCGGCGTCCACCCGGAAGGGGTGTTCTCCGGACACCCGGACGCGCGCCTGCGCACTCACACCGCGTTTCTGCCCTGGCGCGACGCGAACCACGTGCTGCTGTGCACCGATGGATTCGCCCGCGCCATCACCGACCACGGGCTCTTCCCCGACTGGCCGACGCTGATCAACGAAGCGTTGAGCGAATCGCTCGCCGCTATCGCCAAAGCGATCCGCGACGCAGAACACCGCCCCGACGCCCAACACGCCGCAGCGCACTTCAAACGCAGCGACGACCTGGCCGCCGTGCTGTGCGCCCGGAGCTGAACCAACGTGACCACGACGCTGCCCGACCCGCTGCCGCCCTTCCTTGTGCCGCACCCCGTGCACGGACACCTGGAATATGTGCTGCCGATCTCCGCGAAGACAGTGATCGACTACCACGGTCGCATCCCCCTGCTACGCAACGAACGCGACGAATGGGAACTGCCCGGCGGCAAACTCGACCTCGGCGAAAGCCCGGAAGACACCGCCCGGCGCGAGGCCCGCGAAGAACTCGGACTCGGCCTACAGGATCTGCACATCGCACATGCTTGGGTCTACGAGATCACGCCCGACCGGCACGTCTTCGTGGTCGCCTACGCCACCCGGTACACCGGCGACGAGAAGCCACGCTACTCCCGAGAACACAAGGAGCTGGGTCTGTTTGCCCCACAGGAGGTCTCCGGGTTGACGATGCCCGCGCCGTACAAGACAGCGATCACCAAAGCGCTCAGGCTTCTCAGATGATCCGGCGGATGGCGGCGAGCGAACCCACCCAACGGCTCAGGGGGCTGAGGCGGACGGCCCGGCCGGTTTGGGATGCGTGGATCAGGGTGCCGTTGCCGAGGTACAGGCCGAAGTGGCCGGGCGCCTGGGTTTGCCTGGGGGTCAGTTTTCACTAGTCGTCGACAGAGATAGGAGCGCAGCGGATCACCTCCGCCTGCGCGGAGAACGGCCGTCGCTGCCGGTGACGGTGGCCGCGGCGCCCGGCTCACCTCCGCCTGCGCGGAGAACGGGTGGCCTGCCCCGGTGAGGGGTGCTCTTCGGTCGGATCACCTCCGCCTGTGCGGAGAACGGGCCGACATCCTGGCGCGGCTCGAGCTGCGCGGCGGATCACCTCCGCCTGCGCGGAGAACGGAGGGTCGTACCGAGGGCGGACCACAACCGCAGCGGATCACCTCCGCCTGCGGAGAACGGTCCTGGTTGGCGGGCGGCGAGAACGTCAGACCCGGATCACCTCCGCCTGCGCGGAGAACGGATACCCGCGTCCCTGACCTGCCCGAGCGCCGTCGGATCACCTCCGCCTGCGCGGAGAACGGATACCCGCGTCCCTGACCTGCCCGAGCGCCGTCGGATCACCTCCGCCTGCGCGGAGAACGGGCGGCCGGACGCGCCGATCTCGTAGCGCACGGCGGATCACCTCCGCCTGCGCGGAGAACGGGGCGATCCAGTTGCGTACGTCGCGGCCGAAGCCGGATCACCTCCGCCTGCGCGGAGAACGGCCCCACGTCCGGTGGCGCGCCGCCATCGATTCCGGATCACCTCCGCCTGCGCGGAGAACGGCACCCCTGCGGCGAGTTGCGCGAGCCGCTCGACGGATCACCTCCGCCTGCGCGGAGAACGGGATCGAATAGACAAGCCGCATCAGCTTGCGCGCGGATCACCTCCGCCTGCGCGGAGAACGGTCTAGGACCACGCCGCCGGGCTTGCACCCGGCCGGATCACCTCCGCCTGCGCGGAGAACGGGCCGGCGACCACGGGCGGGCTCGCGAACATCACGGATCACCTCCGCCTGCGCGGAGAACGGGCAGGCGCGGCCGGCGGGGGAGCGCTCGGAGCCGGATCACCTCCGCCTGCGCGGAGAACGGTCACCGCCGACCAGTCGAGTTTCTTCACGGCCCGGATCACCTCCGCCTGCGCGGAGAACGGGCACTCTGCGAGATGAAGAAAACACCGACACCCGGATCACCTCCGCCTGCGCGGAGAACGGGCAATCGCCCTGGTCACCGCCGGAATCTCGTACGGATCACCTCCGCCTGCGCGGAGAACGGAACGGGTTCACGGTGGTCGGCGAGACCCGCAACGGATCACCTCCGCCTGCGCGGAGAACGGGCAGCGACCTACGTCCGGCGCGACGATCAGACCGGATCACCTCCGCCTGCGCGGAGAACGGTAACTCACCCGGCAGCGCGGGTCGGCCGCCCACGGATCACCTCCGCCTGCGCGGAGAACGGGGAACAGGACCGTGGGGTCCGTGTTCGTGCCGCGGATCACCTCCGCCTGCGCGGAGAACGGCAATTCGCACGGCCGGTACGCTCTACCTTCGGCGGATCACCTCCGCCTGCGCGGAGAACGGGGCCGATCCGGTGCTGTCGAGCGTGGCGCTCGCGGATCACCTCCGCCTGCGCGGAGAACGGTGAATAGCGGAGATCAGAGCCTCAAACCGTGTCGGATCACCTCCGCCTGCGCGGAGAACGGTTTGCCTTAACCGGACCGGCGGACCCATCTGTCGGATCACCTCCGCCTGCGCGGAGAACGGGCGCTCACAAGCCGTTTAAACGATTGGGAGAGCGGATCACCTCCGCCTGCGTGGAGAACGGGTGAAACCGTCGGTTCCGGCGCCGGAACCGTGCGGATCACCTCCGCCTGCGCGGAGAACGGCGAGATAGAGCAGGAATTCAAGGTGTTGGAACCGGATCACCTCCGCCTGCGCGGAGAACGGCCGGGCGGGTAGTGGGTGCCCATCACTGCCCGCGGATCACCTCCGCCTGCGCGGAGAACGGACCTGATCCCGCGGGCAGATGACCGCGCTGACCGGATCACCTCCGCCTGCGCGGAGAACGGTTCGGAAAGGTGTGCGATCGGATGTCAGCGGTCGGATCACCTCCGCCTGCGCGGAGAACGGGCCGACGGGTGTGGATGTCGGCCCGTTGTCGGCGGATCACCTCCGCCTGCGCGGAGAACGGTGGCCGCCGCTGTTGCGGTTGGCGCGCTCCACCGGATCACCTCCGCCTGCGCGGAGAACGGCCGGTCCCCGGCCGCGTGGGCGAGTCGTAGCGCGGATCACCTCCGCCTGCGCGGAGAACGGCGGTTCGAGGCCCCGGCGAGCTGGTGGCAGCACGGATCACCTCCGCCTGCGCGGAGAACGGTGCGCGAGGTCGGACGCGACCTCGTACGCGGTCGGATCACCTCCGCCTGCGCGGAGAACGGTCTCAGGCCAAGAAGCTGGTCGAGAAGGCCAGCGGATCACCTCCGCCTGCGCGGAGAACGGCTCAGCGTCTAGTAGACGTCCGGGCCGTAAAGCGGATCACCTCCGCCTGCGCGGAGAACGGACGACGGCCATGGCCCGGGACGCGGTGCCGTACGGATCACCTCCGCCTGCGCGGAGAACGGGCGGGGTTGGTGAACACGACCGGGGTGTTGGGCGGATCACCTCCGCCTGCGCGGAGAACGGTCTTGCTGACCAGCGCGATTATACGGACGTTGCCGATTCGTTATCCGGTTCGGCGGGGTTGAGCGCGATCAGCGTCAGGCCGTCGAGATCGATCGGGGTTCGGCGGCGTTCTCCGGCAGTGGCGATGGCGAAACGCTGTTCGTTGTCGGCCGGCTGAATCAGCACGGCTGCCCCGTCCTGCACGGAGGCCGCCACAACTGCCCACAGTTCGTCGCGGACCTTCTTCGACAGAGTTCCGACATAAAGGCCCGGAGTCGGTTCGATCATCCATCTGCTCAACGCTCCGCGTACGTGCGGAGGGACCGCCGTGGTGCTGATCACGGTCAGGCTAGCCACGGCGTGTCCTCACCCGCGGCGTAGTTGACGCCACCCGGCACGGTTCCCGCGGCGGGGTCCCACAGGTGTACAACTTGCACATCGTCGAGTTCCGGCCCATCTTCCGCCTGTTGCGGATCGGCCTGGGTCGGGTCGAGGAGTGTTTGGATGTCGCGCACGATACGGGGCATGAGTCGAAACAACTTGAGCCGGTGGCGAAAGGCACGGCGGGCCTCGGCTTCCGGCTGTTCGCTGGCGTGCAGGGCGAAAGCGAGCGGCAGGGTCAACTCCGCCTTGTACAGGTCCGCGACGTCGTACACGAACGAGTGCGTGGTGCCGGTGTGTACGAAGCCGAGGCCGGGTGAGCAGCCCAGCACGATGATCGCGGCATGGGTGATGCCGTACAGACAGGTGTTCGCCGCAGACAGCGCGAGGTTGACCGGGTCCTGGCCGTCCCAGTCCTCCGGGTCGTAGGAGCGCTTGAACGGTTGCACACGGTGGCGTTGGGCCAGCAGGCGGTAGTGCGCCTTCATCCGCTGGCCCTCCAGTCCGCGCAGTTGCGCGATGCTGGTGCCAGACGGCACTCCCTGACCGAAGCGCTGTTCGTACATGCGGGTGGCCACGGCCAGCCGCCGCTCCGGATCGGCCCACGCGCCGGCCTGCGCCTCGAGCCATTTGCTGCTCTGGCCGGGGGCGGTGATGCCCGCGTAACAGCGCACTGTGCCCGCGCCGGTGCACACCACGGTGGTGCCGTTGCGGGCCAGCGTGGACAGCGCCGGGGCGGTGATCGAGGTTCCCGGGCCGAGCAACAGGCAGCTGAGCGCAGCGGTGGGTATGCGTAGTCGCCGGTTGGGCGCGGGCTGCGCAGGGAACGCGATCAGACCCGTGTCGTCCTGGATGATCCGCATCATGTCCAGGAAGAGGAAGGAAAGGCTCTCTCCGATGCGCGGGAGCATCGCGGCGGTCGGCACCGCGATGCGGCGGCGCGCATCTTGCTGGCTGAGCGCCTTGGGCTGCTCGCTCATCGGCCCGGTGCGATGGTCAACAGGCCGCAGCCGTACGACTTGGCGCGGCCGATACCGCCGAGCAGCGCGGCACGCAGCCGGTCCGCGTCGAGGATCTGCGCCGTGCCATCGAAGCACGTGCGCGCGTGGGGTACCGGACCCTGACCGCCGGCCCGTCCCGGGGCTCTCTTGCCGAGCGCCGGCGCGAGTGGGGTCATGCTCAGCGTCCGAACTTCCAGGCCGGCCTCCTGCGCCTTACGCGCCCACCACGCCTCGGCGTCCGCTCCGTGCAGCGGCACGACGGTCAGCGGCTCGCCCTGCTTGGTGTTGCGGCCCAGCTTGCGGGTCGCGTTGGCGACCAGCCGGTAGCGCACAGGCAAACCAGGCCGCAGCGCGTCAAGCAGCGGGTCAAGCGTGCGAACCCTGACATGCGCGTACCCGTCCGGCAGGCGGCCCGGCTCGGGCTCGATGCCGCTCTGCAACAGCACATTGACATTGGATGGCTCCTCGTCGACCCGGAAGAGCACGCCACTTCCATGGCGCGGCCGCTCGCCCAGGCCGGCGGGGAACAGTTGCATGATCCGGCGGTGCAGCCGGTCCGCCTCCGCGAGGTCCGCTGCGGCCTGCGGTCGCCGCCGGTCGGGAGTGAGCACGGACAGCCAGGTGGTCATCGACGGTTCTCCTCGCCGGCGAGGACGGCACAGTAATTTCTAATTGTGTTGACATATCGGGTACCCAGGCCGCCGAGCCTGCTGACGGGCATCGAGATCGCCCGGGAGTGCAGGGCTCGTCCCAGGTAGCGTCGGTCGAGCGTTGCGAAGGAGACCGGTTCGTCGTTGACCGTACTGGTGGACTCGAGTCCGTCGATCGCGCAGTCCGCCGGGACGGGCAGCGCGTCAAGCGTCTGGTCGGCATAGAAGACGACCCTGATCCGGTCTCCGGCCTGGTCGCGGTCGCGCTTGAGTCGGGCGGCGTCGTCATGTACGGGCAGTTCGACCAGGTCGTGCCAAGCGTTCGGACTGGCGGCGAGCAACGTTGGTCCGGCGGGCGGGCACGAGCGACGGCCGAGGTAGGGCGGCCAGCGCGGCTCCAGCAGTGCCCGATGGCATCGGTCGAGTAAACGCTGGACGTCGGTGTCCGTATCTATCTCCGCTGCCTCGCAGGTGACGGCCACGGTAAAAGCCGCGTCCTGCACGTAGTAGCGGTGCGAGACGAGCGTGCCGGTGTCTCCGGGGCGCCGCTTGCCCTCTGCCGTCACGACGGTCAACTTGTTCGTCTGGCCACCGCCGACGGTGTGGAAGTCGCGCAGCAGCGTACCTGGCCGGTCGACGCGCACGGCGATCCTCAGCGGGCGCAGATCGTCAAGCGGCTCGGTGCGTTCCCGGCCCAGCGCAGCCGCGATCAAACCGATCACAGCGGACCGGGTGGGGAAGCGAGCGGTGTCGCGTTCGGTGAACCGGGAGCGCTCACCATAAGACTGCAAGGGCCCTGACAAGTGCAGCAGCAGGCCGGGGTACCGGTCCTCCGGGTTCACGCCGTCTCCGGTACGGGGGCGAGCGCGGCGTCCAGCGCCGCCGCGATCAGCTCGTCGATCGATTCGGCGCGCTCACCGAGATGTTCGAGGTCTTTGGCGCCGATCCCGGCGTGGCCGTTGTAGACGGCAGTGCGCCGGCCAAGCAGCGCGGCCAGCGCCCCGGCGTACTCGTCGAGTGCGTCGATGGACGGCCCGGTGAACCCGCCGTCCGGCCCGGCGGCGACCGGCTGCTCGAACGCGGCGGCGTAGGAGTACGGCCGATCAGAGCGCACACTCACGGCGATCAGGTCCGGGAAGGTGTGCGGAGCGGTGGAGTTCTTCTTCGCCTGCGGCAGCGAGAGGATCGCCGCGGTCAGGAACGCATCGGCCAGCTTACGGGCCGCATCCTGATCGTCTTTCAGATTGCGCAGCAGATCGGCCAGGTCGAGGGTCGCGTACCGGTAGAAGGTCCCGGCGCTGTATTCGGCATGACCCATGTGGGCGCTGCCGGAGGAGTCGCGCCACTCGGCGGTCACGTCGTCGACCGCTGAGAAGTAGTCGATCTCCCCGTCGGTCTCGTGTGTGGTCATCACGTGTGCCACCTGGACCGCACCATCAACCTTCGCGCGGTCGAGTTCCGCGAGCATCCGTCCGAGCAGGTTGATGATTCCGTTGGTCGAGCGAAGGATTTCGTCGATCTCGTCGGTCGGCAACAGGGGTTGCTTGGCTTTCGGGTCGGGCTTATCCGCGGCTGCCTCCAGCGCCGCGCGGTGCCGCTCGGCGATCTCGCCGAGGCTCGCGATCGCACTGTCCGGAATGTACACCATCGCCTTGGTGCCCCAGGGCACGTCATCGCGGTCTGCGTCCTCGGGCTTCTTCGGCGGCTCAGCCCCGATACTGCTGGCCACGACCGTGTACACCCCCGCACGCCACGCAAGCTTCTCCGGCCAGCCACGCTGCTCGCGCAAGTGCTCGGCGAGCCGTTCCGCAACCCGACGCGTACGCAACGCTCTCTCACCCAGGGTGCGCTGGATCTCCAGGCGGATCGCTCGCTTCCAGCACTGGCTGCTCACCCGCGTCCGATTGACTGCGCCGAACTGCACGGTCTTGACGGAGTTGGTGTCGTCACGGTTGAGATTGGCGAACGGGACAGCCTGCACCACGTGCAGGTCGATGAAACGGCCTGCTGTCGACCGGGTCATTGCGGCTCCAAATACTTATCGGGGAATGCAGTGTGCGCGGGATGTCTCACGCTGCCGGGTCGCCGTCGGCAGCTCGCGCCGCCTCGCGCTGCGCGTAGAGCCGGGTGCGGTAGAAGCTGCGCAGCCAGCGGCGGGAGATCGTGTTCCTCTCCCGCTCCCACGCGGCGAGGTCGGCCAGCAGTGCGGCCCAGTCGACCGCTCCAGGACGGGCGGCCAGGCGCAATGCGACCGGGGGCAGATGGCGATGCAGGCCCGCAGTGCTCTGCTTGACCAGGAGATCCAGCTTGCCCTCAGCCGCCTCAAGGGTCAGATCCTGTCTTGCAACGGCCGAGGCGAGACAGACGCCCATGTCGCTGCCGTAGCGCCATGACGCGTCCGGCGCGGAGCGCAGGTCCACCTTTCGCGGCACAGCGGCGATCATCGCAGCGACGGCGTAATGGGCGTGCAGTTCGCACACGTTACCGAACTCAGGCAGCCCGGCGTCCTCAAGGAACTTATACGCACCGTGAGGAATCGCATCCCACCGCTTACCCAACGCGCCACGCAGTGCGGCGCGGGCTTCAGGATGGCGGGGATCAGTGCAGCGCCTGATCACTGTCTCGATGAAATCGCGGCGCCGTTGTTGCGACGCACTCACCGGTACTGCAGGCCGTGTCACCGTTGGCTCCCTTCGTCTCGGCGGCGCGGACTGTTTCGGCAGGCCGCCGTAGAGCTCGAACCTGGCCATCTCCACGGCTCTGGCACCGCGCAGCGAAGCCGCGGCGGCGCGGGTGACCTCGTCGTAGATCGGCTCCGCGATCAACCGGAAGGCCTGGCGCGCGCCGTCGAACGCTCCTGCGGCCATGCGCCGCCAGAACAGTTCCTCCGCGGCCGGCCAGTAGCGCGCCGCGGCCTGCTGTGACCAGGCGCAGTCGGCGATCTTCTCCCCCGCGTACTCGGCCCACGCCTTCTTCGCCGATCGCTCCAAACGAAACCCCATCGTCTCGCCGGCCTCGCGCAGCGACGCGATCCGCAACCGGTTCTGCCCCTGCTCGCGCAGCCGCGCCGCGTCGAACTGCGGCGGAGTGAGCCCCGCGACGAACTGTGTGTCCTTTGCCTGGCCGTCCTGATCGAATCCGAGCGCCTGCACCCGGAACCCGGACCGCGGCAGATGCGCGAACACCGGGGGCTGGCGGATCTGACTCGAATCCGCCGTCTCCTGAAACGCCAGCGCGTCAAGATCGCGCCACAGCGCCCGCCCCGCGTCGGCACGCCGCGCGTAGAGGTTTCCGGCCTTGCTCAGCTGCCAGATCAAGTACGGATCATGAACGTCGCCCGCGACGTCGTCACGGTACGCCCAGGTGATGTATGCATCGGCCACGTCGTGCCCGGACGCGTCGGGCACCAGCAGCACGGCATGCTGAGCACGACCGGTCAACGACGAACACACCCCGCGCACTTGCGTCAGACCCCGTGGATCGGGCAGATCCTCGCGCTCCCAAGGGCACGGGTCATCCGGATCCTCATATCGAACGTCAGGGTTCGGTATCCCGGCGATCAACGTCTCGAACAGCGACTCACCGACCGGATGGTACGAGAGGGCCGAGCGCAGCGGCCCGGCCTTCGTGTTCGAATCCGCCCGGCCCTGCACGGTACGCGCCGAGCACTTGCCCGACGCCCCGTAGTACAACCACACCAGGAGATCCAGCAGTGCCTGCCGCCTCGGCACCGGCAACGCGGCTTCGTCGCGATGATGCCCGAACCAGCTGTGATTGTTCCCCGCCGGGCGCCCCACCGCGAGCTTGTTCACTCCAGCCCGCTTCTGGCACTGCTCCGCCAGCCGCGGGTCCTGTAGGAACGGCCGGGCCGGGTCAAACAAACCAAACCGCGCCGCGTATCGATTGAAGTACTCATCCAGCGCTGAAGGGTCGAAGTGCCCTGCGACCAGGATGTCCAGGCGAGCTTGCTCCCAGTCCTCGCCGTCCTCAGGCTCCCGATCCAGCCGGGTGACGCGCGCCGCCAACGCATACAGGACCCGGTAAAGCGCTGAGAGCGCCGGGGGCGACGTGACGGCGAGCGAAGCGATGTAGGGCCCGTACTCCAGCAGTTCACGCAGCCCGAATGCAGAGCGGCCCGATATCGCCTCCGGCGCGCTGTCGAGCAGGGTGACGGGCACCCAGTCGCCGGTCAACACCGAGGCCCCAGCGTCAGCGTCCACAACCTCCCCCTCGCAGTATCGGCGTTGATATGGCACAGGCAGCGGTCACCGCCGCAGCAGGCCCATGTCGTCGTTGTATTCCAGCGCCGGACTCGTCGAAATGGACCGCCATCCCTCTCCGTCAGTTGCCATGCCGTCCACGACGACGAGATCGCGTAGCAGCGACTGATCCGACCACCCCATCGGCGCGACGCCGTACCGTTCTCCCGGACGCAGCCAATATCCCGGTGCGGGAACGACATACTGCATGATTCTCCGGATCTGCTCGATCGGCAGGGTTTTGCGAGAATTCGTCGTCTCGGGAAGCGACAGCAGCCCCGCGCCATCCAGGCTGCGAGATCCGTCCGCGTGCACGTACGCCAGGACTATGCGAGCGCTGTCGGCACCCAACCGCGTTGTCGCAGTCGCCTCATGTGCGTCGGAAAGCAGCCCAGCGGAATCGGCGCCGCTGAGCACGGAAAGGTCCCTGACCTTCGCCGGCGGTGGAATCTCGACGAACTTCGCGGCCTGGGCCTCGGCGATCTGCACGGCCAACTGCTTCGTCTGCGCCTCGGCGAACGCCTTGGCTTCCGCCGTCGACGCACCGCGCAGCTTGACCGTGAAGATCTCGGCGTATACCTCGTCGATGAGCCGCTGCACATCGCCGGGAATGGCGACAGGCTGCTCCGCCAACTCCCGCAGCAGATTGCTGGTTTTGCGCAACAATGCCTCGAAGTACACCGCTCCCCACTGCTTTGGCTGTTCGTAGCCGCCGTCAGCACTAACGGGGTCCAACACGATCAGCTTCGCCGCGTCAGCAGAGCCTGCCGTCCACGCCGCACGCGCACCGCGTTCGTGCCGGCGACAGCGCCCTGCACGCTGGAAGAGCAACGCCAACGGCGCCAGATCGCTCACCACCAGGTCGAAATCCAAGTCGATCGACTGTTCCACGATCTGCGTCGCGACCAGAATCGCCCTGCGCGGCCGAGCGGCGGCCCCGCCGTCCGCCTCCGGCTTGCCGAAGGCACGCTCGCACCACCCTGTGATACGCGCCCGATCCCTGCTCCGAAAACGCGCATGCAACAGCTCGACAGTCACCTCGTCCGGGAACCGAGCCCGCAGAAACTCGTACGTCTCCTGAGCCTCCGCGACAGTGTTGCAGCACACCAGAACGCATCCGCCGTCCACACGGATCGGATCAAGCAACGCGCCCAGCACCTCGAGCCGATCACCCGGCGCCCGCTGCGGCGCCACGGTGTTGTCACGCTCGTCCGGCCTGGTCACCTGCTTCGTCACGATGTCTAGAGCCCGCGCCCGGTCCGTTCCGACACCTACTGCGTCCGCGAGTCGCCCGCTGTCCGCGTCGAGAAACACCCATCCCGGATACGGAACCGAGTCGCCCTCCGCCCCGAGCGCGCCATGGCCGCAGCCCCGCCGATATGCCTCCAGAACTGAGCGGGCGGTCGAACCAGCCAGCGTCGCCGACATGACCACGACGGGAACGCGCATCGCACCCAGCCACTCCAAAAGCCGGACAAGTAGCTGATGCATGTATGGCCCGTAGCTGTGCGCCTCGTCGATCACGACCACTTTGCCGCTCAGTCCGAACAATCGCAGCATGTTGTGTTTTAGCGGCAGCACACCAGCCAGCTGCTGATCGATCGTCATTGCGCCCAGACTGGCGTGCAACCCCCGGCGCCGACCCCGCAACCAGTCCGTCGCGAACGGTTCGAACCCGCCCGCCTCATTGCCGACCAGCACCGCGGATCCGCCGGCCGCGTCACGAGACAGTTGCTCGAAATCGGTGTTGAGCCACGCCATGCCATGCACGAGAGCCAACGACGACCCCTGTACGACGTTGTCCGCCGCGAATGAGCGCACGCGCCGAAACATCGCGTCCGTCGTCGCCATCGTCGGCAACGCGAACGCCAGCCCTCCCGCACCGCTGACCGCCGCCAGGTGCGCGGCGGCGAACTCGGCCGCCTCGGTCTTGCCGTCACCAGGCGGAGCCGTGATCAGCAACAGCCCGACACCGCGCGCCACCTCCGCCAGCTTCTCAGCGAGCGATGCCTGCAACGGATTCGGGTTGACGATGCGCGGAAACCTTCGACGAAACCCTTCGACGCCCGCCGGAACCGGCATGAATGACGCCCGTCCAAGCCCGGCCGCCCGCACTACGCCGATCGCGTCCCTGACTGCGGCACGCCAGTGCGTCGACAGTTCCTCCGGCTGCCCCGACCAGTCAGACTCCGGCAGCCTGCCCTCCGCCGAAATATAAGATTCCTGACTTGCCAGCCAGTCGGCGGTGACCACCAGACCGGTCAACACCGCGAGCAGCTGGCCCGGAATGCGGCCGGCCGGAACGATACCCGCAGCCGGACCGATCAACGCGCGCAGCGCTTGCGCGTGGGCACGCGCCTGGCGTGTCCACTCACCTGAACCGAGCACCGCCAAGCGCTCACGGCTCCAGGGCTGCTCGATGTCCCGCACTGTCAGGGCGCGATGGAACCTGCCATGATGGCCGCCGAGCATCTGCGCCACCTGATGCGCAGCGCACGCCGGAACCATCGAATCCGCATACAACCCGCTGTAGACGCCCGGCACGGCATAGCCGTCCTCGGCGAACAAATGCGCCAAGATCCGTTGAGATGCCTCGCCGTGATGGAACCGGAACTCGGCCTCGACAGCGGGCGCGGAAACGTACCGCGGATCATTGCGGATCGGCGCGTATAACTCCGGAACCTTCCCCTGGAATGACGGACTCACCTTCCCCAGATCGTGCAGCCCGGACCAATACATCACCAGGGCCCTGAAGTCACCACCGGCGAGTCCCGCGGTCCGTGCCATCTGCGCCGTGCGCTCAGGCCCGACGGTAAGATCGAGCAGGGCACCCGCCACCGCCGCGGTATCGAGCAGATGACAGATCAGCGGATACGGCCGCGCCAATCCCTGATCAGCACTCTTACCCCACAGTCGAACGTCGACTTCCAAGTCGCCCCGACTCCCGGCCTCATCGTCCGCAGATTCCACTGCTCGAGCGCCGCCCACCAAATCTCCTTTCGCCTCTCAATCATCATGCCAGTAATAAATGCCCTGTCATAACCGACGGCACCTGATAGAGCGACCCAGCGTAGCCTGCCCTCACGATGCCCGTGGCGAATTAACGGAAATTACGACTCCTCAGCCGATCGTCACAAGACATCTGTATGTGGTTCACGTCTCGCGATCGGTGCTGCCGGGCCCGCGCAGATTGCCCACTCCGGGTCACCTCCGCCTGCGCGGAGAACGGGCGGTGTTTGACGCAATCAGCCGCTACGCCTGCGGATCACCTCCGCCTGCGCGGAGAACGGCAACGCGGTCGCTTTCTCGCTGAACATGCCGTGGGATCACCTCCGCCTGCGCGGAGAACGGTGGGCGAGCACGCCCTGGCGCAGCTGACGGTCCGGATCACCTCCGCCTGCGCGGAGAACGGGTCGGACACGGTCACCTTGGCCATAGATCAACCGGATCACCTCCGCCTGCGCGGAGAACGGGCTTCACGCTGCGCACGCGCGGCTTTTGCATCCGGATCACCTCCGCCTGCGCGGAGAACGGTGCGCAGGCCGCATGTGGGTGCGTGGACCAACCGGATCACCTCCGCCTGCGCGGAGAACGGGGACCTGTCCGTGTTCCACTCGCTGGTCAAAACGGATCACCTCCGCCTGCGCGGAGAACGGACCAGGAAACTCATCCCACCGACACCCCGATACGGATCACCTCCGCCTGCGCGGAGAACGGAGTGCCGAGCACCGACCAGGCAACGCCACCGGCGGATCACCTCCGCCTGCGCGGAGAACGGTGGGCTTGGCGTACCAGGGTGTCGCAGCGCTCCGGATCACCTCCGCCTGCGCGGAGAACGGGAACTTCTCGCGGTCCGCCGCGCGATGGCGGACGGATCACCTCCGCCTGCGCGGAGAACGGCCCTGCGCCGCGACCTTCGGCTTGCCGGTCGTCGGATCACCTCCGCCTGCGCGGAGAACGGAGCGCGCTGACGGGCAGATCGCCATCGAAGAGCGGATCACCTCCGCCTGCGCGGAGAACGGGGCCCCCGAAGAGACCGGCCCGGAACTCCCGCCGGATCACCTCCGCCTGCGCGGAGAACGGCACGCGCTTAGCGGCTGTGCGACGCTTGGCAACGGATCACCTCCGCCTGCGCGGAGAACGGCTCCTGGGGGACGGTACTGAACCGTGGAAGTACGGATCACCTCCGCCTGCGCGGAGAACGGAGGGGTCTGCATCATTGAGGCGTTCACCTCCACGGATCACCTCCGCCTGCGCGGAGAACGGGTCGCGCAGGTCCCGGGCCGGCACACCTACCGCGGATCACCTCCGCCTGCGCGGAGAACGGTAGACGGGGTGGCCGATCTCGACCCACACGTCCGGATCACCTCCGCCTGCGCGGAGAACGGAGCACCTCATGCGTCACCCAGCGCCTAAACGCCGGATCACCTCCGCCTGCGCGGAGAACGGGTGGGCGCCGGATCTCGCGCTGCCGCTGGCGACGGATCACCTCCGCCTGCGCGGAGAACGGGCCCGCGCGGTGCGACTGCGGGTCGGCGAGGTCGGATCACCTCCGCCTGCGCGGAGAACGGGCGCAGTCCGCCGTCGAGGATCGCGTCGAGGTCGGATCACCTCCGCCTGCGCGGAGAACGGGTCGAGGCGCGCCTCGACGAACGCGGCCATGGCGGATCACCTCCGCCTGCGCGGAGAACGGTTGATCGTGAGCTGAACGAACGCCGCGATCCCCGGATCACCTCCGCCTGCGCGGAGAACGGACCGCGCTCGCCGCGGCACTGGTGTGGTCGGGCGGATCACCTCCGCCTGCGCGGAGAACGGAGCCAAGTCGTCCCGGACCCGCTCCAATACGCCGGATCACCTCCGCCTGCGCGGAGAACGGTGTAATACGGCACGGTATCTCGCGCTGGCCGACGGATCACCTCCGCCTGCGCGGAGAACGGTTGGTGCGGCGCCACAGCTTGCGCGCGGTGCCCGGATCACCTCCGCCTGCGCGGAGAACGGAGCGGCAGTTGCCGGTAGACCGGGTTCGCGATCGGATCACCTCCGCCTGCGCGGAGAACGGGCTTCGCGACCTGCGCTCTTCTCAGGCCGTTGCAGATTCGTGATGTACCTCGGTACTCGGCGCCCGCATGGGAGCGAGTTTAGTCGAGGTGCACATCACGGTGGCGGTCGACCCGACACGAAGCCTGCTCGTACATACCGTGTCTAACTACGGCTTCCTGAGAGTGCCCAACGGCCGAGCGCCACAAGCGGATCTCATCTCTGTGGTGGGCTCTTCGGTGACTGCTCTCATCACGCGGTAGCGGTGCGCCGCAAGTGCGGGATGGCGGCGCGGCGTCAGGACGTATTCAGAGGAGCTCTCGGCTACTCAGCTGATGCGGCGAATCGCGGCGAGCGAGTCCGCCCACTGACGCAGGGGGCTGAGCTGGACGGTCTGACCGGATTGGGGCGCCTGGATCAGGGTGCCGCCGCCGAGGTACATGCCGACGTGTCCGGGCGCCTGTGGTGTTCCGTCGGAGCCGGGGATGAACAGCAGGTCGCCGGGCTTTAGCTGTGCGACGCTGTACACAGGGATGCCTGCGTTGACCTGCTGGTAGGTGGCGCGCGGCAGGTGCACGCCGATGCGGGCGTACGACGCCACCATCAGGCCGGAGCAGTCGTAGGCATTCGGGCCGGTCGCACCGTAGGCGTACGGCTTGCCGAGTTGCGCGAGCGCGAACGTGATGACCGCGGCGATGGGCGCCGGGGTGCCGGGCGGGATGCGGTAATGCGCCGCGTCGAGGGCAGCGGCCTCGGCTTTGGTGTTGTCACCGGAGTCGCCCGCACTGCACACGAGGTTGCCGGCGAGCGCGGCGGCGAGCGCCTGGGCCTCGGCGTCCCATTTGGCGTATGCGTCCGGGGCGCCGCTGCGTTGCACGGCCTGGGCCGCCTGCGCGGTCGGCATCGAGCGCCAGCCGGGCACCTGAAGTAAGTGGACGTAGAACTGCCGGGACGCGTGTACGGGGTCGAGGATCTGCGCGGGAGTGCCCCAGCCTTGGGAGGGGCGCTGCTGGAAGAGACCGAGGCTGTCGCGGTCCCCGTAGGTCAGGTTCTGCAGGCCGGATTCCTGGAGTGCGGTGGCCAGCGCGACGGCCTCGCCGGGCGGCGGCACGCCCATGTTCACGCCGACCTGCGCAATGATGCGGGCGTTGGCGAGTTGAGCGGTGCTCAGGTCCGCGAAGTGCTGCGGTGCGCCGCCGCCGCCGAGCGCGCAGGCGGATGCGCTGTCGTCGGGGGCTGCGATGGCTGCGGCGAGGGTGGCGAGCGCCGCGACGACGAGCAGGGGTGCGGATATCGCGGCAACGAGGGTGGTCTTCGCGGACACGGCTTACTCCTTGTCATCCGTGGGGCTGCGGGGTGAAGGAGACGGGCAGCGCGGCCAGGGCGTGCTGGCGGTGGTCGATCTTCCACGGCAGCTGATCCGCGGGGACTGCGAGCGCAAGGCCGGGCAGCCTGTGGATAGCGGTCCACAGGGCGATGCGGGTCTCCATGCGGGCGAGCGGCGCACCGAGGCAGTAGTGCGGTCCGTGACCGAAGCCGAGGTGGCCGGTGTTCTGCCGGTCCAGATCGATGCGTTCGGGCCGGGGCGTGTATTCGGTGTCGTGGTTAGCGGAGGCGAGAGCGAATAGAACGGCGTCTCCGGCAGGCACCACCCTTTCGCCGATCTTCAGGTCCTGCAGGGGGAAGCGTCGGATAGCGGTGAGCATGGGGCCGTCACGGCGCAGCAGTTCCTCGACGAGCGCGGCCATGGGCGGGGTGTGAGGATCGGGTTCGGCGCGCACGAGGTCGGCGAGTTGCGGTTCCGCCAGTAGCGCGGCGAGACCGTTGGCGATCAGGTGGACGGTGGTCTCGAAGCCGGCCCAAAGGATCAGGAACACCAGTGAGATCAGCTCGTTCTCGCTGAGCCGGTCCTCGCCGTCGCGGGCCTGGATCATGGCGGTGAGCAGGTCGTCTGCCGGGTCTGCGCGTTTGCGCGCGATCAGGTCCAGCAGGCAGGCGTGCATGGCGCGTACCAGGTCACGGGTGGGCGGGCGGAGCGGGTCGTTCGGGTTCATCAGCGAGCGGGTGTAGGTCTGGAAGGCGGCGCCGTCGTTCTCGGGGATGCCGAGTAGGTGGCAGATCACTGCGATCGGGATCGGTGCGGCGTACTGCGTGACCAGGTCGGCAGTGTCCTGCGTCGACAGCTCGTCGAGCAGCGCGTCCGTGATCGCCTGGATGTGGTCCTGTTCGGCGTGGATGCGGCGGGAGGTGAACGCGCCGGACACCAGGCGGCGCAGGCGCGCATGCGCGGTGTCGTCGACGTTCATCAGATGCGCGTCGAGTGCCGGGGGAAGGCCGAAGCCCTGGTAGCCGTGGCGGGAGTGGCGTGCCTCGATGGACATGCGCGGGTCGGACAGCAGGGCCCTGACGTCGTCGTAGCGGCTGATCACCCAGACCTCTCCCCCGCTGGGTTTGACCGCCCGGTGCACCCCTCCGTCCTCGCGCAGCGTCGCGTAGGCCGCGTAGGGGCAGCCGGCCAGGTGGGGAACCATCGGAATCGGCTCGGGAGATGGCAGCGGCGTGTTCATGTGGCGCCTCCGGTTGGTAGCGGATCGGTGCGGCCGGTCTCGGACAGGTCGGCCGGGGGCTCGGCGTACGCGTGGGCGAGTTTCACCAGCCATGCCAGTTCCGCGTCGATATCCGCCGGTGTGTTGCCCGGCGCCGGAGTTGATGCGGCGGTTCGGCGCGCTGTGGCGGGGCTGGCGTCAAGCAGGGTGTGGATCTGCGCTGCCGTGACGGCGGCGTCGAGTGCGTCACCGTGCAGCCCGCGCTGCTCGAAGTGAGTGCGTGCGCGTTCGGTGACCGAGTGGTCGAGATACGGGCGCAGCGCGAGCAGTCCGTCGCGGATCTCCACGACGCGGCGCGTGACGTGATAGTCGGGGTCTGTCAGTACCCGTACGGCCGCACGCCATCGGCTGGCCGGCCGATCGCCGCCCTCCCGCCGGCCCGGCTCCAGCACGATGCTCGGATCGCGGACGTTCAGCGCGGACCACAGCGGCGCGAGTGCGGCATAGGCCCGCAGACGCTTTACATGTAGCGCGGCGGCGGAGATTCGCGGTCCCCAGGAGTGCAGTGTCAATCCGACCATGACCAGTAGTGCGCCGAGGCCGGCGCCGACCTCGGCCACGTTCTCCCACTGGGAGAGGTCTGCGCCGAGGCGCGCGGCAGCAAGGTCGGCCAGCCGGGTGAACGAGTACAGCAGGCCGATCGCCGCGCCGAAGCCGGCGGTGATCAGACCTGTGCGCAGCCAGCTGCGGCTGGTCACACGCGCGTAGCGGCGGCACAGGCGGATGACTTCGAGTTCGACGATGGTGAACGCCGCCAGATACAGCAGCAGGTACGCGGTGTACTCGGCTGATCCGCCGTACCAGTCGGTGAACGACTGCTGATGCTGGTGCACGGTGTCGCTGCGCAGAAACAGGGTGACCATGGCGGCCAACACGAGCACCCCGGACACGACTGTGAACCGGACGCGGCGGCCTGCCTCATGCGGCTGATAGGTCCACAGTTGCAGCAGCGCCAGCGCGCTGGCGCTGTAGCACACCACCCAGCACATCGTGATCAGCGTGTTGGCTTCCGCCAGGCCGGTCCACCGGTCGATGCGGTCCCACACCGCCGACCAACCGGTGGTGAAGATCAGGGCGAAGAACACGTACATCGCCCAGGTCGCCAGCCGGGACGGCGGCTTGAGCAGTGCAGGCAGCCGCCTGACATCACGCAGGGCGACGATCCACGCGAACAGCGCACACAGCGGGTAGAGAGTCGAGTTCATCGCTGCCCCCGCGACAGGGACTGCGAGATCCGGGCGATCACGTCGCTCGCCGCCGGGTCAGTCGCGGTGGGTGACTCGCGCAGCGGCAGACGTCCTACGCGCCGCAGGATCAAGGTGGCGATGAATTCGGCCTCGAACTCCTCGTGATCGTCGTAGCAGTCGCGGCCCAGCACGCGGCGCACGTCGCTGCGCTCGACGGTGGGCGCGATCAGGCGCGCGAGATCGGAGCTAAGCACCTTGCCGGGCTCGTGGCGGCGCAGGATGTGACCGATCTCGTGGCACACGATGTGCTGTTGGTGCAGCCTGGAGGTGTCCTGCTCGTAGAACACGTAGTCGGCCGTCGCGGTCCCCATCCAGGTTCCGCACAGTCCGCCGATCACCATGTCATGCGACATCAAGACGATCGAACGGCCGCGCTGCTCGCCCAGCCTCCGGCACAGTTCAGCCAGGTCGAACGGCTCGGGCAGATCGAGTCCTGCGACCAGTGCCTCGCACTCGCGGCGCGACCGGTCGCCGTTCACCGCAGCTCTCCGGCTCGAATCTGTAGCCTGATCGAGCGCGGGGACTCGAGGCTAAGGCTCCTTACTCGTCCGCGCCGGACATATTCTCCGCCGGAGGCAGTCCCTCGACCTGACGCACCCGGTCGATCATGCTCAGCACCAGATCGATGCTCTCGGGTGGCAGGCCGACTGTGCGCATCGCCACTTCTTGTACGCCCGCGTGCTGCAGCGCCGCGACGAGCTTGAGCTTCTCGTTGGTCTCGGCGGTGTTCTCGTGCGCGTCGAAGTACGACAGCGGCACCTCGAAGAACCGGGCGAGCGCCTGCAAAGCGTCCATCATCGGGTTCGTACGTGCCCCGGTGGACAGCTGGGAGAGGTACCCGATCGACAGCGTCGGGCCGCCCTGCTTCTCGATCGCAGTCAGCACTTCCCGATAGGAGTAGCGCTTTCCATTCGGCTTGCGCTTGTGCTCGAACAGGTACTGCAAGCGGGTGGCGATCACCCCGGGTTCCGCGCTCGCCTGCGCGGCGACGGGCGTCTGTGTCGTGGATGCCGGCTGCCGCGCCGTCGCCTTGCCTCGTTCCGCGGTCCGCTCGCTCATCGTTCGCCTCTTTCGGTCTGGCCTCCCGCTCGCACTGCGCGGGCCTTAGTGAACGCTCCATCGCCATTCGAGTCTACCTCGCTCACGAGAGTTGACATGCGTGCCGAAAGTAATCATAAAGTGACTTCAGGTAGTTTGCATATATGAACAGCAGGCTCGGCTCACTAGCGAGCGAGAACGCGACAGCTAGAGACCGGCGTGCTGTTCCCCGCACGAGACGAAAGTCAGGTGAGCGACATGAACGCGATCGGCATCCACCAGGCCGTCCATCAGCTGGTTATGACCGCAAGCGGGTTGATCCCCGACCCGGCGCCCGCCGCGCCCGACGGCTCCGGCGCGCTGGTCACGCTGCTGTCCTGGATCAAGTGGGGCGCGCTGATCTGCTGCGCCGGGGCGGCCGTGACGGCCGGCGGCATGATCGCGCTGGGTAACACCTCGCGCCGCGCCGAGATGGCCGAGCGCGGCAAGGTCACCCTGATCTGCTCGGTGATCGGCGCCGTCGTCATCGCGGTGGCCGGCACGCTGATCACCTCCTCCTACGGCCTGGGCTGAGCCCGTTCGAATCCTGGGCACCTGCCCGAGCATCTGGAGTAACCATGCGTGATCTTATCGACACTCACCGCGTACGACGGGTGTTGATCGCCGTCGGCGCGCTGATGGCGGCAACGCTCGTCGCTGTCCCGCTGCTGATGTCGCACCACCCGCAGCACAGCGCGAAGGCGGCCCCGTCGCAGCACCCCACCACGACGCCGCTGCCCCTGCCGTCCGGTGCCGTGACGCTGGTCCACGGCGCGCACATGGCCGACGGGATCGAAACCGGCTACCCGCACACCACCATCGGCGCGATCAGCGCCGCCGCGCAGTACCTCGGAGCGGTCGCCTCCACGCTCGACCCGGATTACGCCGCCTCGCTGATGCGCGTGGCCGGAGACCCGGACGACGCGTCGCTCCCGGCGAGCCTCGCCGAGAGCACCGTCAAACTGCGGAGGGACCTGCAACTGCCCGCCAGCGGACCATTGCCGCCCCCGACCTCGTTTCAGACCACGCCGCAGATGTACCAGCTGCGCGACGCCACTGCTGACAGCGTCATGGTGCTGTTGCTGACCTCCAGCACGTTCATCAACACCCGCGGGGGCATCGCGCAGACCACCGGAGTCTTCCCGGTAAGGATGCACTGGACCGGCGGCGACTGGCGCCTGGCCGATATCGGAGGCACCGGCCAGGACTTCTCGGTCCTGGCCGCCACGCCGGACACCCAGGAGGCCGCCGGTCGAGGCTGGAAGGCTCTGATCGCGACCGTCGGCGGTGCATCGTGATCGCCGTAGCCGCCAGCTTCGCGCTGACCGGCTCGGGCGGCGGCTGCTTGAAGGGAAACATCGGGCAGTGCTTCGCGGACGTGGCCGGTCTGCCGGGTAAGGCCGTGGACACGATCACCTCGGCGGCCGGTTCCGCCGTCAACGGCGCGATCGGGGACATGGCCTCCTCGGCATGGGACTCGATCTGCCACTCCTTCGCCGACGCCTTCACCCAGGTGCTCCAGTGGTTCGGCGGTGTGTTCGCCTCGATGCCCGACCCGGATCTCGGCTCGATCCGCGGCGTGTACGCCATCACCCTGACCCTCGGGATGATCGTCGCACTGTTCCTGCTGGTGACCCAGGCCGGGGCGGTGCTCTGGGCCCGCTCCGGCGCCCCCCTCGCCCAAGCGCTCACCGGGCTCGCCAAGGCCGCGCTCGCCTCGCTGCTCACCCTCGCCGTCGCCGAGCAGCTGCTCAAAGCCAGCGACCAGCTCGCCGCGTGGATCGTCACGGCCGACGGCACCAGCATGGACCGGTTCTCCACCCGCCTGACCGCGCTGCTGGCGCTCAGCTCCGGCACCGGAGTCACGATCCCCTCGGTCCTGCTTCTCCTGTTCGGCCTGATCGGCATCCTCGCCGTGCTCGTGCTCTGGTTCGAACTGGTGCTGCGCAACGCCGTGTTCTGCGTGGTGGTGGCCACCGCACCGATCGCGGCCGCCGGGCAGATCGGCGCCGGCACGCAGGATTGGTGGCGCAAGCTGGTCAAAGCAGGGGTGCAACTGGCGATCCTCAAACCCGTCATCGCCCTGGTCTTCGTGATCGGGTTCGACATGACCGGCAGCGCCACCGGCATCACCGGCCTGATCTCCGGGATGGCCGTGCTGTTCATGGCCGTGTTCGCCTGGCCCGCGATCGCACGGTTCTTCACCTTCACCACCACCGCGATCGGCGGCGCCATGGGCGCCGGGGCGCTGGTCGGGGCGGTAGCCAACCGCAGCGCGAGCGGCGGACCGGGCATCGACCCGGCCGCGTTCGGCCACTTCTCCGAACGACAAGCGATGGCCGCGAACGCCGCTCGCGGGGCGATGGGTGCCAGTGCGGGCGGCACCACCGGCGCAGCGGCTACGGGCGCGGGCGGCTCTGGCGCAACCGCGGCAGCAGCGAACGCGACTCCCGGCTCCGCGGCGATCGCCGCGGCAACACTCCAGGCGCTGCACAAGACCGTCAACGCGGTCGCATCCCGGATGGAGCAGCAAGCCGGACACGCCGGATTGGAGGGCGCGAACCCCACCGCCTACCCCGGCGGCTACCCCACGTACGGCCCGATCCGCCTGCCCCGAACGTCACCGGCACGGCCGCCCACGAGTCCCGCCTCCCCAGCGCCCAACAACCCGACTGACAGCACGTCAACGCACGGAAGGCCGTGACCCGCCATGCCCGCTCCCGTCCCCGCGCGCACCTACTGCGGTTGGCAACACGAGAAGGTGCACTTCCTGCTCGGCCTGTCAGGACGCCGCGCCGCCCTGCTCGGCGCCGCCGTGTTCCTCGCCCTCCAACCGATCGCCGCCCACCACCTGACCGGAGTGGCCCTGACGTGGCCGCTCGCCGCCCTGCTGACCGCCTTCGCGTTCCTGCGCGTGGCCGGGCGCACCCTCGACGAATGGACGATCACCGTGACCTCCCACACCCTGCTCAAGCTGAGTAAGAAGACGACTTTCCTCGCCGGCGCATTCACCCCCGGCCGCGGCACCGCACCACCGCGCCCTGACCTGCCCGGCGTACTCGCCCCGCTGCACATCTTCACCGCCACCGACGCACCCGGCGGCGAGATCGCCGTCATCCACCACCCCCACGCCCGCACGTTCACGGCCGTCGCCGCCGTCGACTCGACCGGCCTGGGACTGCTCGACCCGGACCGCGCCGAGGCGACGGTGGCCGCGTGGGGACAGGTGCTCGCCTCCCTGTGCACCGAGGACCAGCCGGTCGCACGCCTGCAGGTCGTCGCACGCACCGTCCCGGACAGTGCCGCGGCGCTGCGCATCTGGCACACCGAGCACCTCGACCCCGCCGCGCCGCTCGCCTCCATCCTGGCCAACGAAACCATGCTCGCCACCGCGGCCCCGGCCACCTGCCGCCGCGAGACCTGGCTGACCATCACCCTCGACGCCCGCCGTACGCCCGCCGCCATCCGCGCCGCAGGCAGCGGCGATACCAGTGCGTGCCGGGTGCTGGAGCAGCAGATCAGGGCCCTGCGCCCGCTGCTGGCCGGCGCAGGGATCACCGTCACCCGATGGCTGGACGTGCCAGAACTGGCGGAAGTGATCCGCACCGGCTTCGACCCGCACGCCACCCCCATGCTCGACCAGCGCAGAGCCCAGGCAGCCACTCAACTGGACCGCGGCGAGCAGCCCGCGGTACCCGCGGGCCTCGATCCCGCGCTGGCCGGACCAGCCGCCGCCCACACCTCATGGACCAGCTACCGGCACGACGGCGCGTTGTCCGTGACCTACGCGATCCACGCCTGGCCGCTCTCCCCCGTCTACGCCACCGCGCTGGCCGCCCTGCTGGCAGACGCCACCCACCGCCGCTCGTTCTCGTTCATCATCGAGCCGCTGGGCCCACGTGCCGCCCAGAAGGCCGTGATGGTCGAGCGCACCAAACGCGAAGTCGGCATCCGGCTGCGCGCCCGCACCGGCCAAGCCGTATCAGCATCCGAACAGGTCGCACTGGAACGAGCCGCCGCGCAGGACGCCGAACACGCCCACGGCTCCGGGCTCGCCCGGTTCACCGGCTACCTTACCGTCACCGCCGACGAACCCGACCAACTACCGGAAGCATGCGCGCAAGCCGAAGCCGGCGCCGCCCTGATCGGCATCGAACTACGCCGCATGTACGGCGCCCAGGACACCGGCTTCGCCATGACCCTGCCGGTCGGCCTCGGCCTGCCGGCCAAAAGGTGGTGACCACAATGAGCATCCACCTGCCGGCCCGCCATCGGAACACGGCCACAGCTAACCGCCAGCCAACCCTCACCCTCGGCGAACTGCGCCCCCCGGCGCCACTCCAGCACACGACCGCGGACACGCCGACCAAGAACACTGGACGCCACGGAACAGAAGTGCCGCGCCGCGGGCTCAACAGGCCATACACCGGACGCGCCGCGCTCGCCCCGCAGCCTCGGGTCTACCGCGCCGCCACCGCCCAACTCGCCGGGCTCTACCCGTTCCTCTACGCCCGCCCGCTCCCGCCCGCCGGCCCGTACATCGGCACCAACCTGCTCACCGGCACGGCGTTCACATGCCACCCGATCGCCTGGCTGCACCACGGCCTGATCACGAACCCCAACCTGCTGATCACCGGCATCCCCGGCACCGGCAAATCAGCACACATCAAAGCCCTGGCCCTACGCCTGATGTCCTTCGGTGTCAAAACCCTGGTACTGGGCGATCTGAAGAACGAATACCGGGAACTCGCGCACGCCCTCGGAGTGCAGCCCGTCGAACTCGGACCCGGCCTACCCGCACGCCTCAACCCCCTGGACGCAGGCCCGCTGGGCGAGGACCTGCCTCGTGATCCGGCCGCACTGGACGAACGCCTCGCCGAGATCCACCGGCGGCGCCTGACCCTGCTCGGCGCCCTGCTGTCCACCAAACTCGCCCGCCCCCTCACCCCCACCGAAGAGGCGGCGATCTCCCTCGCCATCCACGAGACCACCGGACAGGCCGACGGCGCAAGCGCGCTCGCGGAACCGACACTGCCGCAGGTCTGGGCCGTGCTGCGGGACCCCACCAGGGAGATGGCCCGGGAACTGCGGGTGCGCGGCGGCGATGTCGAGGAGCTTCGCGACATGGTGCGCCCCGTCGCCGACGCACTGCGCGCCATGGTGCACGGCTCGCTCTCCGGACTGTTCGACGGCCCCACCACCATCGCCCCGGACTTCACCGCCCCCATCCAGAC
>NZ_JAGSXH010000389.1 GCF_018283645.1 Actinocrinis puniceicyclus | reverse complement strand
CACAGCCAGCTCGCCCAGCAGCAGATCACCTTCCCGGCCAAGGGCAGCCCCGCGCTGGCCAGCAAGGAGATCGGCCCGTACCTCGACCAGTACGCCGGGCAGCAGCTGACCACCGGTCCGCAGGCCAAGGCCTACGCCGACCACTTCATCGCGGTGCACCTGTCCGAGATGCCGTACAACGGCGTGTTCGCCAAGGCCAGCGCGGCCGCTCAGGCCGACCCGACCAACACCGCGCTCAAGGCCGAGGTGCAGACCATCTTCCAGGGCACCACGCTGCGCGGCCTGCTGCTGGAGGCCTACGCCTTCTCCGTGTTCGCCAGCATCGCCCTGTGGGCCTCCGTCGCGTCCTTCAGCCTGGCCTTCCTGATGCTGCTGCTGGTCGGATTCGGGTTCTGGCACGCACGCCGCGTCCCGGCCGACGCCGAGATCCTCACCCACTCCGCTCCGCAGCCCGCCACCG
>NZ_JAGSXH010000388.1 GCF_018283645.1 Actinocrinis puniceicyclus | reverse complement strand
ACCTTGATGGTCTCAGGCGCCTGCGATTCAGTCGGTTGCGCGTTGGCGTCAGCGGCGGCATGCACAGCAGCCACCCGTTCGCGCGCCACGCGGCAATAGTCGGCGTTGATCTCGAAGCCGGCGAAGCGGCGGCCTAGCCTTGCACACGCGGCCGCCGTGGTGCCGCTGCCCAGAAACGGATCCAGCACGAGGCCGCCCGGCGGGCAGCTTGCCAGGATCATGCGTTCCACCAGTTCCAGCGGCTTTTGCGTCGGGTGCTCGGCGCGCTCCGGGTCTTGCCGGTGCAGGCGCGACACGCTCCACACGTCCTTCGGGTTGTAGCCGACTTCCAGCCACTTCTTGCCCTCGAAACGCTTGCGGCTGCGCGCCTTCTTCGTTTCGGCGTCGTACGGAATGCGCACGGCGTCGACATCGAAGTAGTAATCGCGCGAAGCGGCAAAAAAGCCGATGTTGTCGTGCAC
>NZ_JAGSXH010000387.1 GCF_018283645.1 Actinocrinis puniceicyclus | reverse complement strand
CCGTTGTTGCTGCTGCTCCCGCCCGCCGGACGCCGCGCGGCTGCGCGCGGCGCCGCCCGCGGCACGTCGCCCTCGACGGTGGTCACGCCGCGCAAACGCATGGCGTAGCCGTCCGGATGACGCAGGTCCGCGGATTCCAGCGCGTCGGCCCGGCGGCCGTACTGGGCCGTCACGCGCGCCAGCGTGCGCACGAAGCGCCGGGTCCGCATCTCGACGTCGTCCGGCGAGCCGCCGCCCAGTTCGAGCGACGCGCCGCTGGTGAGCGAGCCGCGCCAGCTGCCGCGCGGGGAGAGCTCCAGCGTCGCGAGGCGCGCACCCAGCGGCTCGACGATCGGCGCGAGCCGCTGGTACATCTGCATCACCGCCGCCGACTGGCCCTGGGGGCCCTGCAGCCGCGGCAGTTCGTCCTCGTCCACGTCGTCCGGGCTGGCCTCGAACACCTCGCCCCGGGTGCTCAGCAG
>NZ_JAGSXH010000386.1 GCF_018283645.1 Actinocrinis puniceicyclus | reverse complement strand
CAACCTGCCCGCCCCCGCCGCCGGCGAGACGATCACGTACCCTACCGGGATTCACCGACGGCCGGGAAAGCACATCGGCACCCAGCCGCCCGCCCGAGCCAGTATTGGCCACGACACGCCACCCCCGGAACCAGTACGCACGCCGAGTGAGTGAAGCCAACCACTCGTAAGACTGACGCCGCCGAACCGGCGAACCGTTGCCGCCGCCGAGAACCCCGCCGAACCGCGCGCCAGACACCCCCCTCACGTCCGCTCACCCCACAACACGAACACCGGATTGACCGCCGCGAACCGGTGCGCGTCCCCCGGCAGCGCCGCCAACCGCGACGACTGCAACAACACCCCGTCCACCTTGCGCCCCGACGCCTTCAACGCCTGCTTCGCCTCCGCCACCCCGTCGATCGCGGCCAACGTCACCACCACGATCCGCGGATCCCGGTTCATCACCGCGCGGATCACCTC
>NZ_JAGSXH010000385.1 GCF_018283645.1 Actinocrinis puniceicyclus | reverse complement strand
CCCCCGCACATAGCCCAGATCATTTGCGGTCACACCAATATTTCCACGACCATGGGTTACAAGGCTGTTTACCCGACCGAAGCGATCGATGCGCATCGGGCGTTCATCGCCCGCCGCCGGGCCACACGCCCCGGCGAAGAATACCGCACCCCCACCGACCAGGAATGGGAAGCTTTCCTCTCGCACTTCGAGCGGCGCAAACTGTCCGTCGGTACCTGCGCACGCGCCTTTAACACCCCCTGTATACACGAGCACGCATGTGTCAGATGTTCCCTGCTCAGACCGGATCCGGCCCAGCGCCAACGACTCGAAGAGATCCACGACAACCTACAAGCCCGCGTAACCAACTACGGGGTCAGTGCGCTGTGACGGCCCGCAGTGGTGTCCAGGCGCGGCCGGCCAGCGCGTCGCGGATGGCCTTCATCGGGTCGACGCCGTGCAGCCTGATGGTGATCAGGTAGGAGT
>NZ_JAGSXH010000384.1 GCF_018283645.1 Actinocrinis puniceicyclus | reverse complement strand
GGCACAGGCCGTGCCGCAAAGACCGATCGGCTCGATGCGACAGTGCTGGCGCAGATGGCCCATTTATTACCGCTGACCCGCTACGTACCGCCTGCCCCTTGGCAGCAGCGTCTGGCTGAATTTGCGCAATGCCGCAGGCATCTGGTGCAGATGCGGGTCAGTGAGATGTAGCGCTTGCGGCGATTGGTCGATCCGGATCTGATTGCGATGAAGCAACGCTATATAGCTCAGCTATCTGACGACCTGAAGCAACTGGACAAAGCTATTGCCGAGCAGCTTGAGGGACAGCCTGGCTGGAAGAACATCGGCGCGCTCAAAGGCGTCGGCCCCATCCTGATCAGCACACTGGCCAGCGAGTTGCCCGAACTGGGCAGCTTGGGAAGCAAAGCCATAGCGTCGCTGGTGGGGCTGGCCCCGATGAACCGCGAAAGTGGCACCTGGCAGGGCCAACGGCGGATCAGTGGTGGGCG
>NZ_JAGSXH010000383.1 GCF_018283645.1 Actinocrinis puniceicyclus | reverse complement strand
CGACTGGCGGAGATCGGGCGCCGCAACGAAGCCCTCGCCCCCGCCGAAGAAGCAGTCCGCATCCGCCGCACCTTGGCGGAGACCGCACCCGACGCCCACCTGCCCAACCTGGCCACGGCACTCAACACCCTGGCCAATCGACTGGCGGAGATCGGGCGCCGCAACGAAGCCCTCGCCCCCGCCGAAGAAGCAGTCCGCATCCGCCGCACCTTGGCGGAGACCGCACCCGACGCCCACCTGCCCAACCTCGCCACGGCACTCAACAACCTGACCAATCGACTGGCGGAGATCGGGCGCCGCAACGAAGCCCTCGCCCCCGCCGAAGAAGCAGTCCGCATCCGCCGCACCTTGGCGGAGACCGCACCCGACGCCTACCTGCCCAACCTCGCCACGGCACTCAACAACCTGGCCAACCACCTGTCGGAGATCGGGCGCCGCAACGAAGCCCTCGCCCCCGCCGAAGAAGCCACCACCATCTACCGCACGCTGGCGCAAGCCGC
>NZ_JAGSXH010000382.1 GCF_018283645.1 Actinocrinis puniceicyclus | reverse complement strand
GGGAGAGGTCGTGGGCGCCGAGGGCGGGCAGGGTATGGCGTTCGAGCAGGCGGGCGTCCTCTGGGGAGACGGAGAAGATCAGTTTGCTGCGGGCGTTGGCGGAGATGCCTTCGCGCAGGTCGGTGGGCAGTTGCGCGAGGTCCTGGTGCGCGAGGATGAGGGCGAGGCGGTAGGCGCGGGCTTCGGCGAGCATCTCCTCTAGCCCGATGGGCAAGGTCAGGAAGTTGTGGCATTCGTCGATGACCAGTGAGCAGTCGTGTCGTGGCTGGCCGAGGCGGGCGCGGGCGGCGGCGGCCTGCCAGACCTTCGCGACGATGAAGGAGCCGAGGAGTCGGACAGTCTCGTCGCCGAGCACGCCCTTGGGCAGGCGCACCAAGCACACGCCGCCGTCCAGGACGGCGCCCATATCGATGCTGGTGGCGCCGGTGGCGACGGTCTTGAGGACGAAGTCGCGCAGCAGGAACGCGCGCAGTTTGTTCAGCAGCGGGGCGGTGGCGTAGGCG
>NZ_JAGSXH010000381.1 GCF_018283645.1 Actinocrinis puniceicyclus | reverse complement strand
CCTGTATCGATGCCGCGATCAAGCCAGTCGAACGTTGAAGCTACCAGGGCTCGAACACTCTGGGAAGAGACGATCACGTGTACAAATGCTGATTGACCAACAGGGCTCTTACGACAGGAGTACCAGTCATCGGTTATCACCAGCTCTGCTGCCTATGGTCCAGCGTGCGAGATCTGGATCCACTGCCACCTGCAACGACGGCACCTAGTGGCTGGTTCGTGCCCTGACAGGTAATGACCCTCGCCATCGCATCGATCGCGTCGTACGATCACCGAGTCGAGGCTCACGCGCCCCAAGAGCGCGCGTGTTCTATACGTACCTTGAGGGGGAATCGTGCCCGCACGCACGAGCACATACATCAGATATCGAACAGTCAGACGAAAGCATCATGCCGTCATCGCGGGCGCGTTGGCCGCGGTACTGACGGCGGCAAGCATGCTCGGCGCCTCACCCGCGCTGGCCGCCACAGCGCCCCGGGACACCGGCTCGAGCGTCGCGTCCCCCAC
>NZ_JAGSXH010000380.1 GCF_018283645.1 Actinocrinis puniceicyclus | reverse complement strand
CGACCTGCTCGAACACCTCCCGCACCGGTGCCTCACCCAGCCGGGCCCGGGCCTTGGCGATCCCTCCGGAGGTCGGGGTCTGATAATCCGTGTCCAGCCCGCCCAGCAGCGCAAGCGGCTCAGCCAGGCGGTCGAACACGCCCTCGTAGTCCTCATCGGCGAACAACGCCATCGCGATCGTGTAGTACAGCATCACCCGGGCCGGCAGCGCACCCCCGCCGCGCTTGTCCTGCCTACCATGCTCGGCGACGGCGTCCTCAACCACTTCCGGCGGGACCCAATGGGTCAGGACACCCAAAGAGATCAGATCGCACAGGCGCGCAGCGCCGGGGTTCGATGGCACCGCAGGATCCTACAACGCGAAGCCCAACGTCAGAACCTTGACCCTGGCTATTCGTGACGTAGTTCGTAATGCAGCCCGCTGAGATGCGAAAGGTGCGCCCGGCCTGCAAGGATGTGATTGCCTAGATCATGTCCATACAGGGAACGGGTGCACCTTTCTGGTGTCCA
>NZ_JAGSXH010000037.1 GCF_018283645.1 Actinocrinis puniceicyclus | reverse complement strand
CAGCAGCACCCGCCCACCCGTCGCCGAGCAGGAAGGAGTCAGCCCATGACACAGACCACTATCACCACTGACCTCGACGCGCTGACCGTGCCGGAAGTCATGGCCCGGCTCCGCGTCGGACGGCACAAGGTCTACGACCTGATTCGTACCCGGCAACTGCGCTCGATCAAGGTCGGCGGTGCCCGTCGCATCCCGGTCGTCGCGCTGGCCGCGTACCTCTCTCAGCGCCTTGAGGAGGACAACTGATGGTCCGGAAGCGCAATCCGAACGGCGCTGGCACGATCACCAAGCGCAAGGACGGTCGTCACATGGGCCGCGCCTACGTCACCACACCGGACGGCACTCGGGAGCGCCTGACCGTCTACGGCAAGACGTGGGAGGAGGCACACGACAAACTGCTCAAGGCACTGGCTCAAGAGAAGGCGGGCATCCCGCAGACGGTGAAGTCGTGGAAGCTCGGCGACTGGCTCGACCACTGGCTAGAGCACGTGGTCAAGGTCTCGAAGCGGCCTTCGACCTATGTCCTGTATGAGCTGATGACGCGGCTCTACCTGAAGCCGGGCCTCGGTAAGCGACCTCTCAACCGGCTGACAGTCAAGGACTGCCAGACATTCTTCAACCAGCGCATTGCGGCGGGCGACGGTGAGAGCAAGGTCCGCAACATGCGTACGACGCTGAGTGCGGCGCTCACTCGGGCGATGAAGGAAGAACTCATTCAGCGCAACGTGGCGCGGCTCGTCGAGTTCAGCTTTGAGAACAAGGACGCTGACAAGAATGAGCCGTGGACACCTGATGAGGTACGGCGCTTCCTGAAGACCGCGACGGGTGACCAGCTCTACCCGGCGTTCGTCATGGTCTTCTACCTCGGCTTACGGCGCGGGGAAGCGCTCGGCGTCCGCTGGGCCGATGTCGACTGGACGGGGCGCGAGATTCGCATCCGCAAGCAGAGCCAGCGGGCCGGCCACTCGCTCCACCTGTCCGACGTGAAGACACGCGCCGGTCGTCGTCCGCTCCCCCTGCTCAGTGTCGTGCGCGACGCGCTGACCGATCACCAGGACCTGCAAAACGAGTGGCGGGACAAGGCCGGCGACAAGTGGACCGAATCCGGCTTGGTCATCACCACGCGCACCGGTCGGCAGGTCGAGCCGCGCAACTTCAACCGGTCGTTTGATCGGATCAGGGCTGCGGCCGGCCTGCGCCACCTGACACCGCATGGCGCTCGGCACACCTGCGCATCCCTGCTCGGCGAACTGCGCGTCGAACCGCGCGCCGCGATGGAGATTCTCGGACACTCGCGCTCGTCGGTCACGCTGGAGATCTACCAGAAGGCCAGCAGTGAGGCTCGGCGTCGTGCGCTGAAGAAGGTGGAGAAGAGACTCCGCGGTGACTGACGTTGGTGTCAATAATGGGTGTCAAACACCCCCGGCCTTGATCGACCGGGGGTGTTTTGGCTTGTGGAGCCAAGGGGACTTGAACCCCTGACCTTCTGTCTGCCAGACAGATGCTCTACCAGCTGAGCTATGGCCCCTTATTCGAATCCGCCCTCGCGGGCGGATCTTTGGTCCCGCCAGGAACAAACGTTGTACGTCTCCATGGAACTGCTCTGTTCCCGGGCGGGCTCCGCCATACTAGCCAACGCGGCGGCCAAACACGAAATCCTTAGCGGGTCGGCGACGGTCACGCTGCCGCGGCCGCGGTTTCGGACCCGGCCTCCGAATCGCCCTCGCCCTCGCCCTCGCCCTCGGTCTCGACTTCCCCCTCAGCCTCCGCCTCCGCGTCGTCGCCGATGACGGGCTCGGGCAGGGAACCCGCGTTGTGTTCCAGCAGGCGCCAGCCGCGGGTGGCCTCGCCGAGAACCGACCAGCAGCAGTTCGACAGGCCGCCGAGGCTGCTCCAGTGCTCAGCCGGCAGGCCGAGCAGGCGGCCGATGGCGACCCGGGAGGAGCCGCCATGGCTGACCACCACGAGCGTCCCGCCGGCCGGGACGCCGTCGAGGGCGCGCAGGATCGCCGGGACGACCCGGTCGGCGACCTCGGTTTCCAACTCCCCGCCGCCGCGGCGGACCGAATGGTCACGCTTCCACGCCGCGAACTGCTCGGGGAACTTCTCGCGGATCTCGTTGTCCGTCAGGCCCTGCCACGTGCCTGCGAAGGTCTCCCGCAGCCCAGCATCGAGCGCGACACCCAAGCCGGTCAACGCGCTCAGCTCGCGGGCCGTTTCCGCCGCCCGGGACAGGTCCGACGCGACGATCGCATGTGGGCGCAACGCGGCCAGCAGGCGAGCCGCCCGGCGTGCCTGGTCACGGCCGACCGCATCAAGCGGAACATCGGTCTGGCCCTGAAACCGGCCCTCCACGTTCCACTCGGTCTGACCGTGCCGCCACACCACCACGCGGCGGCCCGGCGCGTGGTATGCATGGCGGTCAAACGCCGACCGGCCGGCGACCGCCGAATCCGGCGCCAGCACCGTCACGGACCCGGGCACGGTTACTGACACGGACCCGGGCACGGGCGCATCCGGTGCCTCGCCGCTGTTGAGATCAGTGCCGATGCTCACCGCGCGCCGCCGAAGTCGCCCGCCGGGCCGGCGGAACGGCCGCTGGTGATCGCGTCGGGCAGGGGGATGATCGGACAGTCCTTCCACAGCCGTTCGAGCGCGTAGTAGGTGCGCTCCTCGGCATGCTGGACATGCACCACGATGTCGACGTAGTCGAGCAGCACCCACCGGCCCTCGCGCTGGCCCTCACGCCGGGCCGGCTTCGCACCGAGTTCCAGCAGACGCTCCTCGATGGCGTCGACGATGGCCCTGACCTGCCGGTCGTTCGGCGCCGACGCGAGCACGAATACGTCCGTGATCACGAACACGTCGCTCACGTCGTAGACCACGATGTCGTCGGCGAGCTTGTCCGACGCCGCCTGCGCCGCCGCAATCGCGAGTTCCCGGGCTCGGTCGGTCGCTGTCACTCTCGCCACACCTCTCACTTGGCAGGTTCGTTCGCCTGCTCGTGGTTACCAGGTTCTCACGGAGGGCCGACAGGTCCGAACGCATATCGGACCCGCCGCCGTGCTGCGGCGGCCGCAGCGCGCTCGGCCGCAGCGCGCTCAACAGCGGTGCCGCAGCGGACATCAGTTCCCGACAGGCAGAGTGACGTTCGCCAGCTTCGGCCAGTCGGCGCCGAGCAGCACGGTCACATCCGCGAACGTGCTCAACCCGGGCACGACCCGCACGCTGTCAGGCTGCAGGCCGAGCGTCGCGGCGACCTGCACCGCGGCCGACTTCGCGCCGTCCGTGCCGACCTCGACCACGCTGGTGCCGCGACGTGCGACCGTTGCTCCGTCGATGAACGTGTAGCCGCCGTTCGACAACCGTGCCTGCGCCGCTCCGCGGATCGCCCGTGACTGGATCCCCGTGTGACCCGTCGCGTCCTCGACCAGGATCCGGGAGACCTGACCGTTGTTCTGCGTGTTCAGCGCGCCGCCGAGCAGATTGCTGACGATCGGCGCCGCGGCTTGCACATCCATCTCGTCCGACCCGTCTGTACGCAGCGGAATCGCCTTCGACGTGTAAGAGCCGGCCTGCTGCTCCACGGCGAGCGCGGCGAGGATCGGACTGAGCTTGCTTTCCGGCAGCGTCGGATCGTCCACGATGCCCAGGTGGTTGAGGTATGCGGTAATCGCGCCCGAGTCGGTGGGCAGCGCGGCGAGCAGGCCGTCGACGACCTGACCGAACCGCTCGCTCTGAGCGTCCGGGCCGTCGCCCCTGGCGGTGTACGTGCTGTACGCCACTGCCTGACCGCCGTTCAGCTTCTGCGCGCCGGCCTGGATCGGCGCCGCGGTGGGCGCCGCGGTAGCGGCCGGCACCGCCACGGCCGCGTTGAGCTGGACTCCACCGAGTTCGTCGATCAGCCCCGCGAAGGTGATCTCGTCCATACGCCAGACGCCGTCGATGGTGACGCCCAGCACGTCGGATACCGTGTCCTTCCCGGCCGCCGGCACGGACTGCGCCATATTGCCGCCGAACGGTTGTTGCCCGAAGCCGGTGCTGTTGACGACCATCTGGGACGGGATCAGTACGCCGGCGCCCTTTCCGTTGACGGCCTTCGCGCTGCCGGTGCCTGTAGTCGCGGAGTGGTCTGTCACGAGCAGGGCGTCCGCCACCGCGTTGCCTGTGTTGTCGCTGACTTGGAGAAGGATCACGGACTTGGCGGGGCCGCCGGCACCGCCCAGCGTTCCGCCGCTGAACAGCAGATATCCGCCGACCGCGGCCAGGACCAGCGCGGCGGCGGCCCCGGCTGCGATCAGCCGCCGCCGAAACTGCTTGACCCGGTCAGCGCGGCTTTCGGCCCGGGATTCGACGAAGGTGAGCCAGCCCTTGACGTCGTGGCCGGTTTCTTCTTCGAGGAAGGCGAAGTCGGCGGCCGAGTATCCGTCCTTGGGGCGCGGCGCACCGTCAGCCGGAGGCGGCACCACCGGATCGAACGGACCCGCCGGACCCGCCGGACCGCCGGGTGCGGGCGCAGTCGCGAACGCCGTGGGCGCGGTGGGCCTCACGGCCGAGCCGAGGGAAGAGCTCGAACCCGCCGGAGACGAGCCCGAGTCGAAGAAGTCCGCGTCGTCGAAGAATCCGTCGGACTCCGCGTCGCCGTTAGGCGGCGTGACCGGTTGTCTCACCGGATCGGTCGGGTACGGCGCCGCGTAAGACAGTGGTGCGGACGCGGAATCGGGATGCGGACCCCGCTGTGAGAACGGTTGCGGCGGGGGCGGGTCAGAGTTCGCGGCGGCGCCGGGCCAGACGGCGTCCGGACGCGGTATCGCCGGCGGCGGAACAGGCGCCTGATACGCCGCGGAAGCCGGAGAAGCCGGCTGCGACGGGTGATCCGAAAGTGCATACGGATCGCTCAGGCCGTACCCGACCGGGTTGTAATACAACGGCTGGTCCTGCGCCGCACTCGCAGCGCCCGCGGACGCGTACGGGTCGAACGCAGAGCCGGGCTGCGGATCAGGCTGCGCAGCCTGCGGCTGACTCCAGTCGTGGCCGTATTCATACTCGTATCGGGGCTGCACCGGCTGCTGCGGGTGACCCGCGGGCGCGCTCGGCGGCGCCGGCAGGCTTCCCTCCTCCGGGCTCGGCTTCCGGCGGCGTCCGGGTCCGCTCACGGTGCCTCCTGCGCGGTCGTGTCCGGCGCTGGCTTGCTCACTGCGTCTGTCGACGTCGTGCGCCCCGCCTTCGGTTCAGTCACGGCGTCGGTTTCAGTCACGGCGTCGGTACTTGCCGCGGTGTCTGTGTCCGCTGCAGCGTCGTGAGGGGTCGCCGGTGCCGCTTCGACGGTATCGCCGGCTCCCCACTCGTGCGGGCGCCCGAGGTGCGCCGCAGCGTCGGCGGGATCCCGGTAAAGGCCCCGCTTGTTGATGTACTGAACGATTCCGTCCGGTACCAGGTACCACACCGGCTCGCCGCGGCGCACTCGCTCGCGGCAGGCCGTCGAGGAAATCGCGAGGGCCGGAATCTCGACCAGGGAGACCTTCCCCACCGGCAGCCCGGGATCGGTGAGCGAATGGCCGGGGCGGGTGCAGCCGACGAAATGGGCCATGTCGAAAAGCTCGTCGGCGTTCTGCCAGGTGAAGATCTGCTCCAGCGCGTCGGCGCCCGTGATGAAGTAGAACTCGGTGTTGGCGGACCGCTCGGCACGCAGATCGCGCAGCGTGTCCACGGTGTACGTCGGGCCGCCGCGGTCGATGTCGGCCCGGCTGACCGTGAACCGGGGATTCGACGCGGTGGCGATGACCGTCATCAGATAGCGGTCCTCAGCAGCGGAGACACGGCGATGGTCCTTCTGCCAGGACTGGCCGGTGGGAACGAACACCACCTCGTCGAGCTCGAACAGCGACGCGACCTCGCTGGCCGCGACCAGGTGGCCGTGATGGATCGGGTCGAAGGTGCCGCCCATCACGCCGACGCGGCGCGCACGCCCGGTCGCCTTCCGGGCGAACGGGGTCTGAGGGTCGCTCATGCGCACCGACCCTACCTGGCCCGCCCCGCGGTTTCACCGACGGTCGGGCGGCTTGTCCGTATACGCGCGGTCTACTTGTCGCGGTTCAGCCGGGTGACCAGGAACAGCAGCACCAGGAAGATGATGATCACGACGGTCGCGTTCAGGGCCGGGTTGATGCCCGCGTAACGGCCGCTGCCTTCTGCCAAAACGGTATGCGCGTGCACCGTGTCCGTCCTTAATCCTGCTCGATCGCTGTCCGACGCGGACCGGCGGCTCACACCGTGCCCGGTCGCGCCCAATATAGAGGGCCGCACCGAGCTCGCTGCGGCGAGGGTCGGTCAGTCGCGGTTCTTGTCCCGATTCTCGTCCGAATCGCGGTAACCGCGCAGCACCAGCCACGCGATCAGGATGACCAGGGCGAGGCCGCCGAAGATGTACAGGCGCAGGAAGACCCCAGGCGGGGTGGTGTCCGGGGCGTTGACCGCCAACAGAATCTGGTGCACGTATCGACCATACGCGCAGCAGCACTCCATGGCGGACGGTGGGTCGCTAATGTGGCAGTTCGGGAACCTCCCGCACTCACGAGGGGTATCGAGTCGATGACACAGCCACCGCGGGCCGGCGAGCCCGGCGAACGCGTGCCGGACCGCAGCCGCCAACACTTCCCGCAGATCAGCTCGCGCGCTTACGAGCACCCCGCGGACCGCGCCGCGCTCACCGCGCTGCGCAAGCTGAGCGGATTCGACACGCTGCTCAAGAAACTCAGCGGCCTGATCGGAGAGCGCAATCTGCGGCTGATGCTGCTGGCCAACGCGGTGCAGGTCTCCGAGCGGCAGTTCCCCCGGATCGACGCGCTGCTCACCGACGCGTGCGGCGTGCTGGACGTGCCGGACCGGCCGCAGCTATTCGTCCAGCAAACCCCGCTCGTCAACGGTATGACCATCGGACTGGACAAGCCGGTGATCGTGCTGACCACCGGGCTGGTCGACCTGCTGGACGAGGAGGAACTCCGTTTCGTCGTCGGCCACGAGCTCGGCCACGCGTTCTCCGGCCACGCGGTGTACCGGACCATGCTGATCTGGCTGATGAACCTCAGCGGCGCGGTGGCCTGGCTGCCCGGCGGCCAGCTCGGCATCCAGGCGCTGATCACCGCGCTGCTGGAGTGGTTCCGCAAGGCGGAGCTGTCCAGCGACCGCGCCGGGCTGCTGGTCGGCCAGGACATCGAGGCGGCGGTGCGCACCCAGATGAAGATGGCCGGCGGAGCGCACCTGCACGAGATGAACGCGCTCGCCTTCATCGACCAAGCCCGCGAGTACGAGTCAGGCGGCGACATCCGTGACTCGATACTGAAGCTGCTGCTCACCCGGGACCAGACGCACCCCTTCCCCTCGGTGCGTTCGCTTGAGCTGACCCGCTGGGTCGAGTCCGGGACGTACAACCGGATCCTCGGCGGCGATTATCCGCGCCGGGACGGGGACGCCTCCGCTTCCGCCACGGATGACGCGAAAGCCGCCGCCGACGCCTACGCCGAATCGGTGAAGAACAGCGCCGATCCGCTGATGGCGAAGCTGCGCGACTTCGCGCGCGACGCGTCGGGAATCGGCGACCGGATCGGCGGCGCCATGTACCGGCGATGGGGTCAGCGCCCCGGCGGCGAGGACCCGGGCCGCGACGCGGACGAGGACGACACGGCGCAGTGAGGCCTGTACCGACGGGCCGACCCGAACAAGCACGACGAATCCGGAGGATCAGCCCGCATGGTGGGTATCAAGGACATCGCGCTCAAGACGCTGGACGGCAGCCCGACCAGCCTCGGCGCGCACATCGACCGTGCGGCGCTCGTGGTCAACGTGGCCTCGGAGTGCGGGCTGACCCCGCAGTACATGGCGCTGGAGGAGCTGCACAAGACCTATTCCAGCCAGGGTTTCTCCGTGGTCGGCTTCCCGTGCAACCAGTTCGGCGGGCAGGAACCCGGTACCGCTGAGGAGATCCGGACCTTCTGCTCGACCACGTACGGGGTCACCTTCCCGCTGTTCGAGAAGACCGACGTCAACGGCGAACGGCGCAACCCCGTCTACGCCGAGTTGACCAAGGTCGCCGACGCCGAAGGCTACACCGGCGACATCCGCTGGAACTTCGAGAAGTTCCTGCTCGACGCCGAGGGCAACGTGGTGGCCCGGTTCGAGCCGCATACCGCGCCGGATGCCCCGGAAGTCCTCGCCGCCATCAAGGCTTTGCTGTAACCGTAGCTGTAGCCGTAGCTGGCACGGCGCGTCGCGGCATACGGCTCGGCCGTACGGCCGTTTGCTGCCACACACGGCGCGGAGCATGGACGGCGCGTCAGCACTCCGCAAGACTGTTCCATATGGTGCTGTGGAAGGCTTGGCGCGCCGCCGACGCCCCCGACCTGTCCGGCCGCGTGGCCCTGGTAACCGGGGCGACCAGCGGGATCGGCCTGGAGACCGCGACGCAGTTGGCCCGGGGTGGGGCCCGCACTCTGCTCGGCTGCCGTGACTTGGGCCGCGGGCAGCGCGCGAAGGAACGGATCGTCGAGCGTTGCGGCGCGGCGTCGGTCGAACTGGTGCGCGTCGATCTGGCGGACCTGGAGTCGGTACGGGACGCGGCCCGAGAGATCGCGGATCGGGCCGGACATCTGGACCTGCTGGTGAACAACGCGGGGGTCATGGCTCCGCCGCCGCAACTGACCGACCAGGGCTTCGAACTACAACTGGGCACGAATCATCTCGGCCACTTCGCGTTGACCGGCCGGTTACTGCCGCTGCTGCTCGCGGCCGACGGGGCCCGGGTGATCACCGTGTCCTCGATCGCGCACCATCTCGCCGGCGGCGCGGGACTGAGCGAGCCCACTGATTTCAAGACCCTGCCACACGGCTCGCGGTGGCTGGGTTATGCGCGTTCGAAGCTGGCGAACCTGTTGTTCGCGCTCGAACTGGACCGGCAGGTGCGCGACTGCACCGATGCGGCCACCGGTCTTCGCTCGATCGCGGTGCATCCCGGCGTGACGCGCTCGGAACTGGTCGCGCGCGCCAGCATCGGACAGCGGCCGTTGATCGGCCGGATCGCGCAGCTGTCCACGCAGGTGATCTCACAGTCCACGGCGTCGGGTGCGTTGCCGACGCTGTACGCGGCGACGCGCGCGGACGCCGCGGGCGGCGAGTTCTTCGGGCCGCGGCTCGGTGTGCGTGGGGCTCCGGTGCGCGTCAGGCCGAGCCACGTCGCCCGGGACGCAGTCCTGGCCGACCGGCTCTGGCAGGCGTCGGCGGCGGCGACCGGAGTCGGGTACGAAGAGTTGTGCAAGCCGCGCCGCGCGGGCGTCGACCGCTGATCGGACGGCCGCGCGGTTTGATCCGAGAGGATCGGCCGATCGGCCGATCAACCCGCGAACCTGGCGGAACACCCTGCGGGTTCGAGGACGCGCACCGCCGAGTTACCCCGAGGTATGGCCTGTGTAAAGGTCCATGCTCCCGAGGGGGAAGCACGGGAAGTGGGCGATAAGGTGCCCGCATGGCAACTCGGATTCACCGCAACGGCATCATCACCGGTGCCGCGGCGCTGGTGGCCTCGGCCGCTCTGGCGGCTTGCAGCGGCGGCGGTTCGAGCTCTGCTTCCTCTTCCGCGTCCGCCGCGCACGACGTACCGAGCGGCAAGCAGCTCTCCGGCATCCTGCTGCGCGCCGCCGACGTGCCGAAGGACTACAACGAGGAGTCGATCGGCGCCCAGAACAGCGGCGCGCTTCTCTCCGCCACGCCGCCCAAGGTGGACCTCGGCAGCGCGGACTGCAACACGGTGCTGAACCTGATCAACACGGTCGGGCAGAACAGTCTCGGCGAAGCGAGCTATGCGAGCGACGCCTTCACGCCGCCTTCCGGGCTCGGCGAGTTCGACGAGACGCTGCTGGAGTTCCACGGCACGGAAGCGACCACTTTCACCAACAAGCTCGGCGCCGCTCTGAACCGATGTGGCACGTTCCAGGCCGCCGACGCGAGCGGCGCGACGCAGAGTGCCTCGGTGAAGGTCACCCCCGGCCCGCGGCTCGGGGACGAGTCGGTGGGTTTCACCGTGAAGGTCGCGATCGGCGGCCAGACCATGGTGATGAACGGCGCGGCCGTACGCGTCGGCACCGCGGTCGCGGTGATCGACAACTCGCAGTTGCAAGGGCAGCACACCGAGATCGACTTGGCCGCACTCGCCGGGGTGCTCGTGCCGCGGATCCGGTCGCTGCACTGAGACTGAGACTGAGACACCGACTGAGGCGGGCGGGCGCGAGGGCCTCGGTTTCGGCGTTACCCATCCACGGTTGCGCGGCTGTCTGGTTGCGCGGTCGTGTGTCAGCACGGTCGGCGTCGGGACGGACCAGCCGCCGCCGAGGCTTACCCTGGAATGGAAAGTCCCCGAGCGAGAAGCGGTGAGAACGCTGCCGAAGCGCACTCCAGACGGCCCTGCACCGCCCCCCGTGGCCCAGCGGCTGCGGATCCGCTACGCGAAACGCGGCAGGCTGCGCTTCACCAGCCACCGCGACATCCAGCGGGCGTTCGAACGGGCGCTGCGGCGTGCGGCGGTGCCGATGGCGTATTCGGCCGGGTTCTCTCCGCACCCGAAGATCTCTTGGGCCGGGGCCGCGCCGACCGGAACGGCCAGCGAAGCGGAATACGTCGAGATCGCCGTCACACGCCGGGTCGACCCGTCCGCGCTGCGCGCAGCGCTGGACGCCGCGCTGCCGCCCGACTTGGACGTCCTGGAGATCGTCGAGGCCGCGACGCCGTCACTGGCCGAGCACCTGGAGGCTTCGCTCTGGCGGATCGAACTGCCGGGAGTGGAACCGGCCGAAGCGCAGCGCGCCGCGGACGTCTTCCTCGCGGCGCCGACGGTCCAGGTGGAACGCCTGATGAAGACCGGTTTGCGCAGTTTCGACGCCAGATCCGCCGTGGTGTCGCTCGACGTCCTCGGCGCCCCGGCCGAAGCGGGACCGCAACCGCGGTCATCTGCCTGTGCGATACTGCGAGTGGTCGTCCGGCACGCCACGCCGGCCGTCCGCCCCGACGATGTCCTGACCGGACTCGGATCCGTGAGCGGCCTGGTGCCGCCGGTCACCCCCCGGGTGACCAGGCTGGCGCAGGGTCCGCTGGTGCACGGTGACGGTCTGCACAGTGCTGGTCTGACCAAACAGGCCACGCCCGGTGCACCGGCGAATGCCGAGTCCGCGGCCGGGTCCGGGGCGTGGCCGGTGGCCGATCCGATGGCCCTGGACCGGAGCGCTTCGGCGAAATCCGGGTCGTCGAGCATCAACACCCCCGTTTCCGGGGTATGAGTGCTCGCGGGTGCCGCGCGCATTGCGCGTCGGCGCCGGCACGACGGCCCGGCTCGGCGAGACGCCCGGCCCGGCTCACCTGACTTCAGTACGCACACACGAGCCGCCGCGCGGCGCCGACGCACACCGACACCGGTGCCGTCCGAGCGCCCGGCGGCCACGACGGGAGAACCGCCCGCATGCTCGATCACGAGCCCACCGGTTCCGGCTCCGGCCTGGAACCCGGCCACGAGTCCACAACCGACTCGCCGAACCCGACCACGCGCCGCCGACGTGCGGCCAACCGCCCCGCCGGGGCTCCGAAAGCGCAGGTCGCACCGCAACCGGAGGCAGCGGCTGCGGACGCACCGACTCCGGAGACACAGAACGCCGGGGTGTCGTCCCCGGACACCACGCCGGCGGCGGCCAAGCGCACCCGCAGCAAGAAGATCGCCGCCGCGGAAGGCGCGGCCACGAGCGCCCCGGCCAAGAAGACCGCCCGCAAGAGCGCGACACGGAAGGCGACCGCCGCGGCGCACGCCGATGAGAGCGGTGCGGCGCCCGAGCCCGCGACCGTGGTCGCTCAGCCCGAAGCGGGCCATGACCCGGTCGAGAGCGCGCCCGCCAAGAAGACCGCCCGCAAGAGCACGACGCGTCGGCGCACACGCACGGCCGAAGCCGAAACCACCGAGGCCGCCGAGGTTGCCAAGGTTGCCAAGGTTGCCGAGGCGACCGAAAGCACACCGCCGGCAGCTGCGGCGGCCGCCGCCACGGAAACCGAGTCGAGCGCCGCGACCGAAACGACCGAAACGGCACAGCCCGTCACCGGCCGCGCCCGGCGAACGCGCAAGCGGGCAACCGCGCCCGCGGCTACGGCCGCGCAGCCGCCGGAGGGCGAAGCCGGCGAGGAGGTCACCGCGCCGCGGACCGAACCGGACGAGACCGATTCGCCGGCCGACGACCAGCCGCAGCAGGCGCCGGCGCCGCTCGCGCCGTCGCGGCCCGGAATGCCGATCTTCCAGGCGCCGGTGGTCACCGAACCGGTCCGCCGCGACCGCGCCGCGACAGCGGCCAAGGCCCAGGTCCAGGCCAAGCCCGCGGCCACGGCCGCGCCGGAACCTGAGCCGGAACCGGAGCAGGCGCAGGCGCAGGCGGCCGCCACGGCCGGGCCGGAGCCGGCCGCGGAACGCGAGTCGCGCCGTCGCCGCCGCCGCAGCCGTAACGCGGGCGGGCAAGCCCTCGAAGAGGTCGCCGCCGCCCGGGCCGAGGCTCCGGCGCAAGGCGAGGGCGAGCCGTCCGAGACGCGGGAGCCCGAGGCCGCAGACACCCTCCTTCCCGCCGCGGAGTCCGAGGGCTCCAGCCGCCGGCGCCGCCGCCGACGTCGCCGCCAGACCGCCGAGGACCTGGCGGTGGGCGCCGAGACCGAGGAGGACAACCCGCCGAACACGGTGGTCAAGATCCGCGAGCCGCGCGAGCGCCGCTCCGGCCGGCTGCTCGAGCCCGACTCGGTGCGCACCGGCGACGACGTGCTCGGTGTGCGCGGTTCGGTGCGCCTGGCCGCCAAGCAGCAGCGCCGCCGCGACGGGCGCTCGACCCGCTCGCGTCGCGCCCCGATCGTGAGCGAGGCCGAGTTCCTGGCCCGCCGGGAATCGGTCGAACGGGTCATGGTGGTGCGCCAGGCCGCGCACCGCATGCAGATCGGCGTGCTGGAGGACGGCGTGCTGGTCGAGCACTACGTCAACCGCGAGTCCTCGGTCTCGTACGTCGGCAACGTGTACCTGGGCAAGGTGCAGAACGTGCTGCCGTCGATGGAGGCGGCGTTCGTCGACATCAACAAGGGCCGCAACGCCGTGCTTTACGCGGGTGAGGTGAACTTCTCCGCCGCCGGGCTGGAAGGGCAGCCGAAGCGGATCGAATCGGCGCTCAAGTCCGGCCAGCCGGTGCTGGTGCAGGTCACCAAGGACCCGATCGGACACAAGGGCGCGCGCCTGACCAGCCAGATCTCGCTGCCCGGCCGCTTCCTGGTGTACATCCCCGGCGGCTCGATGATGGGCATCAGCCGCAAACTGCCGGACAACGAGCGCACGCGGCTCAAGCAGATCCTCAAGAAGGTCGTACCCGAGGACGGCGGCGTGATCGTGCGCACGGCGGCCGAGGGGGCGAGCGAGGAGGAACTGGCGCGCGACGTCGAGCGCCTGGTGGCGCAGTGGGAGGAGATCGAGCGGCGGTCGCGCACGGCCAACGCGCCGGCGCTGCTGTACGGCGAGCCGGACCTGACGGTGCGCGTGATCCGCGACATCTTCAACGAGGACTTCAGCAAGCTGATCGTCTCCGGCGACGAGGCGTACAAGACGATCCACGACTACCTGTCCGGGGTCGCGCCCGAGCTGGCCGAACGGCTGGAGCAATGGACCGGCGCCACGGACGTGTTCACGGTGTACCGGGTCGAGGAGCAGTTGGCCAAGGGCCTGGACCGGAAGGTGTGGCTGCCCAGCGGCGGCTCGCTGGTGATCGACCGGACCGAGGCGATGGTCGTGATCGACGTGAACACCGGCAAGTTCACCGGCCAGGGCAGCAACTCCCTGGAGGAGACGGTCACCCGCAACAACCTGGAGGCGGCCGAGGAGATCGTCCGCCAGCTGCGGCTGCGCGACCTCGGCGGCATCATCGTGATCGACTTCATCGACATGGTGCTGGAGTCGAACCGGGACCTGGTGCTGCGGCGGCTGCTGGAGTGCCTGGGCCGGGATCGCACCAAGCACCAGGTGGCCGAGGTGACCTCGCTGGGGCTGGTGCAGATGACCCGCAAGCGGGTCGGGCAGGGCCTGCTGGAGGCCTTCTCGGAGACCTGCGACCACTGCAACGGGCGCGGCATCATCGTGCACGTGGACCCGGTGGAGCCACACGGCCGCAAGGTCACCGAGCGTTCGGCAGCCGTGGTGGAGCGCATCGACCGGGTGACCGGGGAGAACGGGCCACACGAGCACGCGGACGCCGACGAGGGCGGACACCTCCCCGGGGCTGCGGAAACGCGGGCCAGCCGGCGCAGGCGCCGTAAGGGCAAGCACCACGAGGGCGAAGACCTCCTGGACGCTGCGGTCGAGCCGGTGTGGACCGAGGACACCGACATCGGCACAGTAGACACTGCCGGCACTGCCGGCACTGCCGACACGCGCGGCGGCGCCGCGGCTTCGGCTGCGCCGCCCCCCGCGACCCCGGCGATCAGCCTCAAGGCGCACGCGGAGGACCCGGATGCGGCCGCCGTGAGCGACGAGCTGAACGAGGCCCTGATCGACACGGGACGGCCGCGCAAGCGCCGCCGGGCCGCCAGTCGCCCCGCCGGTTCTCCGCAGTCGGCCGCGGAAGCCTCCTGAACCTGTTGTAGCTTCCTGAACCGCCGTCGCGGCCGAAGCAGACCGCGACGGCAGCCGCACGCGTCGGATCCGGGTTCGCCGGCGAGCCCGCTTGGTGATCTTCAGTTTGACCTCACCGGCACCCGGTCCGTACGCTTGGTTTTCGGCGTGTTTCGGCTCGCCCACGTCCCGCGGTGCGACCGCACCGTGCCGGACCAGTCAATCGAGAGTCTCAGCTTGTCGCGGCGACTTGTATCGCACTGCGCGCAGGCGTAGGCAAACCGTAGGAGTCAACGGTGTACGCGATCGTCCGCAGCGGCGGTAGGCAGCACAAGGTCGCCGTCGGCGACGTCGTCCAGGTCGACCGGATCGTCGGCGCGCCGGGAACATCGGTGGAGATGAAGGCGCTGCTCGTGGTCGACGGCGACTCTGTCACCTCCGACGCTTGGGTGCTCGAAGGTGTCAAGGTCCACGCCGAGATCGTCGCCGAGGTCAAGGCGAAGAAGATCGACATCCTCAAGTACAAGAACAAGACCGGCTACCGGGTGCGCCAGGGTCACCGGCAGAAGTACACCCAGGTCAAGGTCACCAGCATCGACACCGGGAAGAAGTAAGCTGACATGGCACACAAGAAGGGCGCCTCGTCCAGCCGCAACGGCCGGGACTCGAACGCGCAGCGGCTCGGCGTCAAGCGCTTCGGCGGCCAGAAGGTGAACGCCGGCGAGATCCTGCTGCGTCAGCGCGGTACGCACTTCCACCCGGGTGAGAACGTCGGCCGCGGCAAGGACGACACGCTGTTCGCGCTGACCACCGGCGCGGTGCAGTTCGGTACGCACCGTGGCCGCAAGGTCATCAACATCGTGGCCGTCGACGCCTGAGAGGCGTCAGCACGCGCACGCGCACGCGCAGCGCGCTGCGCGTCGTTCCACCAGTTACGCACAGCCTCACCAGTACGCCGGGTCGCGGTGAACGACCCGGCGTACTGTCATGATCGGGAGAAGGTAGAAAGCCATGGCCACCTTCGTGGACCGCGTGGTACTTCACGTCGCGGCCGGTAAGGGCGGCCACGGCTGCGCTTCCGTGCACCGGGAGAAGTTCAAGCCGCTCGGCGGCCCGGACGGGGCGAACGGGGGCCGCGGCGGGGACGTCATCCTCGTCGTCGATCCGAACGTGACCTCGCTGATCGAGTACCACTACTCGCCGCACCGCACCGCCGGCAACGGCAAACCGGGCGCGGGCGGTCTGCGGCAGGGCGCGAACGGCGCGGACGTGATCCTGCCGGTGCCCAGCGGCACCGTCGTCAAGACCGAGGACGGTGAGGTGCTCGCCGACCTGGTGGGCGCGGGTACCCGCCTGGTGCTGGCGAAGGGCGGGCCCGGCGGCCTGGGCAACGCGGCGCTGGCCACCACCAAGCGCAAGGCGCCCGGGTTCGCGCTGCTCGGCGAGCCGGGCGAGTCCGGGCAGTTCGTGCTGGAACTCAAGTCGGTGGCGGACGTGGCGCTCGTCGGCTACCCGAGCGCCGGCAAATCCTCCCTGGTCGCCGCGATGTCCGCGGCCAAGCCGAAGATCGCGGACTATCCGTTCACCACCCTGGTGCCGAATCTCGGCGTGGTCACCGCGGACAACCACGTCTTCACCATGGCGGACGTGCCCGGACTGATCCCGGGCGCGAGCGAGGGCAGGGGGCTGGGCCACGAGTTCCTGCGGCACGTCGAGCGCTGCGCGGTGCTGGTGCACGTCCTGGACTGCGCGACCCTGGAGCCGGACCGCGATCCGCTCAGCGACCTGGACGTGATCGAGGCCGAGTTGCTCGCGTACGAGAACGCGCTGGCGGCGCAGGAGCGGACGGCGACGGACGCCTGGATCGGGTCGGGAGCCGGAACGCAGTTCGCGTCGCTCGGCAGGCTTTCCGAGCGGCCGCGGCTCGTCGTGCTCAACAAGATCGACGTGCCGGAGGCGCGTGAGCTGGCCGAACTGGTGCGGTCCGACCTGGAGGCACGCGGGCTGCGGGTCTTCGAAGTGTCCGCGGTCAGCCGGGAGGGGCTGCGCGAGCTGGCCTTCGCGCTGGCGCGGATCGTCGAGCAGGCCCGGGCGCAGCGCCCCGCCGAGGAGCCCGGCCGCCTGGTGATCCGGCCCAAGGCGGTGGACGCGGCGCCGTTCACGCTCAGTTTCGAGGACGGCCACTACGTGGTGCGCGGCACGAAGCCGGAGCGATGGGTGCGGCAGACGGACTTCTCCGTCGACGAGGCGGTCGGGTACCTGGCCGACCGGCTCAACCGGCTGGGCGTCGAGCAGGCGCTGCTCGAGATGGGGGCGCACGAGGGCGACGAGGTGGTCATCGGCGACGGGGACGACGCGGTCGTGTTCGACTGGCAGCCGACCCTCTCCAGCGGCGCGGAACACCTCGGGCCGCGCGGCAGCGACGATCGGCTCTACAGCTGACCGGCGCGGCCCGCGAGGTCGGTCGGCCCGCAGGATCGATCGGTCCTTTCACACTGATCACCGGCCGGTCGGCGCCGGCCGATCTCCCCTGCCCTATCGCCGACGCCGGCCAGGCGATGAGACGCAACGAAGCGGAACAATAACCGCAAGAAAGATAGCTCGTCGCGCAAAGAAGGACCAGATGTGCGAAATTCCTTTGCAGGGACTCTTGTGAAGCCGGATACGCGGCCCTAGTGTCACGTCGCGACGGTTCCCCCTCGCGACGGTTCCCCCTCGCGATCAGGGCGGTGGCGTGGTTGCTCCACCGTGGGCGTCATCACGTGTTGAGCCTCCCGAGAGAAACGAGCATTCGATGTCACGGAGCACCCCGCGGGCTCTGGCCCGACCGCTCGCGCGGCCACGGCGCAGCGCCGCACTCGCCGCCGCGACCGCCGCGGCCGCCGGTCTGAGCATGGTCTCCGCCGCCCCGGCCCTCGCCGCCGGCGGCGGCGTCACCCCGACCGCGGTCACCCGTGCCGCGATCGACCCGGCACTGGTCGCCGGGCGCGGCGCCAGCCTCGGCATCGTCGAACAAGAAGCGGAGAACGCTGCGACGGATGGCACGGTCATCGGTCCGAGCACGACCGCTTACACACTGCCCGCGGAGGCGTCCGGCCGATCGGCCGTCAATCTGACGCCGGGTCAGTACGTAGAGTTCACATTGCCCAGCCCGGCCAACGCGGTCACCGTGCGGTACAGCATCCCCGACGCTCCCACCGGCGGTGGTATCACCGCTCCGCTCGACGTGAGCGTAAACGGCCACGATCACCGCACTCTGACCCTTACGTCGCAGTATGCATGGCTGTACAACGAGTATCCGTTCAGCAACGACCCGAACGCCGGGCCGCTGCACCCGGACTGGTGGACCACCGAGTGTTCCTGCGTACCGGACGCCACGACGCCGGCTCCGGTGTTCCCGACCCCGTTCCGCCCGAACCACTTCTACGACGAACAGCGGCTCCTGCTCGGCCGGACCTACGGCGCGGGCTCGAAGATCCGGCTGACCGTCCCGGCCGGCAGCGACGCGGCGAACACGACCATCGACCTGATGGACTCTCAGCTGCTCGCCCCGCCAAAGGTCGACCTCGCCGCCGCGAACGTGCTGCTCTTCGGCGCCGACCCGACCGGCGCCCGGGACGCTGCCGCCGCTTTCGACCGGGCCATCGCCTTCGCGCAGAAGACACATCTGAAGGTGTACATCCCGCCGGGTACGTACCAGGTCAATCGGCACATCATCGTCGACAACGTGACGATCGAAGGCGCAGGCAGCTGGTACACGACCGTCAAGGGCCACCAGGTCACGCTCAGCAGCCCGGCTCCGGACGGCTCGATCCACACCGGGGTCGGCTTCTACGGCAAGGACGCCTCGGCCGGCGGTAGCCACAACGTGCACCTGTCCGGCTTCGCGATCGAGGGCGACGTGCGCGAACGCATCGACACCGACCAGGTGAACGGCATCGGCGGCGCGATGAGCGACTCGACCGTCGACGGCCTCTACATCCACCACACCAAGGTGGGCATGTGGTTCGACGGGCCGATGACGAACCTGCGGATCACGAACAACGTCATCGCCGACCAGATCGCCGACGGCATCAACTTCCACACCGGCGTGACCGGGTCGCTGGTGCGCGACAACCTCATCCGCAACACCGGCGACGACGGCCTGGCCATGTGGTCGGAGACGACCGCCGACGCGAACGACACCTTCGACCACAACACGGTGCAGACCCCGGTACTGGCCAACGGCATCGCGATCTACGGCGGCGCGGACAACACGGTCTCCGGCAACCTGATCGCCGATCCGATCCGGGAGGGCAGCGGCATCCAGGTCGGCAGCCGCTTCGGCGCGGTGCCGTTCACCGGCCACCTGTGGATCGGCGACAACACCGTGGTGCGCGCCGGCACCTACGAGCTGAACTGGAACATCGGGCTCGGCGCGATCTGGTTCTACGCGCTGCAGGGCAGCATCACCGCGGACGTCGAGGTGACCGGGGACGACTTCCTCGACAACACGTACAACGCGATCATGCTGGTCTCCGACTGGTCCGTGAAGGACCTGTACTCGATCTCGAACGTGCACTTCTCGGACATCAAGGTGGACGGCACCGGCACCTCCGTGGTCAGCGCGCGGGTCGCCGGCTCGGCCTCGTTCCGCAACGTGGTGGCCCGCAACGTCGGCGCGGTCGGCGTGAACAACTGCGGCTCGTTCCACTTCACCGCCGCCGGATCGGAGTTCTCGCTGTTCGACCTGGGCGGCAACACCGGCGGCGGCACGACCGGTCCGTGGCCGGCGCCCTGGGAGCTGCCGAACACGATCACCTGTGACGACCGTCCGGCGGTCGTACCGCCGCCACCGCCCTCCCCCTGGTCGTGACGGCATAGCGGGACGTCGGGCGCGCGGGCCCGGTGATACGGCCCGGACCTGGCTTCCCGTCCAGGGTCCGGGCCTGCCGCACCGCGGCACGGCCTGCCCGCGGACACAGGTCCACACGCCGGCTTCGGTCCACGCGCTGAAACGAACAGGCCGGGCGGGGGCCGCCGAACGTATCCTGAGCCGGTGAGCGACGACGAACTGGCGGCCGGGCGCGCGGCGGTCATCGCCGCGCGGCGGATCGTCGTGAAAGTGGGTTCCTCCTCGCTGACCACCGCGTCCGGCGGGCTCGACGGCAGCCGGGTGGACGCCCTCGTGGACGCGCTCCACGAATCGGCGCTCGCGCGGCCCGCGGGAGATCCGGCCGAAGTCGTCCTCGTCTCCTCCGGCGCGATCGCGGCCGGCCTCGCCCCGCTCGGGCTGACGAAACGACCGCGCGAGCTGGCGTTGCAGCAAGCCGCGGCGAGCGTCGGGCAGGGCCTGCTGATAGCGCGTTACACGCAGTCCTTCGCGCGGCACGGGCACGGTGTGGGACAGGTACTGCTCACGGCCGACGATGTGACGCGCCGCTCGCACTATCGAAATGCCCTGCAGACGCTCAGCCGGCTGCTCGAACTCGGCTTCGTACCGATCGTCAACGAGAACGACACGGTCGCCACGCAGGAGATCCGGTTCGGCGACAACGATCGGCTGGCGGCGCTCGTCGCGCACCTGGTCAACGCGGACCTGCTGGTGCTGCTTTCCGACGTGGACGCGCTCTACGACGGCGACCCGCGCAAGCCCGGCAGTGTCCTGATCTCCGACGTGCGCGGGCCGCAGGACCTGGCCGGCGTGGCGATCGGGTCGGCCGGGCGGGCCGGGGTCGGCACCGGCGGCATGGTGACGAAGGTGGAGGCGGCCCGGATCGCGACCGAGGCGGGCATCCCGGTGGTGCTCACCAGGGCCGCGTACGCCGCCCGAGCGCTGCGCGGCGACCCGGTCGGCACCCTGTTCCACCGCACCGGGAAACGCTCGGCTGCGAGGCTGCTGTGGCTCGCGCACGCCACCGCGCCGCGCGGCGAGTTGAAGCTCGACGCCGGAGCGGTGGACGCGGTGGTGCGCCGCCGCCTGTCCCTCCTGCCGGCCGGCATCACGGCCGTGTCCGGAACCTTCGTCGCGGGCGACCCGGTCGACCTCGTCGATCCCTCCGGCCGCCCGGTGGCCCGCGGGCTGGTCAACTACGACGCGGCCGAACTGCCGTCGCTGCTGGGGCGCTCGACCCGCGATCTGGCCGTGGATCTCGGGCCGCAGTACGAGCGTGAGGTCGTACACCGGGACGACCTGGCCTTGCTGTGACCGGCCGGTCAGCCGACCGCTCGGTCTCACCGTCCGAAATGGCGCGTACGACCAGGGCCACCCGACGTAACCTGGAGCCATGGTGGACGTGGCTGGCGAGTCGGAAGTCATCCAGGCGGCGCGACGGGCCCGCGAGGCCGCCGCAGACCTGGCGGTACGCACCCGTGGCGAGAAGGACCGCGCACTGCACGCCATCGCGGACGCCCTAGCCGCCGACGCGCCGCGCATCCTCGAAGCCAACGCCGAGGACGTCGCCCGCGCACGCGAAGCGGGCACCGATTCCGGCATCGTGGACCGGCTGACCCTGACCGCCGACCGGATCACCGCCATCGCCGAGGCGCTGCGGAAGGTGACCACGCTGGCCGACCCAGTCGGCGAGGTGGTTCGCGGCTCGACGCTTCCGAACGGCTTGGAACTGCGTCAGGTACGAGTCCCGCTCGGCGTCGTCGGCATCATCTACGAGGCACGGCCGAACGTGACGGTCGACGCCGCGGGTCTCTGCCTCAAGTCCGGCAACGCGGTGCTGCTTCGCGGCTCCTCCTCCGCGCGCGCCTCGAACGCCGCGCTGGTCGAGATCATGCGCGAGGCGCTGGCGGGTTGCGGACTGCCGGTCGACGCGATCCAGCTGGTGCCGGGCGACACACACGACTCGGTCAAGGAGCTGATGCAGGCACGCGGCCTGGTCGACGTGCTGATCCCGCGCGGCGGGGCCGCGCTGATCAGCTCGGTGGTGACCGGTTCGACGGTCCCCGTGATCGAGACCGGGGTCGGCAACTGCCACGTGTACGTGGACGCCGACGCGGACGTGGACCTCGCCGTCGAGCTGCTGATCGACTCGAAAGCGCAGCGCCCCAGCGTCTGCAACGCGGCCGAGACCGTGCTGGTGCACCGGGACATCGCGGAGGCGTTCCTCCCCCGCGCACTCGCCGCGCTCGCCGCCGCCGGCGTGACCGTGCACGGCGACGAGCAGGTGTCCGGGTACAGCGCCGACGTGGTACCCGCGACGGAGGCCGACTACTACAAGGAGTACGTGTCGCTCGACATCGCGGCCGCCGTCGTCGACTCGCTGGACGCGGCGATCGCGCACATCCGCGAGTACTCGACGAACCACACCGAGTCGATCATCACCCGCTCACAGGCCGCGGCCCGCACCTTCACCGCGCGCGTGGACTCGGCGGCGGTGATCGTGAACGCCTCGACCCGCTTCACCGACGGCGGAGAGTTCGGGTTCGGCGCCGAGATCGGGATCTCGAACCAGAAGCTGCACGCGCGCGGCCCGATGGGACTGCCGGAGCTTACCTCCACCAAGTACATCGTGGTCGGCGACGGACAGACCAAGGCGCGGCACTCCAGCGCCCTCTGACCGATCACCTCACTCGTGGGTGAATGTCGCAATTTGCCGTGTCTCACCCCTACTGATCACACGATAATTCGGTTACATTTCCGCAATGACCGAGCGCTTCCCCGAACAGCGCAACCACTCCGCGCAGCGCCGCGCAGACGCACCACAGGTCCCCGCGAACGCTCCGAGCGTTGAGCCGAACACCGTCCTGCCGGACAACAGCACACGGAACGACGCGCATGTCGAAGACGAGAGCCTGGACGCCGTTCTGGAGACCACGGTGTTCGACGAATCCTTCGTCGCCGCCGCCCGGGTGCGAGAACCCTCGGCCGAGGACCGCGCCCTGCTGGCCCGGCAGATTCGCGCGGCCCGGCTCGCCGAACTGCCGTCGCGCCGCTGGGGCGTTCGCCCGTCGCACCACCTCGCCGCGCTGCGGCTTCCGGCCGTCGCCGCCGCCGTGAGCGCGCTGGCGGCCGTGGCGCTGCTGCTCGCTTTGCTGCGGTAACCATCAGCGGCGTGACGTTCCGTCAGAACTCGGGCACACCCATCCGCGCCGCGTCCGCCGACTGGTCGTCCGGCTGGAGCTGTGACGCCCGCTCAGCCGCAATATGCGCGTTGTAATGCGCGATCTCCCGCTCCAGCCGGCCCTCGTCCCAGCCGAGGGTCTGCGCCATCAGTTCAGCGGCGGGCCGGGCCGAGCCGACGCCACGGTCGAAGGTCTCGAAGCCGATCCGGGTCCGGCGGGCCAGCGCGTCCTCCAAATGGATCGCGCCCTCGTGCGACGCGGCGTAGACGATCTCGGCGCGCAGGTAGTCGTCCGCGCCCTCAAGTGGCAGGCCGAGCGTTCGGTCCTTCTCGATCAGGTCGATCACCTCCTCGGCCAGCGAACCGTACCGGCTCAGCAGATGCTCGACCCGGGCCACGTGCAGGCCGCTGGACACCGCCAGCCGGGCGCGGCCGTTCCACAGCGCCGGAAAGCCGTCCGCGCCGAGCAGCGGAATCGTCTCGGTGCACGAAGCCGGGCCGCGCCGATCGAGCCCGTGCAGCGCCGCGTCAACCGCATCCATGGCCATGACGCGGTACGTCGTGTACTTGCCACCGGCCACCACGACCAGCCCCGGGACCGCATGCGCGACGATGTGCTCGCGCGAGAGCTTCGAGGTCTCGTCGGACTCGCCGGACAACAGCGGCCGCAGACCGGCGAATACGCCTTCGACGTCCTCGCGGGTCAGCTCCGTCGTCAGCACTCTGTTGGCGCGGCCGAGCACATAGTCGATGTCTGTCGCGCTCGCAGCCGGGTGGGCCTTGTCCAGGTTCCAGGCGGTGTCCGTCGTGCCGATGATCCAGTGCCGGCCCCACGGTATGACGAAGAGCACGGAGTTTTCCGTTCGCAGGATGATGCCCGAGGCCGACTGGATGCGGTCTTTGGGCACGACGAGGTGCACACCCTTCGACGCGGTGACATGGAACTTCCCGCGTTCACCGACCATCGCCTGCGTCTCGTCGGTCCACACGCCTGTGGCGTTGACCACCTGCGATGCCCTGACCTCGATCTGCTCGCCGCTCTCCTCGTCGCGCACGACGGCCCCGGTCACGCGCTCGCCTTCGCGCAGGAATCCGACGACGCGCGCCCGGTTGGCCACGTGGGCACCGAATGAGGCCGCGGTACGCACGAGCGTCGTCACGAAGCGAGCGTCGTCGACTTGTGCGTCGTAGTACTGGATAGCGCCGACGAGCGTGTTCTTCTTGAGCGACGGTGCGATGCGCAGGGCGTGACGGCGGGTCAGGTGGCGGTGCGGGGGCAGGCCGCGGCCGTGTCCCGACGAATAACTCATCGCGTCGTACAGCGCGATACCTGAGCCCGCGTAGAAGCGTTCCCAGCCACGTCCGGTGAGCGGGTAAAGGAACGGCACCGGGCGCACCAGATGCGGCGCCAGCCGCTCGATCAGCAGCCCGCGTTCCTTGAGCGCTTCGCGCACGAGCGCGAAGTCCAGCATCTCCAGGTACCGCAAGCCACCGTGGATGAGTTTGGACGACCGGCTCGATGTGCCTGAGGCCCAGTCCTGCGCCTCGACCAAGCCGACCGAGAACCCACGGGTCACCGCGTCGAGAGTGGTGCCGGCGCCGACCACGCCGCCGCCGACCACCAGGACGTCCAGTTCGCTCGCCGCGAGCGCGGCCAAGGCGGCCCGCCGCTGCTCGGGTCCGAGCGTCGCATTGCGCATGACCTCTACGATGCCGGTTCGCACCGCCGTGGCGCCATGCGAGTTACGCCACTGGACGGGTCGCTCCAGCCAGCGTCGCGAGCTACGGCTGAGAGACGGTCAATTCGACCCGCTGGAATTCCTTCAGCTCGGAATAGCCGGTCGTGGCCATCGCCCGGCGCAGCGATCCGAAGAGGTTCATCGTGCCGTCCGCGGTGTTCGACGGTCCGACGAGGATCTCCTCCAGCGTGCCGACCGTGCCCAGGTGGGTGCGCACGCCGCGCGGAACCGAGCCGTGCCACGCCTCGGCGCCCCAGTGGTAGCCGTGGCCCGGCGCCTCGACCGCGCGCGCCAGCGGCGATCCGATCATCACACCGTCCGCGCCGCAGGCGATCGCCTTCGCGATCTCGCCGCTGCCGCCCATCGCGCCGTCCGCGATCACGTGCACGTACCGGCCGCCGGATTCGTCCATGTAATCCCGCCGGGCCGCCGCGACGTCGCTGATCGCGGTGGCCATCGGGACCGCGATGCCGAGGACGTTCTTCGTCGTGTGCGAGGACCCGCCGCCGAAGCCGACCAGGACGCCCGCCGCACCCGAACGCATCAGGTGCAGCGCGGCCTTGTACGTCGCCACGCCTCCGGCCACAACCGGGACGTCGAGGTCGTACACGAACTGCTTGAGGTTCAGCGCCTCGGCATGGTTGGACACGTGCTCGGCGGAGACCGTGGTGCCGCGAATGACGAACACGTCCACGCCCGCGTTGACCACGGTCTTGTAGAACTGCACGGTGCGCTGCGGGGACAGCGCCCCGGCGGCGACGACGCCCGCGTCTCGGATCTGCTTGATCCGCGAGACGATCAGTTCTTCCTTCACCGGCTCGGTGTAGATCTCGCGCAGGCGCTTGACCACGCGCTCGGCCGGCAGCCCGGCGATCTCGGCGAGCAGCGGCTCCGGATCGGCGTACCGGGTCCACAGACCTTCCAGGTCGAGCACGCCCACTCCGCCGAGTCGGCCGATCGCTATCGCGGAGGCCGGCGAGACCACCGAATCCATCGGCGCGGCCAGGAACGGCAGCCGCAGCCGGTACGCGTCGATCTGCCAGTCGATCGAGACGTCCTCTGGATCACGGGTGCGCCGCGAGGGCACCAGTGCGATGTCGTCGAAGCCGTACGCCTGGCGGGCGCGCTTGGAGCGACCGATCTCGACCTCGGACACGATGTGATCCTCTTCCGGCGCGGGCGGGCGATACCTGCTCTGACTTTACCGTCCGCCGGGCAGGATCAGCGCGAGTGGTAGTTCGGAGCCTCTGCGGTCATCTGGATGTCGTGCGGGTGGCTTTCCTTCAGCCCGGCCGAGGTGATCCGCACCATCTGCGCATTCTGCAGGTCGGTGATGGTGCGCGCACCCGTGTAGAACATCGCCTGCTTGACGCCGCCCACGAGCTGGTGCGCGACGGCTGACAGCGGACCACGGTACGGAACCTGTCCCTCGATGCCCTCCGGGATGAGCTTGTCGTCCGAGGAGACGTCCTGCTGCGCGTACCGGTCACGCGAGTAGGACCTGCCCTCCGCCTTACCGCGCGAGGACATGGCGCCGAGCGACCCCATCCCCCGGTACGACTTGTACTGCTTGCCGTTGATGAAGATCAGATCGCCGGGGGATTCTTCGCAACCGGCCAGCAGCGAACCGAGCATGACCGTGTCCGCCCCGGCCGCGATCGCCTTGGCGATGTCGCCCGAGTACTGGAGACCGCCGTCGCCGACCACCGGCACACCGGCCGGCTTGGCCGCGCGGGCGACCTCGTAGATGGCGGTGACCTGCGGCATGCCGACGCCCGCGACCACGCGCGTGGTGCAGATCGAGCCCGGCCCGACGCCCACCTTCACCGCGTCCACGCCCGCGTCGATCAACGCCTGCGCGCCCGCGGCCGTCACCACGTTACCGCCGATGATCTCGACGTGGCTGTTCGCCTTTATCTTGGAGACGGTGTCGCAGAGGCCCTTGGAGTGACCGTGCGCCACGTCCACCACCACGAAGTCGGCGCCCGCCTCGGCCAGCAGCATCGCCCGGCGATACGCGTCGTCCCCGACTCCCACCGCGCCACCGACCACGAGACGCCCCTCGGCGTCCTTGGTGGCGTTCGGGTACTGCTCGGTCTTGGTGAAGTCCTTGACCGTGATCAGGCCGTGCAGCTTGCCGGTCTCGTCGACCAGCGGCAGCTTCTCGATCTTGTGCGCGCCCATCAGCTTCATCGCCTCGGCGCCGGAGATGCCGACGCGGCCGGTGACGAGCGGGGGCTTGGTCATCACGTCGCGCACGAGCCGGGAGTGGTCGGTCTCGAAACGCAGGTCGCGGTTGGTCACTATGCCTATCAGCATTCCGGCCTCGTCGACCACGGGCAGGCCGCTGATGTGGTACCTCGCGCACAACACGTCGACCTCGGCGAGCGTGGCCTGCGCGCTGACCGTCACCGGCTGTGTGATCATGCCGGACTCGGAGCGCTTGACCAGATCCACCTGCGCCGCCTGGTCCTCGGCCGGCAGGTTGCGGTGCAATACGCCGGCGCCGCCCTGACGGGCCATCGCGATCGCCATCCGCGCCTCGGTCACCGTGTCCATCGCGGCGGAGAGTAACGGGACGCGCACCGTCAGGTTCCGGGTGAGCCGCGCCGTGGTGTCCGATTCACCCGGCTCCAGGTCCGAGACCGCCGGCACCAACAGCACATCGTCGAAGGTCAGCCCCAGCAGGCGGAACTTCTCGGGGACTTCGGAGAAGGACACGGGTACCCTCCGGTGTATACGGCTGCGGATGATCCGGCGGTGGCAGCGAGGCGTCCAGTCTAACGGCCCACGGCGGTGCGCTGTTTCCGTCCGCGCGCCCACGGCCGCGCCTGCGGCTCCGAGGCGCCGCGAGATTGCCGGTCCTGCCCGGGGCGCGGGGCGATCTCCGAGGTCGGAAACACCGCGGATCGTCCCGCGGATCGTCCCGGGCACTGCGAGCGCGGGTATCTGCCGCGGTCAGCGAACCAATCCCCAGCGAAAGCCGAGCGCGACCGCGTGCGCGCGATCCGACGCACCCAACTTCTTGAACAGCCGGCGCGCGTGCGTCTTGACCGTGTCTTCGGACAGGAACAGATCGCGGCCGATCTCCGCGTTGGAGCGGCCGTGGCTCATCCCCTCCAGCACCTGGATCTCACGGGCCGTCAGCGTCGGGGCCGAGCCGACCTCGGCCGGGCGCAGCCGGCGCGGGGCCAGCCGCCAGGTCGGGTCGGCGAGGGCCTGCGAGACGGTGGCGCGCAACTCCGCGCGGGAGGCGTCCTTGTGCAGGTAGCCGCGAGCCCCGGAGGCGACGGCGAGGGCGACGCCGTCCAGGTCCTCGGCCATCGTCAGCATGATGACCCGTGCGGTCGGGTCGGTGGACACCAGCCGGCGCACGCTCTCGACTCCCCCGAGCCCGGGCATCCGCACGTCCATCAGAACCAGGTCGACCCGGTCGGCGGTCCAGCGCCGCAGCACCTCCTCGCCGCTGCTCGCGGTGGTGACCCGGTCCACGCCGGGGACGGTCGCCACCGCGCGGCGCAGGGTCTCGCGGGCGAGCGGTGAGTCGTCACAGACCAGGATGGACGTCATTTGTACCTCCACACACTGTGGATACCTGCTGTCAGGCAAGCCGGAAATTCTGACGCGAGCGGGACCGCAGACCGGTGGGCGGCCCACCGGGTGGGGGTTGCGGTCCACTCCGCCCTGACTCAACGAGCATCACCCGAAAGCGTTACGCACATTCGGGTGGCGGTTTCGCGACCGCCCCAGCTCAAGATCAGTTTTCGGAGAGCCTCCGTTCACCCGCCCGGCGCAGCCCGCCCAGCAGCAACGGCGAGCAGCGTTCCGCGGCCCCTCGCCCGCGGCGGCGCACGGACGATGTGTGACACTATCGTGACTATCTGTCATGGCAGACCCAGTTTGGACCCAGATGCCGGAGTTTGGGAAGCCCTCAGCGGCTCAAATCGGTTCATCGGTCCGGCTTTCCGCCGCCCGTACCAGCGCGGCGGCGCGCGCCACCGGAACGCCGGAGCGCAACAGCCGTCCGACCACCGCGAGCCGCACCACGTCGATCGCGGCGCCGGGCAACGGATGCAGGTCGCGAAGATCGCACAGCACGGCCCGGGGGACGCCTGTGCGCAGCGCGAGTTCCTCGGGCGTATAGCGGGCCGCCGCCTCCACGCCGTTGGCATCTTCTCGCCACTGGCCGTCGGGTGCGGTGTTCTCGCTGTTCAGGCCGTCCGGGGATGCGCCATTCAGGGATGCCACACTGGTCCGTTCGTAGGTCGCAGACACAGCACTCCCTTACCTAACAAATAGGTGGGTATAGGCGTCAGTACCGGCAACTCCACCCTTACCGGGGAATGCCTTGTCATGACACGTCCCATCAGTGGGTGACGTGCGGTCTACAACGGACACACTGAGCGATATCACGAACGCGCAAAGCAACCACTCGGCAAGAGGAGGACAACGGCGATGGCCGATTTCTCAAGGCTCCCCGGCCCTAACGCCGATCTGTGGGACTGGCAGCTGCGCGGCCTGTGCCGGGGGAAGGACAGCTCGCTCTTCTTCCACCCGGAAGGCGAGCGCGGCGCGGCGCGGTCGAGCCGAGAGCTCGCGGCGAAGGAGATCTGCATGAACTGCCCGGTGCAGATACCGTGCGCGGAGCACGCGCTCAGAGTGCGCGAGCCCTACGGCGTGTGGGGCGGGATGACCGAGGAAGAGCGCGAGCAGCACCACGCCCGGCAGAAGGCGCTCGCCCGGGCGCAGGCCGCCAGGGAGAAGGATGCCCGGGCGCGCCAGCAGCAACTGAAGGAGAAGCTGCTGCGGGAAAAGGCGCTGAAGAATCTGGAGGACGAGCGCGCGGCTGCGGCCTCGGCACCCGCCGCGGCGCCCAAGACCAACGCCCCTGTGGCGGCCCCTCCGAAGAAGGCGCCGAGCAAACCCGGCGGGGGCAAGAAGGCGAAGACGCTCGTCACCGCGTGAACACGCCGTCCCACGGCGGCCTCGGCCGGCATAAACAGGACGGGACTCCCACAGTCACCGCGACTGTGGGAGTCCCGTGCGTGCGCCTTGGCGCCCGCCATATCGGCTAGTGGCTGTGCCCGTGGCCGTGGCTGTGCGAGTGACCCTCGTCTTCCTTGGGCGCCGGCTTCTCGACGACCAGGGTCTCGGTGGTCAGCAGCATCGAGGCGATCGACGCGGCGTTGGCCAGCGCGGAGCGGGTGACCTTCACCGGGTCGATGACGCCGGCCTCGATCAGGTCCACGTACTCGCCGGTGGCGGCGTTCAGGCCCTTCGAGCCCTCCAGCGCCGCGACCTTGTCGGTGATGACGTAGCCTTCGAGCCCGGCGTTCACCGCGATCCAGCGCAGCGGCTCGACCAGGGCCTTGCGGACCACCGCGACACCGGTCGCCTCGTCGCCGGTCAGGCCGAGCCGGTCGTCCAGCACGGTCGCGGCGTGCACGAGCGCGGAACCGCCGCCCGCGACGATGCCCTCCTCGACCGCGGCACGCGTGGCCGAGATCGCGTCCTCAAGCCGGTGCTTCTTCTCCTTGAGCTCGACCTCGGTGGCCGCGCCGACCCGGATCACGCACACCCCGCCGGCCAGCTTCGCCAGCCGCTCCTGGAGCTTCTCACGGTCCCAGTCGGAGTCCGAAGCCTCGATCTCCGCCTTGATCTGACGGATGCGGTCCTGCACCGCGCCGTGCTCGCCGGCGCCGTCCACGATCGTGGTGTCGTCCTTGGTGACGGCGACCCGGCGGGCGGTGCCGAGAACCTCAAGGCCGACCTGGTCCAACTTGAGACCGACCTCGGGGCTAACCACCTGGGCGCCGGTGAGGACCGCGATGTCCTGCAGGATCGCCTTGCGCCGGTCCCCGAAGCCGGGGGCCTTGACGGCGACCGAGTTGAACGTGCCGCGGATCTTGTTCACCACCAGGGTGGACAACGCCTCGCCGTCCACGTCCTCGGCGATGATCAGCAGCGGCTTGCGCGACTGCGCGACCTTCTCCAGCACCGGCAGCAGGTCGCCGATGGAGGAGATCTTGCCCTGGTTGATCAGGATGTACGGGTCCTCGAGGATCGCCTCCTGGCGCTCCTGGTCGGTGACCATGTACGGGGAGAGATAGCCCTTGTCGAACTGCATGCCCTCGGTGAACTCGAGGGCCAGCCCGAAGGTGTTGTTCTCCTCGACGGTGATGACCCCGTCCTTGCCGACCTTGTCCATCGCCTCGGCGATCAGGTCGCCGATCGCCTGGTCCTGCGCGGAGATCGCGCCGACCTGGGCGATGGCCTCCTTGGTCTCCACCGGCTTGGCGGTGGACAGCAGGTGGTCGGAGACCGCCTTGACCGCGGCGTCGATGCCGCGCTTGAGCAGGATCGGCTGCGCGCCGGCCGCGACGTTGCGCAGACCTTCGCGTACCAGCGCCTGGGCCAGCACGGTGGCGGTGGTGGTGCCGTCGCCCGCGATGTCGTTGGTCTTGGTCGCGACCTCCTTGGCCAGCTGGGCGCCGAGGTTCTCGTAGGGGTCCTCGAGCTCGACCTCGCGGGCGATGGTCACGCCGTCGTTGGTGATCGTTGGCGCGCCGAACTTCTTGTCGATCACGACGTTGCGGCCCTTGGGGCCGATCGTCACCTTGACCGCGTCGGCAAGCGCGTTGACGCCGCGCTCCAGCTTGCGGCGGGCGTCCTCGTCGAACTGCAGCATCTTGGCCATTGGTGCCAAGCGTCCCTTCTTAAGCCGTGGTTGGTGGAACGGCAGGCCGACCCGTGCCCGGCACGCAGAAGGCCGTGCCCCGCCGCCCGTCTGAGCGGGGCCTGCGGAACACGGCCTTCACGACGTACTTGCGCGGGCGCGCCGTCTTACCGCGTGCCGTTTTACTTGTTGACGACGGCGAGCAGGTCGCGCGCCGACAGGACGAGGTACTCCTCGCCGTTGTACTTGACCTCGGTGCCGCCGTACTTCGAGTACAGAACGACGTCGCCTTCCTTGACGTCGAGCGGGAGGCGCTGGCCGTCCTCGAAACGGCCCGGGCCGACGGCCAGGACGACGCCCTCCTGGGGCTTCTCCTTCGCGGTGTCCGGGATGACCAGGCCGGAGGCGGTGGTCTGCTCGGCGTCCAGCGGCTTGACGACGACACGGTCCTCAAGCGGCTTGATGGCAACGGTAGCCACGGTCGTGACCTCTCCTTCGGAGACACTCACTGACGGCGGGAACACCGCTCCCGCCGATTGACTTGGGGCCACCGTCCACGCCTGTCGTCGCGGGTGCCAGGGGGACGGGGTGGCATTGGCACACTCACGGCGAGAGTGCCAATCCGCAGGTTATGACTCGCGCTGGCACTCGGTCAACCCGAGTGCCAAAGACGTGTCGGGGGTTCCGGCGGATCCGGCGGATGCGGCCGCTTGTGCGCGGTAGCGCGGCAGCGACCACAGCGCCCGGGCCAATACCGATCTCGGCCCGTAAAACTCCACGCCGTACATCAGCTTAGGCAGCGGATAATCATGGACGCACAAAGACACACGAGGTAGACGCATTCGTGCCGTGCTGCGGGGCATGGACCATGCGCGCCTGCTGACGAGGGGGATGAACGGTGTTCGGCATACTCGGCCTCGATCCGGCGGCGGAGTGTGTCTATCAGGACCTGGTCACCGCGGGTTCCAGCAGCGCCGCCGGGCTGGTCGAGCGCACCGGACTGCCGCGGGCCGCGGTGCGCAAATCGCTGGCGCTGCTGGCGGAGCTCGGCTTGGTCACTGAGCAGGCCGAGACGCGGAAGAGATACCTGGCCGCGTCCCCGGCCGTCGCGCTCGGCGCGTTGCTGGCCGAGCAGCGGCACGCACTTTTCCGCGCGGAACTGGGTCTGGCATCGCTGGCGGAGGCGTACCGAAGCGCGAGCGCGGACAGTTCGGCCCGGGATCTGGTGGAGGTGGTGATCGGGGCGCACGCAGTGCGACACCGCTTCGAGCAGGTTCAGATGAGCGCAACGTCCGAGTTGCACGTGATGTCCGAGGCGAGCCACGAAGTGGTCGCGCCCGGCGAGAGCGTCGCCGAGGAGCAGGCGATCAATCGCGGCGTGCGGTACCACGTCATCGTCGAGCAGGCGATGCTGGACCTCGCAGGCGCCTTCGAAGGTCTGATGGCGCACATGAAGCACGAACAACTGGTGCGGGTGGTGGATCGCGTACCGACCAAGCTGGTCATCGCCGACCGCTCGGTCGCGCTGGTGCCGCTCAGCGACGGCACGAATCCGGACCGGGGCGAGCCGTCGGCGCTGTTCGTGCGGGCTCCGGGTTTGATCAGGCTGCTGGTCGGGCTCTACCAGTCGGTGTGGCAACAGGCGGTGCCGGTGCGTCTGGTCGAGCCGAGCAACATCGAACTGGACGAGCCGCAGACCAACCCGACCGGCCTCGACCTGCGCATCCTGTCGCTGCTCATGATCGGCGCGACAGACGCGGCGATCGCGAAGCAACTCGGCCTCGGGTTGCGCACCGTGCAGCGCCGGGTGGCGCACATGATGGATCTCGCGCGGGTCAGCACCCGCCTTCAGCTCGGCTGGCAGGCCTGCCACCGCGGCTGGCTCACCTGACGGGGTGTCCGGCCCGGTTTCAGGGTGCCTGGGCCATGCCTGGCGCCTCGCCTAGGATGGTCGGGTGACACAAGCCAGGATTCCGCGCGGCGAACCGGAGTCGTTCTACGTGCGGGTCGGCGGAGAGCCGACGTTCCGCACGCTCGTGCACCGCTTCTACGAAGGCGTCGCGCAGGACCCGGAACTGCGGGCGATGTACCCCGAAGAAGACCTGCGGCCGGCCGCGGAGCGGCTGACGCTCTTCCTGATCCAGTACTGGGGCGGCCCGAGCACCTACAGCGACACCCGAGGGCACCCCAGGCTGCGGATGCGGCACGCGCCGTTCCGCGTCGACGCGCACGCACGCGACCTTTGGCTGCACCACATGGCCGAGGCCGTGCGCTCGCTGAAACTGCCGGAGCCGGACGAGACCGAGCTGTGGCAGTATCTGGAACGAGCCGCGCACTTCATGGTGAACGCCGAATAGCCACAGACTCACGGCTTGCGAGTGCGTCTCGACACCGGTTTCGCGGCGAACCGGCCGCCGCGGTCCCGGACCGTCCTCATCTCGCATGAAGGCACTGCGTCACGGGCGCCCAAGCGCGCGGTACTCCCAGCCGGCGGCGCGGTACGCGGCCGGGTCGAGCGCGTGACGGCCGTCGACCACCTTGCGTTGCGCGACCACGGCACCAAGCATCTCCGGGTCTATCTCGCGGAACTCGGTCCATTCCGTCAGCAGCACCACCACGTCGGCGTCACGGGCGGCCTCCAACGTGCTCTGCGCGTATTCGAGGCTCGGGTAGGCGCGCTGGGCATTGCCCATCGCCTCGGGGTCGTACACGCGCACGGCCGCGCCGCCCTCCTGGAGCATGCGGGCCACGTCGAGCGCGGGCGCGTCCCTGATGTCGTCGGAGTTGGGCTTGAACGCGGCGCCGAGCGCGGCGATACGAGCACCCTCCAGCGATCCGCCGGCCAGTTCGCGCACCAGGTCCACGGTGCGCGAGCGGCGGCGGCGGTTGATCGCGTCCACCTCGTGCAGGAATGCCACCGCCTGGCCGACGCCCAGTTCCTCGGCCCGGTGTGCGAAGGCGCGGATGTCCTTCGGCAGGCAGCCGCCGCCGAAACCGAGGCCGGGGCGCAGGAATCGGCCACCGATCCGCGTGTCGTACGACAGCGCGTCGGCCAACTGGTGCACGTCCGCGCCGGCGACCTCGCAAACCTCCGCCATCGCGTTGATGTAGGAGATCTTGGTCGCCAGGAAGGAGTTCGCGGCCACCTTCACCAGCTCGGCGGTGTTCAGGTCGGTGACCACCACGGGGCTGCCCTGCTCGATGACCGGCTCGAAGACGGTACGCAGCCGCTCCTCGGCCCACGCGGACCGCACGCCGAAGACGAGGCGGTCGGGACGCAGAGTGTCCTCGACTGCGTAGCCCTCGCGCAGGAACTCCGGATTCCACGCCAGCTCCACCTGCTCCCCCGCCGGGGCCAGCGCGTTCAGCAGCCCCGTCAGCCGCGCGGCGGTGCCCACCGGGACGGTCGATTTGCCGACGACCAGCGCCCGCCGGGCCAGATGCGGGGCGAGCGCGGTGATCGCGCTCTCGACGTAACGCAGGTCGGCGGCGTTCGACCCCGACTGCTGCGGCGTGCCGACGCACAGGAAGTGCACGTCGCCGAACGCGCCGGCCTCGGCGTAGTCGGACGTGAAGCGCAGCTTTCCGGACTCGAGCGCCTTGACCAGCAGCTCGGGCAGTCCAGGCTCGAAGAAGGGGACCTGTCCCGCGTTCAGTCGGTCGAGCTTGGCCTGGTCGACGTCGACGCCCAGCACTTCGAAGCCCAGCACCGCCATGCAGATCGCGTGCGTGGCCCCGAGATAACCGGTGCCGAGGACTGTGATCCTAGGCGCGGCTTCCGGCGCGGCTGCTGACGTTCCACTTTCACTCATCGGATTTCTCCCCTCAATCGCTGAGTGATGGGCCCTGGCTCATCGACGTAACGAGACGCCGAAGCGCCACCCTAGCCGGTGCGGTCGGTGCGCGAGATAAGTACCCCCAACCTGGTCCGACCAGTGGGTCAGAGCGCGCCGGCGATGCGTTCCAGGACTGTGCCATATGGCGTGTCGAGCCTTAGCCAGCGAGTGTGCGCCGCGACGCGCGCGGACTCTACGGAGTTCTCCGGTTGCGGACCGAGGAAGCCCATCGCGGCGGCGGCGTGCGCGGCGCGCCAACGCAGACCGTGCGCGAGTTCGCGGCTCCAGATCGCCTCGGCGAGATCGTCGAGCGCGGCGCGATCGCGGCCCAGGGCGCTGAAACGGAAGTCCGCATTGCCCTGCGCGACGACCTCGGCGAGCCGGCGCACCGTCACCTCGCCAAGTAGCCACCAGCCGGTGCGCGGCGGCAGAAGGCCCGCCCACGACGGACCAGCGGTCAGTGGGCGCGGCAGGGTGAACCCCTGCGCGCCGTCCGCCCGCGTGCGCAGTGACTCAAGCAACTGACCCGCCGAGACCGTGCGGTCAAACTCAGAGTGCTCAAACTCAGAGTGCTGCGTGCCAGCGCCGAGCGCCACCGTACGCACCGTCAGAATCGTTGCGCGGGCGGTGGATCCATGCAGCGGCGGCGCGCTGTATGCGGCTGCTGCATGGCCTATGCCGACGAAGCGCACCGCAGCGCTCTTATCCATCGCCAGCAGACGCTCCAGGTACACGCCGAGAGCGGCCGCATCATGCGCGTCCGCGAATGCGTACTCGTCGTTCATCGCCGGCAGCCCAGATTCAGCGGTAGCGGGTCTTGGCGGGCTCGGCCGCGAGATAGGGCTTGAGATAGTCGCGCTCGTCGGCGGTGATCCGGCGAGGCCGTTCGGCGCCCAGGTCATACGGCACCAGGATCGTCTCCGCGATCGCGTACAACGCCTCGTCGTCCTTCACCTCGTAGGCGACGGTGAAAGAGGCGTTGCTGATCCGCGTCACCCAGGTCTCCACGCGCACCGGTTCGGGCCGGTAGACCAGCGGCCGGCGGTATTCGATCTCGTGGCGCGCCACCACGGTGCCGAGGGAGAACTGCGCCACCCCGGCCTGCTTCGCGGTGGTGAACATCCACTCCACCCGCGCCTGTTCCAGATAACGCAGGTAGACGACGTTGTTCACGTGCCCGAACGCATCCATGTCCGCCCACCGCAAAGGACACAGGTACACGTACCTGAGCCCCTCGTCGGTGATCTCCGGCGCCACCCGGCTAGCCCCGGGTCAGCTTGCGGTAGGTGACACGGTGCGGGCGGGCGGCCTCCGGACCGAGCCGCTCGACCTTGTTCTTCTCGTAGGACTCGAAGTTGCCCTCGAACCAGAACCACTTCGATTCGCCCTCGTAGGCCAGGATGTGCGTGGCGACCCGGTCCAGGAACCAGCGGTCGTGGGAGACCACCACGGCGCAGCCGGGGAAGTCCAGCAGCGCGTTCTCCAGCGAGGAGAGGGTCTCCACGTCCAGGTCGTTGGTCGGCTCGTCGAGCAGCAGCAGGTTGCCGCCCTGCTTGAGGGTGAGGGCCAGGTTCAGCCGGTTGCGCTCGCCGCCGGAGAGCACCCCGGCCGGCTTCTGCTGGTCCGGGCCCTTGAACCCGAACGCGGACACGTACGCGCGCGAGGGCATCTCGACCTGGCCGACGTGAATGTAGTCCAGCCCGTCCGAGACCACTTCCCACAGCGTCTTCTTCGGGTCGATGCCGGCCCGGTTCTGGTCCACGTACGCGATCTGCACCGTCTCGCCGACCTTGACCTCGCCGGCGTCCGGCTGCTCCAGCCCGACGATGGTCTTGAACAGCGTGGTCTTTCCCGCGCCGTTCGGGCCGACCACGCCGACGATGCCGTTGCGCGGCAGGGTGAAGGACAGGTCGTCGATCAGCAGCCGCTCGCCGAAGCCCTTGCTGAGCTTGGCGACGTCGACCACGACGCTGCCGAGGCGCGGGCCCGGCGGGATCTGGATCTCCTCGAAGTCGAGCTTGCGGGTCTTCTCCGCCTCCGCGGCCATCTCCTCGTAGCGGGCGAGACGGGCCTTGGACTTGGTCTGCCGGGCCTTGGCGTTGGAGCGGACCCACTCCAGTTCTTCGCGCAGCCGCTTGGCCCGCTTGGCGTCCTTCTGGCCTTCCACCTTCATACGGGAGGACTTGGTCTCCAGGTACGTGGAGTAGTTGCCCTCGTAGGGGTAGGCGCGGCCGCGGTCGAGTTCCAGGATCCACTGCGCGACGTTGTCCAGGAAGTACCGGTCGTGGGTGATCGCGACCACGGTGCCCGGGTACTTGGCCAGGTGCTGCTCCAGCCACAGCACGGACTCGGCGTCGAGATGGTTGGTGGGCTCGTCGAGCAGCAGCAGGTCGGGCTGCTCCAGCAGCAGCCTGCACAGCGCCACGCGGCGCCGCTCACCGCCGGAGAGCACCTTGACGTCCGCGTCGCCGGGCGGGCAGCGCAGCGCGTCCATGGCCTGCTCCAGCTGGGCGTCGAGGTCCCAGGCGTTGCGGTGGTCCAACTGCTCCTGCAGCGTGCCCATCTCGGTCAGCAGCTCGTCGGAGTAGTCGGTGGCCATCTGCTCGGCGATCTGGTTGAAGCGGTCCAGCATCGCCTTGGTCTCGGCCACCCCCACCTGCACGTTCGCCAGCACGTCCTTGCTCTCGTCGAGCTCGGGCTCCTGGAGCAGGATGCCGACGCAGTATCCGGGGGTCAGCGTCGCGTCGCCGTTGGACGGCTGTTCCAGGCCGGCCATGATCTTGAGCACGGTCGACTTGCCCGCGCCGTTGGGGCCGACAACGCCGATCTTCGCGCCGGGCAGGAACGAAAGGGTCACGTCGTCGAGGATGACCTTGTCGCCGTGTGCCTTCCGCGCCTTGCGCAGGGTGTAGATGAACTCCGCCATGCCTACAAGCTTAGTGGCCGCATGAGGCGGCTCCGGACCGCTTGCCACGGCCGGGATTCACGCCGCGCGCGGATGATGATCAGCCGTCGCGGACGGCCTTGAAATCTGTCAATGCACTGCGATAGCGGGACAGCTCCTCGGCGATCGGGCCGAACAGTTCGTCCTGCGCCACCGCGGCCAGTTCCACGGACAGCTGCCCGACGGCGACCTGCCCGGCTGCCACGGCGCTGCGGCGGGCCGCGCGGCGGGCGGTGAAGTCCAGGACGACCGATCCGAGCAGCGCGAGCGCGGCCAGCGCGATGCCGAGCGGGTAGGGGAAGCCCGGCACGAAGCAGAGCGCCGCGAACAGCGCCGTGAGCGCGAGCAGCGCCGCGTGGCCGGTCCTGACCAGTATGTGCCGGGCCGGCGGCCGGGCGTCGATCTCGCCGGCGGCCAGCGCCGCGTCGATCCTGTCGGCCACCTTGCGACGGCTGCCGGTGATCTGCGCACGCAGCGCCCGGCCCCAGTCCGGCGGCAGCGCCGCGGTGGCCGCGTCGGCGAGCCGGGAGAGCACGGTGTCGAGGGCGGCGCGGTCCACCGGCACCGGCGCCGGCGCCTCGCCGACCGGATCGGCCACCGCCCTGATCAGCTCGCGCAGGCTGCCACCTGACGACCCGTCGAGCGAGCGGCGGGACGCGCCCCGGGGGGCCGCTGCAGACGCGCCGCCCGCGCCGAATTCCCGCAGGAAGCTCAGGGCCCGCAGCGGGGTGGAGACCGCGGCCTCGCCGCGTGACGCGATCCGCTCGCTGACCGCGTCGGCGAGGCTGGCCACACCCGCGGCGGCGCGCAGCCCGTCCATCACTTCGGCACGCGCCGCATCCGAGACGGACGCGGCGCCATCGTCCTGCTCGGGCGCGCTCGGGTTCACCAGCAGCGTGGAGAGCCGTTCCGCGACCCGGTCCACGTCCGCCGCGAGCCGGTCGGCGGCCGCCCTTCGCCCGGAGACCCGCTTGGTCAACGCCCGGCGCAGTTCGTCCAGTCCCTCGCGGGTACGGGCCGACACCGCGATGACCGGGATACCCGTCAGCCCGTCCTGCTCGACCAGCCGGGCCAGGTCCGCGGTGCACTCGGCGACCGCCTCGGCCGGCAGCCGGTCGATCTGGTTGAGCACGATCAGCATGATGTCGGCGTGGTGCGCGAGCGCCTTGAGGTAGCGGTCGTGCCATGAGGCGTCCGCGTACTTCTGCGGGTCGGTGACCCAGACCAGCACGTCGGCCAGACCGACCGCCTGATCCACCTCGACCTGGTGTTCGCGCACCGCCGAGTCGTGGTCCGGCAGGTCCACCAGCACCAACCCGCCGAGCGGGTCGCGCACCGGGGAACGGTCCAGTGCCGAGTCCCGGGTCAGTTGCCGGCGCGTCTCCACGCCGAGGCGGTCGAGCAGCGGCCTGGCCTCGGCGAGCCGGTCGGCCTCCCAGACGCAGGCGATCGCCTGCGTCGTGGTGGGGCGGCGCACCGCGACCGGGGAAAGCCCGATCCCGACCAGGGCGTTGAACAGCGAGGACTTGCCGACTCCGGTGGCTCCGCCGAGGATCACGACGGTGTGCTCCGCGGACATGCCGAACCGGGCGGCGGCGCGGCGCAGCACCTCGCGCGCGGGTTCCAGCGCGGGTGCGGGCAGCCGGCCCTCGGCGGTGGCGACGAGCCTGGCCAGCGCGTCGAGCCGGGCGCCGACCCCGAGGGTGCGCTGATTGCCGCGGATGACTCTCATCGGGCGCGCTGCACCGCCTGCCCTGCTTCCAGCAGCGCCTTGCCCGCGCCCGCCTCGACGCCGAGGTCGCTCAGCGCCCGGTGGTGGCGGAAGGCGAGCCGGTCGAACAGGGCGCCGAGCGCCGTGTCGAGCGAGGTGGCGGCGAGTTCCGCGAGCCGGTCGGCCTCGTCCGGGCCGAACACCGCGTCGGCGAGTCGGCGGGTGGCGGCGGCGACCGGATGCACGGCCGGTTCGCCGGAGGCCGAGCGCAGGGCGCGCCGGCGCCTGGGCGGGGACGCGCCGCGGCGGCCGGTGAACACGACGGCGGCCAGCAGCGCGGCGGGTCCGCCGCGGCCCGCGGCGAAGAACTGCGCGTCGGAGCGCTTGCGGTGCGGTTCCCTGGCCAGCAGGTCGAGCAGGCTCTCGGCCCATTCGTCCAACTCGGGCGGGACCGCGCCGGCGCGGGTGCCGGCGGAGACGAGCGCCTCGGCCGCGTCCTGTTCGGCCAGGGCCTCCCGCCAGGCCGCCGCGACCTGTTCGGCGGCTCGCGACGCGGCGGCGGCGACCTGGTCCGCGGCGGAGCCGAGCAGCAGCCTGCGGGCGGTTTCCGGAGCCTGGTCGCCAGCGGTGAAAAGCGCCGGAGCGCGGTCGGGAGCGATCATCGCCTGCCACTCCAGCAGCGGCGTACCGCGCAGCAGCTCGCCCTGCGCGACGGCGTCGTGCAGGCTGGCGCGTTCGGCCGCATAAGCGAGATCCGCCTGGGTGCGCAGCCTGTCAGCTGCATCCGCCTGCGCCGCCAGCCCCTCGGCTACCGCACCGAGGCGGCGCGGTAAATCGTCGAACATGCCGTTGACCGTGGCGGCGATGGTCGCCTGGCGCATCGTCGGATCGTGCGCCGTGGAGCGCAGCCAGGTCATCAGCGGGTCCAGCAGGTATTCGGGGAGCAGGCCACCGGTGAGCACCGATTCCGGAACGGTGAACAGCGGCAGGTCGCCGAGACCGTTGACGGCCAGCAGCGCCTGCCCCGCCTCGCGCACATCCTGGAGGCTTTCCGGCGGCACCCGGTTGAGCACGATCGCGACGGTGACCCGCCGCTCCCGGGCCGCCTGGAGCAGCCGCCAGGGGACCGCGTCGGCGTATCGCTCGGCGGTGGTGACCAGCAGCCACGCGTCGGCGGCGCCGAGCAGTCGTTCGCCGGCGTCCCGGTTGGCGGCGACCACGGAGTTGACGTCGGGGGCGTCGACGAGCGCGACACCTGCGGGGATGGCCGGATGGGGCGCGAGGGTGAACGCGTCGGGCCGCTCGGTCGGCCCGGGGGCGCGCAGGAAGGCCGGCAGCAGCCGTTCGGGACCGGTGACCGCAGCGATCTCGGCGGGATTCACGCACAGCACGGCTGAGCGGGTGGTCGGGCGCAGCACTCCGGCCTTGCTGACCTCCTGCCGGACCAGTGAGTTGACCAGCGTGGACTTGCCGACGCCGGTGGAGCCGCCGACGACGATGTGGACCGGCCCGTCCGGTCGGCGCAGCCTGGGTATCAGATAGTCGTCGAGGCGCCGGACCAGCTCGGCCTGGATTCTGCGCGTGGCGACGACGCCGTCCGCGGCCAAGGGGAGCCGGGGGGCGGCCACGCTTTCGCGGAGCGCGCCCACCGCGCCCAGCAGGTCCGCGTCCGGGCCTGTGATCGTCACAGCCGTGAGCATGCCGCAGCCCCTGGGGACAAGGGAACACCGGGGTCAGGATTGTTTATAACGTCTCAGTTGCGGATCCGCAGCGGGCGGTGTGCGCCGCCGCGGTGCCAAGACGCTATCAAGCCGGGAGGTCCGGCGGTACTTTTGCGCCTGACCTTCGTCGCGCGCCGCGGATTCGCTTGTTTTCACGGGTGTCCGCGAGCCTCTGCCTGGCAGGCCGCGTGAGGCACGCGGCGGACCACGGGGCGCACGGAATGGCGCGACGCAGTAACGGCGGCTTCTACTACCCTGGTTCCCGCGATGCCGCCCCCATAGCTCAGCGGATAGAGCAGGTGCCTTCTAAGCACTTGGTCGCAGGTTCGAGTCCTGCTGGGGGCACTGGCTCTGAAGTGCGGGAGCGCTGCTGCCCGCGGCACGGCATCGGGCACGGGCGCAGGGCGCGGGGCACCAGAAGAAGCCCTCGCGGGGCAAGTACCTCCGCCTACGCGCAGTAAGCGATCTTGATCCGGTGCGGCGCGATGAGCACTGTTTGCGCAGCGTGTGGCGCGTAACGCGTACGCCGGGACGGACAGGCGGCGCTCACCGCGAGGCGTCTGCGAACCCGCGTCCCGTCCGCAAGTCATCTGGAGACGCCGTCCGCTAGGCTTTCCGGTGGCTGGTCATACCTCGAACACCGCCAGAGCGGAAATCCCGGCGGGAACAGGGCGGACAGTCACGGGGCGGCGGGTCCACAGGGGGAGAGAACTGGCACCTGGAAGGTGCCCGCTCTTTGGGACGACGAGAGGACGACGATGGGCAAGCGGGCGGTCGCGGCGGCGGTCGCGGTGCTGCTGGGCTGTTTCCTGGTGTCGTCCTGCCATTCCGGTCCCACGGTCGCGCGCTCGACCGCGCCGGCCGCGCAGGCGTCCGAAACGGACACGGCGGCGGTGTCCGAGGCCAGGGCGGTCGAGGCACTGCGCACGTGGCTGGACAAGCCGCTGCCCGGGACGCTGACGCTCAGCAGCGTCGAAACGGACAGCGCGAAGAAGATCGTGACCAGCCGCCAGCTCACCGGCCGGCTCGATCCGACCCGCGGCACCGCCTCGCTGACGGGGACACTGAACGTGCTGGGCAGCGGTCCGGCCGTGCAGGACCCGATGAGCGTGATCGTGGCGGGCGGAAAGGTGTTCTCGTCGATCCCGCCCGGCGATCTGCACCGGTTCCCGGGTCGCACCTGGTTCGTGGACGACCTCTCCGTCGCGCGCGCGGCCGGTTCCCCGCACTCGATCTGGTGGCTGGCGCTTCAGGGGCTCGACAAGGTGCACTTGGACGGGGCCAGCGAGGTGGACACGAAATCGGCCGTGGAATACACCGGCACGGTTGATCTGGCGAAGATCCCTGCGGTAACCGACGTACTGCCGCAATCGTTGATCGTGCAGAAGGCGGGGACGACCAAGGTCTCGATCGACCTGTACACCGACCTGGGCACGGGCGCGCTGGTGCAGCTCACGTACCGGCTGGGACTTCAGGTATCCGTCGATGCGACGCCGACCGGGCACAGCATGGCGGGCTATGAGGTCGACTTCAGCGGATTCGGCACGCCCGTGAAACCCTCTCCCTCTCCGGTGGTCGCTCCCGTAACGCGGCTGGTGGCGTCGCACTCCGGGAGCAGCGATCTGTGCCAGTTGCTCTTGTTCTGAGTTCTGCTCTGGCCGGGTCGAGGGCGGCTCGCGCCCGCGGCACCCGACCGGAGCGGGCGTGTTCCCGGCGCGTAAGCTGGCCGGCGGACGAACGCGGACGAGTCGGATTCGGGTCGCGCGCGCCGGACACCGCGTGAGGAGGTGGCGGTCATGACAGGACTTTCGGCGGCGCTTTCGCTGTCCGGGATGCCGGGCATGCCGGGCATGGGCGGACCGCCGCCACCGCCGAGCTTCGCCCGGATGTGGACGCTCGCGCCGAGCCCGTTCTTCCTCGTTGTGATCGTGGTGCTGCTCGCGCTCTACGCGGCCGGGATGACCCGGATGCTGCGCCGCGGGGACGGCTGGCCGATCGCGCGCGCGGTCAGCTTCCTGGCGGGGCTCGTACTGCTGTTCGCGATGACCTGCACCGGCCTGGCCGAGTACGGGATGTACCTCTTCAGCGCCCACATGCTTCAGCACATGGTGCTTTCCATGGCGGTGCCGCTGTTCCTGCTGCTCGGAGCGCCGATCACGCTGATGCTGCGCGCGCTGCGCCCGGCCGCGGCGGGGCACACCGGCCCGCGTGAGCTTCTGCTCGGCCTGCTGCACAGCCGCTTCGCCCGCGTCGTCTCCTCGCCGCTGTTCACCCTGCCGCTGTTCGTCGCCAGCCTCTACGGGCTTTACTTCACGACGTTGTTCGACGTGCTCATGCGCAGCGCTGCCGGGCACGACTTCATGCTGGTGCATTTCCTGGCGGTCGGACTGCTCTTCTTCTGGCCGATCATGGGGGTGGACCCGGCGCCGCATCGCAGCCCGTACGTGATCCGGATCCTGGAACTTTTCGCGGCGATGCCTTTCCACGCGTTCTTCGGCGTCGCGGTGATGATGTCCTCGTCTCTGATCACGCGGACCTTCGCGCACCCGCCGGCGTCCTGGGGCGTCGACCCGGCTTCGGACCAGTCCACCGGAGGCGGGCTGGCCTGGGCCTTCGGCGAAGTGCCGACGCTGATCGTGCTGTTGGTGCTGTTCATCCAGTGGTCCCGCTCGGACGAGCGCGAGGCGCGGCGCAATGACCGCAAGGCGGACCGGGACGGCGACCTGGAGCTTTCCGACTACAACGCGTACCTCGCGGGGCTGGCGGCGCGGGAGCAGCACGTCACCGCGGCGGAAAACCCGATCGCGCCGATCGCCTGACAGCCGGTCGACAGTGTTAGGCGCGCCGGTGACAGTAGTGCATACGCCGCGTATGTCTCCCGGCACGGATGCGAAACGATGACTGACGTGTCGTCCGCCTCGTATTCGCCGCACCGTTCGCTGCGCGCCGCGCTTGTCGCGCTGGTCTGCGTCGGCGTGGGCGCGACCCTGCACGAGGCGGCCGGCGGCTGTCACGCCGCCTGGGCCGCGATCGGCCTGAGCCTGCCCGCGGCCTGGGTCGCGGCGTGGGCCGGTCTGGCACGGGAGCGCTCATGGCCGGCGCTGACCGCCGCGCTCGGGGCCGCCCAGCTGGCCCTGCATTGCCTCTTCGCCCACTTCGACGCGGCCGCAGCGCACGTCACGGCTTCCGCGCCGGCTCCTGCTGACGGCATGCCGGGTATGACCATGGCCCAGCCGAACGGCTACACCGCCGCGCTCACCATGATCACCGCGCATGCTCTGGCGGTCGTGGTGTGCGGCTGGTGGCTCGGTCTGGGGGAACGGGACTTCTTCGCGCTCTGCCGCGCCGCCGGTGTGATCACCGCGGCACCGTGCCGGTCGCTGCGGCGCGCGCTCGCGGTGCTCGCCACCGTGTTGTGCTTCCGCCTGGACGAGATGCCGCGCATCTGCTGTGCAGCACAGGACAGGGGCTTTAGGCGGCCTCCCGCGCCGCTGCTGACGACTATCACGTTCCGCGGGCCGCCTGTCATCGCGTAGTACCCGCAACACATCGCGCAGGTAGTCACCACCCACTTACCGGTGTATCAGGCCTCTCCGTGGAACGGACCAATCGCATGCTTCACCTCGACGTGCCCAGCTCGTCCGCGCGCCGCAAAACCACGCATCGTAAAACCACGCATCGTAAAGCCACGCCTCGTAAGGCCACGCCCCGTAAAGCCACGCCTCGTAGAACCGCCGCCGCGGCCATCACCGCGATTGCCCTCGTCGCGGCGACCGCGCTGCCGGCCGCGGCGCACGTGTCCGTCTCGCCCGACTCGCTGCCGAAAGGCGCCACGGCCGAGCTGACCTTCCGGGTGCCCAACGAGGGGTCGAGCGCCACGACCACCCAGGTGCGAGTCCAGATTCCGACCGACCACCCGATCGCGCAGGTGCTGCCGAAACAGATTCCCGGCTGGACGGTCACGGTGAAGACCACGACCCTGGCCACACCGCTCAAGACCGACGACGGCACCTTCACCACCGCGGTCAGCGAGGTCGACTGGACCGGTGGGAACATCCCGGTCGGCCAGTACGAGGACTTCCAGATCTCGGTCGACCCGCTGCCGAAGGACACCGGTCGGCTGGTGTTCAAGGCGGTGCAGACGTATTCCGACGGCACGATCGTGCGCTGGATCGACCTGCCCGAGGCCGGCCAGCCGGGTCCGGACCACCCGGCACCCGTGCTCACGCTGACCGCTGCCGAGAGCGCCGGTGCGGGAACGAGCAGCACCGGCTCGGGCGCCGCTGCGGCCGCTGACAGCGCGGCGGCGGCTGCCGCGCGCTCCTCAGGCGGCTCGGGGTCCGATACTGCGGGTATCGTGCTCGGCGCGCTCGGTCTGGCCGCGGGCCTCGCCGCTCTCGCGCTCACCCTGCTGTCGCGGCGACGCACGGAATCCTGAGCCGACGTGACCGATCATCAAGCCGCCGCTTCCCGCCCGGGCTCGGGAACACTCACCGCCGAAAGCAGAAGCGGCCCGTCCCGGGCGCGCCGCCTGCTCGCGGGCGTCGTCGCCGCGCTCGCGCTCGTGCTCGCCGCGGCGGGCCCCGCCGCCGCGCACGCCACCCTCGTGCGCACGGACCCCTCGGACGGGTCGGTTCTCGCGGCGCAGCCCGCCGTCATCGCGGCGCAGTTCGACGAATCGGTCGGGGTGAGCGCCGACAGCCTGCGGGTGTTCAGCCCGAGCGGGCAGCGGGTCGACAACGGCAACACCGCGCACGGCGCCCAGGACGACATCGTCACGATCGCGCTGCGCTCCGGGCTGGGCAACGGCACCTACACCGTCGCCTGGCACGTGATCTCCGCCGACTCGCACCCGGTCTCCGGCGCGTTCTCGTTCTCGATCGGCGCACCGAGCAGGACGACGGTGGATCCGAACGCGATCGTCACCCGGGCCGGCGCGTTCGCGGGCGTCGCCTATGGCGTCGCGCGGTGGGCCGCTTACCTGTCGTTCGCGCTGCTGGCCGGCGCTGTCGTGTTCCTTGCGCTGTGTTGGCCGGCGGGTGCGGTGGCGCGAGGCGCGCTCCGGCTGATCATCGCCGGCTGGACGGCGCTGGTCGCGTCGAGCGTGCTGGAACTTCTGCTGCAGGGCGTCTATGCGAGCGGGCTGCCGCTGTCGCGGATCTTCGACCCTTCCGTGATCCAGTCCACCGCGGCCACCCGTTTCGGCACGTTGATCGAGATCAGGGTGCTTGCCCTGGCCCTCGCCGCGCCCGCGGCGGCGATCGGCGTGCAGCGGCTCACCGAGGCGGGCCTCGCGGCGCGGCTGCGGTCCGCGTCGATCGCGCTCGTCGTCACGATGGGTCTCGCGGCGACGTGGGCCGGGACGGGACACGCCTCGACCGGCATCCAGGTGCCGCTCTCCGTGGCTTCGGACATCCTGCACCTGACCGCCATGTCGGTCTGGCTCGGCGGGCTGGCGATGCTGTCCCTCGTGGCGCTGCGCATACCGGAACCGCACGCTCCGGTGCGGGTCAAGCAGGCGGCGTCCGCGGTCAACCGATTCTCGACCGTCGCGCTGGCCTGCGTGTGCGTAATGATCTCGACCGGTACATATCAGGCGTGGCGGGACGTCGGCTCGTTGCACATCCTGTTCGGGGAGACGTACGGGCGCCTTATCCTCGTCAAGATCGCTGGGCTTCTGGTGCTGGTCGGGTTCGGGTACTTGGCACGCCGGCTGATCGCCTCGGGGGTCAACGCATCGCTCTCGGCAACCGCGCCGGCCGCGCCATCCGCATCGGGCACGACTGGCACGGCTGGCACGACCAGCGAGTCAGCAGCGACGCGCTCGGCGGGTACGCCGGGTCCCGCAGTCGCAGCCGCCAAGGACCGCGATGAGGTCCTGACGAGCTCGATCGACACCCGCGATGGCTCCGGGACGATCAGGGAACCGGCGGCGCTAACGCGGGTCTCGGCTGCGGTCGCCGGCTCGCGGGCCTCCGGGCGTCCGGCGCGTCGGCCGGGGATGAACAAGCCTGGTAGGCGCACCGCACGCGTCGGCGGCGTACCGCGGCCCGGCGGCACCGTCTCCGAGTCCTCCGCGACGCTGGCGATCCTGCGTCGGCTGCGGCGCTCCGTGGCCGCGGAAAGCGCCGTCGTGCTCGTCGTGCTGGCGGTGACGGCTGTCGTGGTGGCGTCGGTGCCGGGGCGCGGCGCGAACGGCCTGTCGAATCAGCCCGGCTCCACGGACATCTCGCTGCCGTTCGACACCGGCACCGCCTCGGGCACGATGCTGGTGTTGGTCGAGCCCGGGAAGGTCGGCCCGAACCAGACGCACGTGCTGATCGAGAACACCAAGGGCGAGCCGTACAGCCCGGTGGCGGTGTCCATCGCATACTCGCTGCCCGCGCGCAAGCTCGGGCCGATTGACGCGAAGGTGATCGCCACCGGTCCCGGTCATTACATCGACCAGTCGGTCGTCCTGAGCGTCGCCGGCCAGTGGCAGGTGTCGATCACGATCCGCAGCGACGACTTCGACGAGACGACAGTACGCGTGCCGGTGCCGGTGAGCTGAGCCAACGCTGCGATCAGGCGCGGCACGACCGGAGTGACAAGCCGACCGGGCTCCACTCGTTCGGCCCAGCCCGCCGGGTGACTCGGCGAGCTTGGGAGTAAATATTCTGTTGTGGATGCAACACGCAGACGATGGTTGTCACCGGCGGCCCTGGGCGTCGCCGGTGCCACCGTCGTCGCGGCCGGCTGGGTCGGGTTCGCCACAGGTCCCGGGGACGACGAGGCCCGCGCGGCCGCAGAAAACCAGGCGGCCTCCGCCCGGCAGGCGGGACCTGCGGATGTCGCTCCGGCGGCGCTCTCCGTGCCCGACGGAGCCACGGACGTCTCCCCCGAGGGCCCTGTGACGGTCACCGCGCCGCCCGGCGAGCGGGTCGGAGCCGTGGAACTGGCCTACCGGACCGAGAGCGTGCCGGGTGTCTTCAGCGCCGACCGCCGCACCTGGAGCTCCTGCGGCCCGCTGCGCGCCGGCGTGTCGTATGAACTGAGCGCGGTGACCTTGAACGCGGCGGGCCGCACCGGCCTGCAGGAATCCGAGTTCAGCACCGGCCGCCCGAACGATCCGCTGAAGATCGCCCTGATCGCCCCGGGTGACGGCGCCGTGGTCGGGGTGGGCCAGCCGGTGGTGCTCTCCTTCGCCCGGCCGATCGCGCCGCGGGCCCGCGAGTCGATCGAGCGGGCGCTGACCGTCGCCTCGGACCCGCCGCAGCCTGGGCGCTGGAGTTGGCTGTCGGCCAGCCGCGTCGACTACCGGCCGCAGAGCTTCTGGCGGCCCGGCACCAGGGTCAGCGTGCGGATGGAGCTCAACGGTCTCGGTGACGGGTACGGACATTACGTGGCCGCGGACCACGGCGTCAGTTTCACCGTCAGCCGGGATCAGGAGACGACGATCGATCTGAAGACGCATGAGGCCGCCGTGCGACGGTCCGGGCAAGTGGTCCGTACGTTCGCGGTCACCGGCGGTATGCCCGGTCTGGACACCTGGGGTGGCACATTCGCGGTGATCGACAAGTCGCCGGACGTGCGGATGGACTCGCGTACCGCAGGGCTCGGCGACGCTTATGACATCCCGGATGTCAAGTGGGACGTGCACATAACGTATTCGGGCACGTACGTGCACTCGGCGCCGTGGTCGGTATACGCACAGGGCGTGCGTAACGTCAGCCACGGCTGCGTAGGCGCTTCGCCGGTCAACGCCGAATGGTTCTTCGCCAACACGCTGCCGGGAGACGTCGTGCGGGTGATCAACTCGCCACGGCAGGTCTCCCCCGGCAACGGCTTCGCCGATTGGCAGGAGTCCTGGTCGCATTGGCTCGCCGGCTCCGCCACGAGCTGACCCGGACCGGACCGGACCGGACCGGACCGCTCGGCTCTCTGATGCGTGTTCGCCCCTGCGGAAGCTTCCCCCGCCGGGGCGAACACGGCCGACCTGCCTTCTTGGCGGCTACAGGGACTCTCTCAGCGCCGCAGGGCGGTGGCCAGCGCCGCGGTGAGCGAGCCGTTCGCGTCGTCGCCGTCGAGCGACCACACCGACGCGCCGCGCAGGCCCTTGAGATCGATGTAGAGACCCTTGGCGAACACCGTGCGCGGGTCGTCATAGGTCCAGAACGTCTGCGAGGCGGGATCGTACTTCCAGACCGACGCGGTCACCGGGTCGAAGTGCACCGTACCGGGTTCGGTGACCACCGTCTTGTACCCGGCCTGATCACTCGCAGCCGGGCCCGTCGCGCTCTGGTAGAGCCCGTCGCCGGTCGCTCCCACGCCGGTCCAGGCGTGCGCGTAGTAAGGCAGCTCAAGCGCGATCTTGCTCGCCGGGACGCCCTGGGACTCGTAATAGGCCACGCTCTGCGCGACCGAGAACCTGGCGTCGGCCGGCTGCGGGTCGTTCGGGTCCGGGAAGAGGTTGGCGGCGAAGTCGGTGGTGGAGTCCCAGCCACCGTGGAAGTCCAGGGTCATGGCGTTGTACCAGTCCACGCTCCTGGACGCGTTCTTGAGCTGAAGCTGCCGCGCGGCGGCGTACTGGTTCGGGGAGGTGTCCGCGGTCAGCAGGTAGTGCCGGTGGCTCGCCTCGCCGGCGGTGTCCAGCGCACCGCGCAAGTCCTGGAGCAGCGCGGTGAAGTCAGCGGTGTCCTGCGGGCCGTACGGGTTGTTGTCGCCGGGCTCGTTCGGGTACTCCCAGTCGAGGTCGATGCCGTCGAAGACGCCCTTGGCGGCGCCCGCGGGCAGGCCCGGGATGTCGCCGTCGATGTACTGGGCAACGCAGGACCGCACGAACTTCTGCCGCCCGGCCTCGGTCGCCGCCAGCGCGGAGAAGTGGCTCGACCAGCTCCAGCCGCCGACGGAGATCACGATCTTGAGGCCGGGGTAGGCGGCCTTCAGCTCCCTGAGCTGGTTGAAGTTGCCGGCCAGCGCCTGGCCCGGGGCGTCGGCGACACCGCTGACCGCCTCGGTGGCGGCGAACGGCCGCTGGTAGTCGGCCCAGCTGTCGCCGGAGACGCACTGGCCGTCGGCGGAGACGCTGGAGAACGCGTAGTTGATCTCGGTCAGCCGGGCGGCGGCCCCGTCGGCGATCAGGTTCTTCTCGAAGAAGCCGGAGTAGATGCCCCACTGGGTGAAGAACCCGATAGCCACCTTTCCGCCGCCCGGGGTGCCGCGGTGGTCCGCGGTGACGCCGGCGGCCTGTGCGGCCGGAGCCGACGCCGCGAGCAGCGCGCCCGCCGCGGCGATCCCCGCGAGCCGGCGCCGGCCTCTGCCGGGCCTCGGCCTCGCGGTGGTACCGGTGGTGCTCTCGCGCATGTGCTCTCCTCAACGACGGGATGTGAGAACGCAATGCACGGCCGTCCGGGTGAACTGGCGCGGGCAGCGGCGCGAAGCAGGCGCGACTGCGGGATTGGACTAGACCATGCTGGCGACAGGTATAGTCCAATCCCGGCTCACGGGCAAGGGGCGACGCGAATCACCCCGGCGGTGCCTCTTGCACCGCCGGCATCACAGGTACCAGACGAATGCTGATACGCCCCTGGATCCGGCGGTGGCTCAGTGCCGGCGGCGGGGACGCTTGCGCGTGGAGGCCAGCTGTGGGTAACCGCGCGCGAGCACCACTCCGCCGACCAGGAACACGGTCCCTGACGCACCGAGGACGAATCCCAGCGGCGGCTGCACGTTCTCCGCGGCCGCGGCCGCCTGTATGGACGTGTCCTTACCGTGGCTCGCGGCGGCCAGGCTGGCGCTGGAGGACGGCAGGAAGCCGGACTGCCACGGGGCCGGCGGCGGCTGCGCGGTGTCGTTGCCGTTGGGCGCCAGCTCGTTGGATCCCCCCTGCAGCGCGGAGAAGTCCAGCCCGGTCGCCGGGTTCTGCGGCAGTTGCTCGCCCGCCGTATCGACCACGCCGTCGTAGCGGAACGGCGCGAAGCCGCTGTCGAGGAAGTCCTGCAGCGGCGCGCTCACGACGAAGCGCGCGTCAGTGCCCGGACGCGATTCTTCGTAGTAGTCGAAGGTGGTGTGGGCGGAATCGGACCAGCCCGCGAAGATCACGGTGTGGCTGGCCGAGAGCAGGATGTCGCCGGGCAGCAGCGCGCTCGCGTCGACCACGTGCGAGACGGTGTTCAGATTGCCGGTCCAGAAGTCGATTTTCGGGTCCAGCGCCCAGGCCATGGAGACGTAGCCGGAGCAGTCCTGCCGGTAGTCGCCGTTGCCGTCCTTCCACCACGAGCTCTGGCTGTAGGGCACGTGTTCGCTGAGCCAGGACTGCGTGCGCAGCAGGATCTGGGCCCGGGCTATCGAACCGTGGGGGTACCGCGTGGAGGTGTTGCCAGGGGGCGTGTCGACGTAGGGGAAGCCGGTCTGCGTATCACCAGGGGGTACGACCGTGACGGGCGGAGTGTACGGCGGAGTGTACGGCGG
>NZ_JAGSXH010000379.1 GCF_018283645.1 Actinocrinis puniceicyclus | reverse complement strand
CGCACCACCCGAGCCCGTCGCCGTCACCATCGCCGAGCCACTCCCCGCGCCACCGACCGAGCCCGTCGCCCAGCGCGTCCGCGTCGCCGGCCGGCCCGAGCGCCGCGGCGAGCTTCGCGACGATCTCGTGGACGAACTCCTACGAGCCGGTGGTCGCCGACATCCAGAGCCGGCTGGCGAGGCTGCGCTACCTGAGGCCGACGATCAGCCAGAACGGTAACCCGCAGTACGCGGTCGCGCAGCGGACCGTGTACGACCTGGGCAACCGCTGGTGGCAGCCGACCGACGACGTCGGCTTCTACCAGAACGCCACCGGCTCCGCGATACGAGCCTTCAAATACGACTACCTGCAACACGACCAGGGACAGCCGCCCGGCAACGGCAGCTGCGACGCCGCGACCTTCCAGGCACTGGTCAACGCCACCAGATGACCCCGCGCCGCCGGCCGCGCGGCGCGCACGTCCCGGGCCGCGCCACGCCCACAGCCCCCACTCGCAGCCCCTCGCACCCGCACC
>NZ_JAGSXH010000378.1 GCF_018283645.1 Actinocrinis puniceicyclus | reverse complement strand
CACCACACCCACTACACCCAACCCGCCCTCTTCACCCTCGAAACCGCCCTCTACCGCCTCACCCAAACCTTCGGCATCCAACCCGACTACCTCACCGGCCACTCCCTCGGCGAAATCACCGCCGCCCACACCGCCGGCATCCTCACCCTCCCCGACGCCGTCACCCTCGTCGCCCACCGCGCCCGCCTCATGCAACAAACCCCCACCGGCGCCATGCACGCCATCAACGCCACCGAAGAACAAGTCCGCCACGCCCTCCAAGGACACGAACACCACACCGCCATCGCCGCCATCAACGGACCCACCCACACCGTCATCTCCGGCGACACACAAACCACCAACACCATCGCCCAACACTTCGCCGCCCAAGGACACAAAACCCGACGCCTCAACACCCACCACGCCTTCCACTCCCCCCACACTGTCTCTTATACACATCT
>NZ_JAGSXH010000377.1 GCF_018283645.1 Actinocrinis puniceicyclus | reverse complement strand
CAGGGTGCGTACATGGTGACGTCGGGTACGCATGTGAACGGCGGTTGCTGTTTCGACTACGGCAACAGTGAGACGGATCGGCGCGCGGACGGCGCGGGCGCGATGGACGCGATCAACTTCAGCACCAGCTGCTGGTTCGGCGGTTGTTCGGGTTCGGGTCCGTGGGTGCAGGCGGATCTTGAGTACGGCCTGTTCCCCGGCGGCGGTACCGCCTGGAACCCGAACCAGCGAGCGTTCACGAGCCCTTATGTGACCGCGATGTTGAAGAACAACGGGACGACGCAGATGGCGCTCAAGGGTGCCAACGCGCAGTCCGGTGGTTTGACGACGTTGTGGAGCGGTTCGCTGCCGCCCGGGTACAACCCGATGAAGCAGCAGGGCGCGATCATTCTCGGTAGTGGCGGCGACTGCTGCGCGACCAACACGAATCTGAGCCAGGGCACGTTCTACGAGGGGGCGGTCACGGCCGGCTATCCCTCCGACGCCACCGACAACGCCGTGCAGGCCAACATCGTCGCGGC
>NZ_JAGSXH010000376.1 GCF_018283645.1 Actinocrinis puniceicyclus | reverse complement strand
GGCAGGTTGCGTCCGGGGCCGGGCCGGCTTCGCGTGTGGTGTGCGCGCGGCGCTGGACGGCGTGGGCCACTGGGATCGAGGAGGCACGATGAGCAGCGGCAGCGAGGATTTTGGGACCGGCGGTTTCGGTGCGGGGGAGTTCGACCGTACCGGGGCGGAGACCGCGTCCGGCGCGTCCGCGCGTACCGCGCCTCCTGCGGGTGCGCGCCCGGCGGCGCCGGGCGCGGGTCATCAGGGTTCTGCCGCTGCGGGGGGTGCGCCGTGGCTGGCGGGTGGCGCGGTGCCGTATGCGGAGGCGGTGTTCGGCCCGGGGCCGGCGCCGGATGCCGCGGGTCCGGGTCAGCAGGCTGCCGGGGGGCGGGCGTCTTCGCCGCGCCCGGCGGGTCCCGGGCGGCGTGGTGTGCCGGATGTGGGGCAGCGGGCCGCGGGCGGCGCCGGTGTTCCCCAGCAGCGCGCGCAGCAGGGCCCGGCGCAGCAGGGTCCTGGTCAGCAGGGTGCCGGCTTCGGCGGGGAGGCGTACGGCTGTCTCTTATA
>NZ_JAGSXH010000375.1 GCF_018283645.1 Actinocrinis puniceicyclus | reverse complement strand
GCCGCCGTTGCCGATGCTGCCGGGGACGGAGAGCAGGGCCGAGTACCACACCGCGGCCATCTTGTCGTAGCCGCCGGCGTTGGGGTGGACGCCGTCGACGAGGTCGGACGCCGTCAGCGCGCTGTGCATGTTGACCAGGTGCACGTGCTTGCCGGCGTTGACCTTGCTCTGCACGATGCCCGGGATCGCCGCGTTGAAGGTCTGGACTGCGGCGTCCCCGCTGGCGTACCCCAGCGGGATGATCTGCGCGACGAAGACCTCCGCGGTCGGGTCCGCGGCGGTGATGTGGTCGATCAGGGTGGAAAGACGGCTCGGCGCGCCCGGCAGGTTGTAGTTCTGCGTGATGTCGTTGGTGCCGATGTGCAGCAGGACGCTGTGCGGCCGGTAGGTGTTGAGCCAGCCGGTGATGTTCGCGTCGATCTGGTCGATACGCCAGCCGGAGTGGCCCTCGTGGTCGTGATCGCCGAGCGTGGACGGGCCGTTGAACAGCGACCCGACGAAGTCGACCTTGTACCCGGCCGAGACGAACCGCTGCCA
>NZ_JAGSXH010000374.1 GCF_018283645.1 Actinocrinis puniceicyclus | reverse complement strand
CATGCAGAACCATTACAATCTTCTCTACCGCGAGGAGGAGCGCGAGATGCTGCCGCTGTGCGCGGACCAGGGCATCGGCGTGATTCCGTGGAGCCCGCTGGCGCGCGGGCGGCTGACCCGCGACTGGGAGGAGTCCAGCGAGCGGGCGGCGAGCGACCGGTACGCCTCGGCGCTCTACCACGACGGTGACCGGCGCATCGTCGAGGCGGTCGCCGCCGTCGCGCAGCGCCGCGGGCTCACGCGTGCGCAGGTCGCGTTGGCCTGGGTGTCACGCAATCCGGTGGTGACCGCGCCGATCGTCGGGGCGACCAAGCCGCAGCATCTGGAGGACGCGCTCGCCTCGCTGTCGGTGGAGTTGACGCCCGAGGAGGTCGCCGAGTTGGAGGTGCCCTACGCGCCGCACGAGGTCTCCGGGATCTCGGTCTGACAACGTGTGCGGCACGGGCCCTGATTTGATCGGACGGCGTCAGGCGCCACACGGTTATCAGGGTCCGTGCTGTCATGGCAGATCATCGGTGAACCCGGTTGGCGCAGTCGAGCCGTGCGG
>NZ_JAGSXH010000373.1 GCF_018283645.1 Actinocrinis puniceicyclus | reverse complement strand
ACCAGAACATCACCCTGACCGACAACCTGGTCAACGGGGTCGCCGAGGACTACAAGGACATGGCCGGGATCCTGTCCACCTACGTCACCCACGCCGTGATCGACCACAACGAGGTCGAGAACCTGCCCTACGACGGCATCGACATCGGCTGGGGCTGGGGGATGAACGACGCGGGCGGCAGCCAGGACTACGCCAACCGCGGCACCTACAACTACCAGCCGCGCTACACCACCCCCACCACGCTGAAGAACACCGACGCGAGCTACAACAAGATCCACGCGACCAAGAAGATCTTCCACGACGGCGGCAGCCTCTACAACCTCTCCGCCAACCCGAGCGCCACGTTCAACGACAACTACATCTACGACAACCACAACACCGTCGGGCTGTACCTGGACGAGGGCTCGCGCTACGTGACCCTGACCAACAACGTCGTGCAGGACAGCGGCGTGTGGGCGTTCACCAACGCCAACTCCAACAACAACACCGACGACAACGCGTTCAACTACAACTGGTACAACGGCGGCGCCACCCAAGTGGCCACCGGCTCCCCCCAC
>NZ_JAGSXH010000372.1 GCF_018283645.1 Actinocrinis puniceicyclus | reverse complement strand
GTCTACCCGCTGTACATCGACCCCACCATCGACTGGACCCCCACCACCGCGGGAACCCCCGACTACGTCGACCGCGAGCAGGGCTCGCCCTGCACCAACACCTCGTTCTGGGACGCCGCGCCGCAACTGGGCACCACCAGCGAGCACGCCCTGGGCATCGGCCGCAACCTCTGGTCCAGCTGCCAGGGCCTGATGGACCCCTACTTCCAGTGGAAGCTGCCCGCCGCGATCCACGGCGGCATCATCCAGAACGCCACCGTGAAGGTCACCCGCAACTACTCAGCCGCCTGCGGATCCCCCGCCTCGGCAACCCTGCACTGGAGCGGCGGAATCAACTCCGGTACCAGTTGGGCCAACCCGAAACCCGCCGACCTGGGCCACACCATCACCCACAGTTGGCCCGCGCAGACCGGACTGAACTGCACCGGCGGCGACATCGCCCTGGGCTTCGACCTGACCAATCCCGTCTCCTCCAACACCTTCGCCCCACAGATCACCGTCGAACTCGAAGCCGACGGCGACCCGGCCGGCACCAACGGGGTGTACTGGTTCGGCAACATCCAGCCCAACCCCACCC
>NZ_JAGSXH010000371.1 GCF_018283645.1 Actinocrinis puniceicyclus | reverse complement strand
CGTACGGCTCGACGGGCTTCTCTCCGTTCACCAACTGGTCCGACATGGCCTCGGCGACCCAGACCGGAATGAACCAGGCCGGGGTGGCGCCCACGCTTCTCTACTTCGCGCCGAAGAACATCTGGGTGCTGGCGTCCGAGTGGGGTTCCGCGCCCTTCATGTACCGCACCTCCAGCGACCCGACCAACCCCAACGGCTGGTCCTCGCAGCAGGCGCTGTTCACCGGCAGCCTCGGCGGCGGCTCCAACCCGATCGATGAGACGCTGATCGGCGACGGCACGAACATGTACCTGTTCTTCGCCGGGGACAACGGCAAGATCTACCGGGCGAGCATGCCGATCGGGAACTTCCCGAGCAACTTCGGCTCCAACTACACCACGGTGATGAGCGACTCGACCTACAACCTCTTCGAAGCGGTGCAGGTCTACAAGGTCCAGGGCCAGAACCAGTACCTGATGATCGTCGAGGCGATCGGCTCGAGCGGGTACCGCTACTTCCGCTCGTACACGGCCAGCAGCCTGAGCGGGTCGTGGACCCCGCAGGCCACCAGCGAGAGCAACCCCTTCGCGGGCAAGGCCAACAGCGGCGCCACCTGGACCAACGACATCAGCCACGGTGACCTGGTGCGCAACAACC
>NZ_JAGSXH010000370.1 GCF_018283645.1 Actinocrinis puniceicyclus | reverse complement strand
GGCCAGGTGTACACCACCACCCCCGCAGGTGAGGTGTCCTTCACCGTCAACGGGCGCTGCGACACCTCCGCCACCGGGTGCGCGACCTCCGGGATCTCCGGTTCCACCTCGAGTTGGCCGGACGTGCCCTACGACATGAACTGCGCCTCCGGCGCCAGCTGCAGCACGCAGGCCCCCTCGTTCTGGACCGAGTACGAGGTCACCGGGATCCAGACCCAGGCCCTGTCGGGCACGAGCCTGGCCAACGTCGACAACTGGGCGCTGACCTATGCCTTCCCGCCGACCGGCGATATCACCAAACAATCGCTCGCGCTCGCCTCGATCACCCGCACCGGACAGGACACCGCGGGCGGCGGCCCGTCCGTCCCGGCGCTGCCCGCGGTCGCGTTCACCACCAAGGCTTTGGCGAACCGGGTGGCCGTCGGCGACGGTTACCCGCCGATCACCCGGCCGCGGCTGTACACGATCACCACCGAGACCGGCGAGCAGGTCACGGTGAACTACTCGGCGCCCGCGTGCGGTTCCTCCACGCCGAGCGACGATTCGCAGAACACGATGCTGTGCTACCCGGGCTACTGGACCCCGACCGGCCAAGCGCAGCCGATCAAGGACTACTTCAACAAGTACATCGTCAACTCGGTCA